>NZ_BAAATK010000033.1:0-75203 GCF_039533365.1 Streptomyces glaucus
CCCGCGGAGCGGGTCCCTCCGCGCTGACGCGCGGAGCAGCGAAACAGCGAGCTGCGCTCGCCGCTTCCGGCGCTGCGCGCCGGAGCCCTCGCTACGCTCGGGCGGGCCGCTGCGCGGCCCCAGGGCCCCTTCGGGCTGCGCCCGTTCGGGGCCGGGGCGGCCCGCGGTGCGGGCCAAAGGGGCTCCGCTGCGCTCCGCCCTCGGGGGCGGCCCCGTGGGGCGTGGAGTGAGTGGCCGTCAGTGGGTGAATGTGAGATGAGGGTTGGGCCCGCTGTGCGGGCCGGGCTGGCTACAGGGAGGGGGTGCGGGGCGGCGAGCGAGTGTGACGGGAGGTCACCGGGTGACCAAATCGAGGGAGTTGGCGGGTTCCCCTCTCAGCGGGATGCATCGCTGTGTAGAGTCCGGGAAAACACACCACCCCTGGGGAGACGAGGAACGGCCCATGCACGACAGGCGGGAGAACCCGAAAGTCCGCGCCCGCGCGGCGGTGCGGCGCAGGGCTTCGGGCATGACGCTGGAGCAGATTGAAAAGGCCACGGACGAGGCGCGCTTGCACGAGCGGATTCGCTCGCGGCTGTGTGAGACCGAGGACGATGTCCGCGCTATCGGGATCGCGGTGGCCGAGCATACCGAGTGGCGGCGCATCGGATACGTGATGGAGGAGGAGGGGCTGGAGGTCTACGACCCCGAGCGTGATCCGACGGCGGTGCGGTGGGCGCGGGAGGAACAGACCGCTCGCCTGGAGCAGGACAGCGCGGCCAGGCTGGTGCTGACCGTCCCGGTGGATGCGGAGGCCTACCAGCGGCTGCGTGCCTGCGCCACCGCCCACGGCATCACTCCGCGGCGCCTGCTGGGCCTGCTCGCTGAGCGCGTCCGCACCACACCCGAGGGACTCATCGAGGTGGCCCCCTTCACCATTGGCCCGGCGGGCACCGAAAACACCGGGGAGTAGCCGAGCGGGAATTCGTGCCCATGCTTGCGCGGACGCGAATTCCCCTCCGGGTACAGAAGAAGCGCGGAAAACGTCCGGGAGCAGGGCAGAGAACGAGAGGGCCGTTCATGGCGGGCATCAGGCTCCGGCCGCATCAGGTGGAAGCGGTGGACGCGATCGTGCGCACGCTGGAATACCGCGCAGGTCACCAGGTACCGGCCGAGGGGCTGCGGGCCACCGTGGTGGCCGCCACCGGCGCGGGCAAGACGCTGATCGCCGCCGAGGCTGCCCGGAGGCTGGAGCCGCGGGGTCGGGTGCTGGTGATGGTGCCGACCCTGGACCTGCTCACCCAGACCGTCCAGGTGTGGCGGGCCGCCGGCCACACCGGCCCGGCCGTCGCGGTGTGTTCCCTGGAGGGCGACTCGGCGCTGGCCGGGTTGGGAGTGCGGTGCACCACCAACCCGATCCGGTTGGCGTTGTGGGCGGGGTCGGGGCCGGTGACGGTGTTCGCCACCTACGCCTCCCTCGCGCCGCGGCAGGAGGCCGGCCCAACCGATCCAGACGGGTCGGTGGTGGAGGGGCCCGGGCCGCTGGAGGCCGCCTTCCGGGGCGTCTACGGGCAGCAGCTGGCGCCGTTCGGGCTCGCCGTGGTCGATGAGGCGCACCGCACGTCCGGGGATCGGGCCAAGCCGTGGGCGGCCATCCACGACCAGACCCGGATCCCGGCAGCACGGCGGCTGTACCTGACCGCCACGCCGCGTATCTGGGAACCCGCCGGACGCCCGGGCGAGGCAAGAGCCGCAGAGAGCGGGAGCGGGGCTCAGGAGGCCGTAGAAGGCCGTTCAGAGGCCGTTCCGAGGGCTGTTGGGCGGTTGGTGGCGAGCATGGACGACGAGCGCCTCTACGGGCCGCAGGTGTTCACGTTCTCCCTCACCGAGGCGGTGGATCGGGGCGTCTTGGCCCGGTTCGAGATCGACGTGCTGGAGATCCGGCCGCCCGACCTCGGCGCGGGCGGGAGCGAGGAGGAGCGGCGGGGCCGGCGCCTGGCGGCGTTGCAGGCCGCGCTGGTCAAGCACGCGGCCGAAACGGGGGTGCGGTCGCTGATCAGCTTCCATCACCGCACGATCGAGGCGCTGGCCTTCGCCCGTGCCCTGCCGCAGACCGCGGCCCGCCTGTACCAGGAGGACCCGGCCACCTGCCCGCGGCGAGTGTGGGCCGACTGGCTCTGCGGCGAACACGAACCCGCCCACCGACGGGCGGTGCTCCAGCGGTTCGCCGACGGCATCGACGAGGACGGCTGGGAGACCGAACTGAGCGTGCTGGCCAACGTCCGCGTCCTGGGCGAAGGGGTGGACATCTGCGGCAGGCGGGGTGTCGACGGCGTCGTCTTCGCCGACGTACGCGGCTCGGCCGTCGACATCGTCCAGGCGGTGGGGCGAGCCCTGCGGCAGAAGCCCGGTGAGGGCAAGGTGGCCCGGCTGATCGTGCCCGTCTTCCTCGCCCCGGGCGAGGCGCCGGACGACATGCTCGCCTCCGCCTCCTACCAGCCGCTGGTCGCCGTCCTCCAGGGCCTGAGGGCACATGAGGCCAAGCTCATCGAACAGCTCGCCGTCACCACCGCCCTCAGCCGCACCCAGCCCGTGTCGGTGACCGACCTCGACCCCGCACACAGCGGCGACGGACAGGGCGAAGGTGAAGAGGCGGCGGAGGCGGTGCCGCTACTGCGCTTTGCCACCCCCCGCGACCCCGCACTCATCGCGCAGTTCGTCCGCATCCGCGTCATCCGGCCCGAATCCCACCTTTGGCTCACCGGGCTCAACGCCCTACGGAAATGGCACCGGCAACAGAAAGAGAGCGAGGACCAAGAGCCCGAGGAGTACAGCCGGGAGCACGGTGACGGGAACCGGACTCAGGCCCAGGGCCAGGGTGGTAAGGAGCGCGGGAAGGGCACGGTGGTGGTGCCGCTGGACGCCCGCGTCGGTCACTTTCCGCTCGGGCAGTGGGTCAGTGAGCAGCGCCGCGCTTACCGGGCCGGGACCCTGGCGGCGTGGCGGGTCGAGCTGCTGGAGGAGGCCGGGATGGTCTGGTCGGTACCCGACGCCCAGTTTGAGGAGAACCTCGCTGCGGCGCGGGTCTACTTCGCCGTGCACGGGACGCTGTGCGCTCCTCGGACGGCCGTTGCCGAGGGCCGGCCGGTCGGGCAGTGGCTGACCAACTGCCGCCGCCCCGGCGGACTCGGCAAAAACCCGGACCGGGCCGCGGAGCGGGCCGCCCGCCTGGCAGCCATCGACCCCGACTGGAACCCCGCGTGGCCGACCGACTGGCAACGGCACTACGCCAAAGTCCGCGTCTGCCTCCACGGCGGCGCCACCCTCGACGAGATCCGCCCCGGGGTCACCGCCGGCGGAGAGGACATCGGGCTGTGGCTGGCCCGGCAACGCACCCACTGGCAGCAGTTGACCGACGGACAACGCCAACGCCTGACCGCCCTGGGCATCCACCCCACCACCCTGGCCCGCGCGCCGGGCGGCCAGACCGGACCCGGAAACCAGACGGCAGCAGGAGCGGTGGTGCCTGCGGGCGCGAGCACCTGGGACCGCGGCCTGGCCGCCCTGCGCCAGTACCTGGGCCGGGAAGGACACACCCGGGTGCCGAGAAAGTGGGTTGAAGCCGTCCGCGATGAAGCCGGGCAGGAACACCTCATCCGGCTCGGGGTATGGCTCAGCAACCAACGCCAACGGCGGGACCGGCTGCCGGACGAACGCATCAAGGTGCTGGAGGAACTCGGGGCGCTATAACGCAGCAGGCGCGGATCCGACGGTCCGGGCCAACCGGAATGGACGACTCCACTCGCCTGCGTTCCTTGGGCGCGCAACCTCCTTGTTCGCCATGACATCTCGGACGAACCCCCCTTGACTCCCTAAAAACCGCTGAACAGTCGGCTCTCGCGGGCCAGGCGCCAGGAACCCCTTTGCGTTCCAGGACTCCAGCGTTATAAAGGCGGACGTCTTCGGTGTGCCCGGAAACCCCTGCATCAGGCACCCGACTCAGCAGTCCTGCCGGGTCCTATCCGTGGACGGGTGGGGTTTTCTCCATGCCTGCGTCCGGTCCGCAGAAGGGGAGCTTGCGCCGCTGGCGGCTGCCTCCTCCACCATGCCACCCGAGCGCTTCCGCCCCACCCGCCCATAACAGGGGTGCAGAGATATCTCGGGTCGGCGGGCGGGTTGCGGAGCTAACCACCCCGCCCGGCACCGTCGGGCTCACCAGGCACCGCACTCCCCGGAGAACTCCTGGGAACGGGGCCCGCCCTGTCCTGTCGCCTGTCCGAGACGCGCAGGGGCGGGAGCACTTCCTCTGCCCACCACATGTGTGCGACCGGCGCACGCCCAACACCCCTTGGAGGAGCACGCCATGACCACAACCGAGCCGAACCCGCCGCGTATCCCCGAACCAGACCCAGGCCGGGACCGGGACCGGCTGCTGCACTGGCTGATCACCGGCGGGATGGTGTTCGTGTTCCTCGGCTACCTGCTGCACCAGCACCCGGCGTACCGGGAGACCGCAGCCGCCCTGGGCAGTATCGGCAGCCCTCTGCTGGCGACCGTGCTGGCCGCCCGCGGCCGCCGATGACAACCTGCCAGGCCAGCAGCCCCCAGCCGCCGCACCCGGCCAGGCACCACCAGCTAGACGAGCGCCGCAACACCGGGTGCCGGGCTTGCCGCGGCAGCCCGGGACCCGGTCTCCCGGCACCCCGCTCCGCGCCCTGGATACACACCGTGCAGTCGCCGTCGGCCTCGGCCGGGTGCTCGCTGTCGCCCGCGGGGAGTCGGACGGGCAAACGGGACGGCCGCAGGTGGAACACGGCCATGCGGCCGCCTCCCGCTGATGCCGGGCCTCCTCTCACGCGCGCGCCTGCTGTTCTTCCGCAGTCCGGGCCTCGACACGGCACTGTTCCTTCCACGTCAGGCAGGCGACTTCGCCGTCGGGGTCGGCCAGGGCATCGGCGAGGAAGGCACTCAGGCCAGCACCTATCGCAGCCCGCACAACGGAACACCCCCGCATCGGTGGTAAGGACAAGGGAGTCCCGTTGATCACGCCCGTGATGGTCGGAGCACCCCCGCGCCGGCAGGGAGGACTCCGGCTGCGCCTGGTGCTCGGCGTCCGCCTCGGGAACACCCCCGCGTCGGCGGGGAGGACTTCAGCCCCGTCGCCGGGTCGCGCCGGTACTTCGGAGCACCCCGCATCGACATGCCGCCGCGATGGTCGCGCCGGATCGCCGCGTACAGTTCGACCTTCGACAGCTGCGGCATGACCAGCACCTTTCACCAGGAGCGATGCTGCCCTGGCACGGGAGCCGGTGCCTTTCGAACTCATCGGCAAGCGACGTCACCACTGCTCGACGAGGCCGGCACCGGACGTGCACGGCGGGCGGGGCGGTCCCTTCTGCGCACGGCCTCAGGCCCCGGGAACACGGCGGTTCCGGGGCCTGGCGCTTCCTCGTCGCCTCGGTCTGCCTGGTGGCTACGGGCTGCGCGGTGCGGACGGCGGTCGCTGATCGGCGCTGGTGTCCGTGCCCGACCGGAGCCATGCGCGGCCGTCCGACCGCAGCATTCTCTCGGCCGCCGCAGGTCCCCAGGTTCCCGGGGCGTACGGCTCGGGGCGGCCGCGACGGGACCAGTGTTCCCGGGCGGCGTCGATGATCCTCCAGGAGTGTTCGATCTCCGGCCGGCTCGGGAACAGGGTGGTGTCGCCGCGCAGGACGTCGGCGATGAGCGACTCGTACTCCCCGGGGACGGGCGGGAGGGTCGATTCCCCGTAGTCGAACCCCATCGTCACGTCCTGGATGTCTGTCGTGCTTCCCGGGACCTTCACCCCGAAGCGGAGTTCGACTCCCTGACGGGGTTGGACCTGGAGGGAGAGAACGTTCGGCGGGTTGCGGTGGGACTCTCCGGTGAAGGCCGTCGGAGCGTTCTTGAACACCAGGGAGATCTCGGTGACGCGCTGTCTGAGTCTTTTCCCGGTGCGCAGGTAGAAGGGGACGCCGGCCCAGCGCTGGTTGTCGATCTCGACTTTCAGGGCCGCGAAGGTCTCCGTGGTCGAACCGGGGGCGACTCCCTCCTCCTGCTGGTAGCCGGGCACCGGTGCGGCGTGTTGACGGCCGCGGGTGTACTGGCCGCGGACCGCGTAGGTGTCCAGGTCGGAGGGGAGCCGTACCGCCCGCAGGACCTTGGTCTTCTCCGCGGAGACGGTGTCGTGGTCGAAGGTGCGGGGCTCGTCCATGGCGGTCAGCGCGAGCAGTTGCATCAGGTGGTTCTGCATCGTGTCACGGGCGGCTCCCGCGCCGTCGTAGTACTCGGCGCGGCCGCCGATCCCCTCGTCCTCGGCCAGCGTGATCTGGACGTGGTCGACGTGCCGCCGGTTCCACAACGGCTCGAAGACCGTGTTGCCGAACCGGAGAGCCGTGATGTTGCGCAGGGCCTCCTTTCCCAGGTAGTGGTCGGTGCAGAGGATCCGTCCGCCGGGGAACGCCCGTCGCAGAGCGGTCGCGAGGGCACGGGCGGAGGCCAGGTCGTACCCGAAGGGTTTCTCGGCGATCAGCAGGCTTCGGGCCCCGCCGCGTGCGTCGGCGAGTCCGTGTCTTCGCAGTTGCTCGGCGACGGGGGCGTAGCAGGAGGGTGGGGTGGAGAGGTAGTAGACGTGGTGTGCGGGTATTCCGTTCCTGCGTTCGGCGGACGCGATGGTCTCCTTGAGGGCGATGAAGGGTGTCTCCTGGCCGAAGTCCCCGGGTATGAACCGGAATCTGTCCCGCAGCCATCTCCAGGTCCGTTCGCGCAGCGGGGTGCGGGCGTGGGTCGTGACGGCGTCGAGCATGGGGAGGACGAAGTCGGTGTGCTCAGCCGTCGGGCGGTCCATGCCGATGAGGAAGAAGTCGGGCGGCAGCAGGCCGCGATTGGCCAGGTCGTAGATGGCCGGGAGCAGTTTCCTGCGGGACAGGCTGCCTGCGATGCCGAAGATCACCAGTGCGGTCGGTTGCGTGGTTCCCGGCAGGTGGAAGCGGTCGGGGTGGGTTGCTCGCTCGGTGGGGGAGGTGAGCGAGGGCGGGGAGAGGTGGGGGGAGCGTGGGGGCGATGTGGTCGTCATGTCGTCGCCATCGCATGCGGTCGGGTGCCGACGAACTGCCGGTTGTGGTAGACGAGCGGCTGCTGTTCGAGGACCGCGGTGCGTTCCACCTGGCCGACGAGGATGCTGTGGTCACCGCCGTCGAGTACGGCGTGGGTGGTGCAGGCGAGGCGGGCCGCCGCGTCGGGCAGGCCGGGCAGGCCGAGTTCGCATTCGGTCATCGTGCTGTCCGTGAACTTGTCCTGCCCGCCGCGTGCGAAGGCCCGTGCGACCTCCTGGTGGTCCTCTGCGAGGAGGTTCACCATGAAGCTGCCGGTGCGCGTGAAGGCGGGGTGGCAGGAGGAGGTCTTGGCCAGGCAGACCAGGATCAGGGGGGGCCGGGCGGACAGGGAGCAGAACGCGCTGGCAGTGAAGCCGTAGCGGTGCCCGTCGCTGGTGCGGGTGGTGACGACGGTGACGGGGGTGGGCACCTGTGCCATGGCGTGGAGGAAGGAAGCGTAGTCGGTGGGCATCGGTTTCCCGTCTCTCGCTGGCAGGGTGGTCGGTGCGGGTCGGGCCGGGGCGGGTCAGGGGGCGGGGGCCGGTTCCCTGGTGGCTCGAGGGTGGTGGGGGGTGGCCGGTTCTTCGGTGGCCAGGGGGTTGCGGGCGTCGAGCCACACACCGCCGGCGGGGCCGAAGGAGGTTCCGTCCCAGATGATCTCGCCGCGCCGGATGGTGGTCGTGGGGCGGCCGGTGAACGTCCAGCCCTCGTAGGCGGACCAGTGGTTCTTGGTGTGGGCGTGCCGGGCGGACATCAGCCAGGTGGCCTCGGGGTCGAAGAGGACGAGGTCGGCGTCGAGCCCCTCGGTGAGGGAACCTTTCTGCTGGTCGAGGCCGAACAGGCGGGCCGGTTCGGCCGAGCACACCCGGGCCAGCAGGGTCAGGCTGTCGTCGACGGAGGTGTGCGGGAAGCGTCTGCGCAGCCCGGTGAAGACCGCGGTGAGCAGTTCCTGGACGCCGGGCAGACCCGGCGGTGCGTCCGGTGCCGGCCTGGACTTCTCCTCGATGGTGTGGGGGGCGTGGTCGCTGCCGAGGGTGGAGATCTCTCCGCCGACCAGGGCGTCCCACAGCCGCTGCTGGTCGTCGCTGTGGCGGATGGCCGGACTGAGGCGTATGCGGGCGCCCAGCCGGTGGGTGTCGGCGGCGGTGAAGGAGAGGTGGTGGGGGGTGGTCTCGTAGGTGATGGGCAGTCCGATGTGGCGGGCGGCTGCCAGGAGGTCGGCTTCTTCTGCCGATGAGACGTGCAGAACGTGGGCGGCGGTGCCGTATCGGCGCACCAGTTCGATGATCTTGGTGACGGCCACGATGCCGCCGCTGCGGGGCCGGGTGCGTTCGTACTGGTCGTAGTGGCGCGGGGTGCCTTGCCGCCGGTCCAGGAGGGCGAAGACGCCGTCGTCCTCGGCGTGGAGCACTAGGCGGATGCCCGTCTCGGCGGCGACGGCGAAGACACGGGCGAGGACCTTCGGGTCGTGGATGACGTCGGGAGCGGTGTGGTGGCCGGTCATGAAGACCTTGACGGAGGTGGCGACGCGCGGGGAGAGGTCCCGGATGGTCTCCACGGTGTGGGGGCTGACGCCGAAGTGGAACCGGAAGTCGACCAGGGAGGTGCCCTCGATCAGTTCCGCCTTCTGGTGGGCCCGTTCGACGGTGTGCAGGGCGGGGCGGGTGTTGGGCATGTCGATGACGGTGGTCACCCCGCCGGCGGCCGCGGCGCGGCTGCCGTGTGCCCAGTCCTCCTTGTGGGTCAGTCCGGGGGTGCGGAAGTGGACGTGGGAGTCGATGACCCCGGGTAAGAGGTGGAGGCCCCGGGCCCGGAGGGTGCGGCGGGCCGGCGGGGGTGTCTCCCCGGAGGGGAGGATGCGGGCGATACGGCCGTCGGCCACGGCCAGGTGGCCGGGGCGCACACCGTGCGGCGTCACGATGCGGGCGTCCGTGACGACCAGGTCGTAGGGGGTGGGGTGGGTGGTCAGGCGGTCCACTGAGCGCTCACCAGCTCTCGTGTCAGGTGGTTGGTCGGGCCCATGAGCCCGACGGCGTGGGCGTCGCGGGCGAGGCGGTTGATGGGGTGGTCGCTCAGGAAGCCGCTGCTTCCCAGCAGACGCTTGACTTCCTGGCAGATGTGCTCGGCGGTGGAGGTGGCGTGGAGCTTGCTGAGCAAGGTGGTGGTGCCCGGGTCGTCGCTGGTGCGGCGGCCCGCCCGTTCCACCAGGGCACGGGTGGCCTCCAGCAGGGCGGCGATGTCGGCGAGTTTGTGCCGTACGGCCTGTGCTTCGCTCAGTCCGCGCTTTCGCGCGTGGGAGAGCGCGAGGTGGTAGGCGGTGTGGGCGATGCCGAGGGACACCGCGCCGAGTGTGGCCCCGGAGTGGCGTACGGCGGCGATGATGCGGGCCGCCTGTCCGAGCGGCTCGATGGCGGCGCCGGCCGGGACGTGGCAGTCGCGCAATTCGACGAAGCCGGTGGCCGAGGCCCGCATGCCGACGAGGTCCATGCCGGTCTCGGCGGTCAGGCCGGGGGTGTCGGCTTCGACGAGGAAGAAGGTCTGCCCGCTGCTGCCGTAGAGGGAGGTGTCGTGTTCGGGGGCGGAGGTCTGGGCGAGCACGAGGTAGAGCTGGGCCAGGCCCGCACCGGTGGTGAAAGCCTTGGCGCCGTTGAGGACCCAGCCGTGGGGCGTGCGTTCGGCGGTGGTGGACAGGTTGCGCTTGTCCGCGCCCGCGCCGCTTTCGCTCCAGGCCGATGCCGCCAGCCACTCCCCCGATGCCAGGCGCGGCAGGCAGCGGGCCTTTTGTTCCTCGTCGGCCCACTCCTGGATGCGGGCGCTGACGGCGAAGTGCTGGAAGAGGATGATGGCCACGGAGGGGTCGGCGCGTGCGACCTGTTCGACAAGGGCGTTGATCTCGGTGGCGTCCTTGCCCGCTCCCCCGTAGGCGCGCGGTACGGCGGTGCCGAGGATGCCGCAGGATCGCAGGGCGTGCAGGACGTCGTCGGTGATGCGGCCGGTGCGGTCGGCTTCGGCGGCGTCCCGGTGCAGCAGGTGCTCCAGCCGGGGGTCGAGCTGTCCGGACGGGGGGGCGGTGGGGGAGGTCATACGGTCAGTGGTTGCCATGTCCGGTCCTTCCGGTAGAGGTAGCTGCTGAGTTCGTTGATCGGTGCCGGTCCGTTGAGGTGGGCGTGCTTGCCCTTCACGCTGACCCACTGCAGGGACGCCTCGCCGTCGCCGCCGGACAGGTAGGCGGCGACATGGGTGGTGCTGGCCGGGGTGTCGATGGTGATGTCGTCGGCGGTGATGCCCGCCTGCTGCAGGAGTCGGGCGGGGACGGTGCCGGGGATGGCGGCCGCAGCGGCCAGACAGGTGGCTCCGGTGAGGGCGAGGGTGGGGTGCCAGCTGGGAACGGATATGGCGCGGACCGACAGGCGGCCCGGTGTGTAGGCTCCGACCGCCGCGATCTTGGGGAAGACGCTCTCGGGCGGCCAGCCGAGGACGGCCGAGGCGGCGGTTCGGATGCGCAGCAGTCGGTCGTAGAGGGTCTCGCCGGCGGTGAACAGTTCTTGCTGGGTGGCCATGCCCAGGGAGGCGGCGTCGACGAAGACGTAGGGGTTGCCGGTGGCGACCAGGGAGGCTTCCTGCATGCCGTCGGCGGTCATGAGCATCTGGCGGGCCTGTCCGGTGAGCAGGAGTTCGCCGAGGGGGATGCCGTCTCCTTGAAGGAAGTGGACCGTGAAGTTCCCGCTGTTGCGGCGGGCTTCGTCCACCTCGCACACCACGTGGTCACCGTTGTTGAGGACCTGGACGCGGATGCGGTTGCCGGGCGACAGGCGGGGAAGCCAGCCGAGGTTGTCGGCGGCCAGGACGGAGGAGAGGATGGAGTGGCCGCAACTGCCCCGGAAGTCGAATCGGTCGGTGCCTCCCGGCAGTCCCTGGACGAACCGGTAGTCGAGGTCGAACAGGGGGTGGGGGGAGGGTTTGACGAGGGCGAACTTCAGCACGTGTCCGTGGCCGTGGTCCTCAAGCCAGCATCGGACGGTGGTCAGGACCGTGCGCAGTTCGTCCTCTTGCCGGGGTAACGGCCCGGCGTCGAGCACGAGGGTGGGGGTGGGGGCGCCGACGGCTTGCGCGAGGTAGGCGATCATGCGGGGACTCCCGGTGCGAACTGGTGCGTACGCGTCCGGCCGCCCTGGAACTGCTCCTGCCACAGTTCGTGGATGAGCAGGGACCAGATGGCCAGGGCGCTCCGGTCGTCGGGGGTGTTCTGCTGGGCGGCCAGCAGGCGGTTGACGGCCTGGGGGTCGAGGTAGCCGCGGGCGCGGATGCGTGAGGCGGTGAGCATGTCGCGGGCGAAGTCCAGCAGCGGCTGGCCGGGGGTCAGCATGGCGGTGATCGGCAGGGTGAAGGGCTGCTTGGGCCGGTTCAGGACGGTGTCGGGGAGCAGGCCGCGGGCCGCGCCGTACAGGGCCCGCTTCACCTGCCCGTCCTTCACCTTCAGGTGGTCTGGGAGGGCGAGGGCGTAGCGGACGACGGAGGGTTGGCAGAAGGGGAGACGGACCTCCACGGAGGAGGCCATGCTCAGGTGGTCGACCCGCCGCAGGTGGTAGGCCGGCAGGCGCTGCCCGACCTCGACGCGGGTGATCGTCTCCAGCCGCCTGGTGCGGGTGGAGCGCAGGTGGTCGGCGAGGTGGTCCTCGGCGGTGCCGCGGTCGGTGATGTAGGCGCGGTACTCCGGGGAGTACAGACGCATCCGGTCCTGTCGGGGGATGGCCGACAGGGCCTGGAGGTATCCGGGGATCCAGTCGGTTCCCTCGGGGGCGGCCAGGGCCTCCTTGATGCGGGCGTAGCCTCCGAAGAGTTCGTCGGCCGCGTCCCCGGTGACGGCGACCTTGAAGCCGGCGTTGTGGACGGCGTTGAACAGGGCGTAGGTGCTCAGGGTGATGGGGTCGGCGTTGGGCTGGCCCAGGTGCCAGACGACGTCGGCCAGCAGGTCGGGGAAGGTGGCCGGGTCGATCTCCACCTGGTGGTGGCGGGTGCCGCAGCGCTCGGCGACCTGGCGGGCGAAGGCGCGCTCGTCGGCCGGCCAGGTGCCCCGGTAGGCGATGTTGAAGGTGTGCAGTTCGGGGACTTTCTCCGCGGCCAGGGCGGTGACCAGGCTGGAGTCCAGTCCTCCGCTGGTGATGGCGCATACCGGTACGTCCGCGCGGGTCAGGCGGTGCACCTCGCGGCGCAGCAGGGAGCGGACCTGGTCCGCCGCCGTCTGCGGATCGGTGGCCGCCTGGGCGGGTGTGGGCACGCGGTGATGCATGCGCGGGCCGTGGCGGCGGGTGACGTCCATGGTGACGGCCGGCGGCATCACCTTGATGCCCTCGAACATGGTCTGTTCGCCGAAGGGCGTCTTGGTGGCCAGGTAGGCGTCCAGCCCCGGGGTCCAGGCGTCGGCCCGGACGGCCTGGAAGGACAGCAGGGCCGGCAGTTCGGAGGAGAAGTACAGGTGCCGCCGGACGGCGTCCCAGTGGTAGTACAGCGGCTTCATGCCGATGTCGTCAGTGGCCAGGATCAGCCGGGGTTCGTGGCGGAGGTCGACGACGGCCACGGCGAACATGCCGTCGAGGTGGTCGACGAAGGCCGTGCCGTACTCGGCGTACAGGGCGGGGATGATGGATCCGTCGCAGGTGTCGGAGAAGGTGTGGCCGCGGCGGACGAGGGAGTCGCGGAGTTCCTGGTGGTTGTAGATTTCACCGTTGAAGACGGCGGTGATGTCTCCCAGGACGTAGGGCTGGTCGCCGCCGTCGAGGTCCATGATGGCGAGGCGGTTGTTCCCCAGTCCCCAGCCGTCTCCGGTGACGTGGGTCTGGGCGTCGGGGCCGCCGTGCCGCTGGAGCGCGGCGACGGTCTTGAGTTCGTGGGGGGTGACGTCGGCGTCGAAGTGTCCGAATATCCTGCACATGGTGGCTAGATCACCTCGCTGGAAAGGCCTGCGCGCTCGTAGAGCATCGGGTCGAAGGGGGTGGGGCCGCCGCAGGTGACGAAGCGGGGGGCGGCGGCGTCCTGGGCTGGGTGGCGGGTGCCGTGGGGCACGCCCGGCGGGGCGTAGAGGACATCGCCGGCTTCGGCGTCGATCCACCGGCCGTCGAGGTGGAGCTGTCCGGATCCCTCGAAGGCGATGAAGGCTTCCTCGCTGTGGGGATGGACGTGCACGCTGAAGTATTCGCCGGGCTGCATGACACCGCAGTGCAGGCACAGTTGGGGGCTGCCGGTGCCGGGCCAGAACAGGAAGTTCATCGTGGCGGTGCGCGCTGGGGGGGCGGCCTGGCCGGTGCCGGTGAAGCCGGTGAGCTGGGCCGTGGTGTCCCACAGGCTGGTGAAGCGGCGCGGGGCGGTGGCGCGGGGGCGTCCCGGGAGCAGCCGGGAGGTCCACACGTAGGCGGTGAGGGGGGCGTCGCGGTCGGCGGTGAGTTCGCAGTCGTCTCCGGTAGGGGCGTAGACGGCGTCCGCGGCCGCGATCGGCCGGCGGTGCCGGCCGGAGGTCGCCTGCCCGGTGCCCTGAAAGACGACGGCGACGTTCTCCTCCGCGGTGCCGGAGGGTCTCTTCCAGGTGGCGCCGGCGGGGATGCGGACCACGTCCAGGCGGATGGTACGCGCTCCCAGGTGGGGGCCCACGGCGCAGGCGACCTGGCAGGGGCCTTCGGGGTGGAAGGCGAGGCGGTCGGCGCGGATCACCGTTCCGCGGGTGGTGTCGGTTGCGGCGGGATGCATCACGGGTGCCTTTCTGGTGGGGGTCGTTCCGGCGCGGGCGGGGGCCGGTGCGGGTCGGTGCGGGTGGGGTTACAGCAGGACAGAGGTCCTCTGCCGGGGGATCGCCCCGGTAGGGGCGGGGGTCTGCCGGGCCGGCGTGGTCCGGGGGCGGGCCCAGGCGCGCATGGCCGGCACCTCGACGTGGCGGTACAGGAGGTGGGCCGCGAGCAGGGTGACGAGGAAGATCGCCAGGCTGACGGTCAGGCCTTCGAGGACGGACCACTGCTGGGGTCCGATGGCCTTGAGCGAGAAGTGCAGGATGAGGTAGTGGGCCATGTAGAAGGCGAAGGACACCTCGCCCAGCCAGGTCATGACGCGTCCGCGGAACGGGGAGGGCGCGCAGGTGAGGTCGGTGGTGGCGGCCTGGGCGATGAGCGCGGCCAGGGGGAGCGCGGTGACGGCCATCATGCCGAACTCCGGGGGGACGACGAGCATCGCGCCGTAGCCGGCGAGGACCAGGATCGTGGTGGCCGTCCAGCCGATCGGGATCCAGCGCCCGGTGATCACCAGGCGGGCCAGCAGGATGCCCAGGAGGAAGTCGAGCATCCGGATGGGCGGGGGGTTGTAGATCGCCCAGAAGTGCCAGAACGGCATGGGCGCCCAGATGATGCCGGGCTCCTTGGGGAAGGTGGTGTACACCAGTGCGGCCCAGGCGGCGATGGCCGTGACGGTGCCGGCCGCCCACCACCACAGGTGTTCGGGGCGGATCTTCTTGACGAGGCGGTGGAGGTAGGGGAAGGCGAGGTAGAACACCAGCTCGCAGCACAGGGACCAGCTCGGCCCGTTCGTCCCGGTGAGGGCGTCCATCCGGGGGATCCAGGTGTGCACCAGGAAGGCGCTGGGGATGGCGTGGAAGGCGTTGAGGACCTCGCCGGTGACGATCATCAGGACGAGTCCGGCGAACCAGGTGACGAGGTGGTTGGGGAAGATTTTCACCATTCTTCGGCGCCAGAAGGACCGGACGGTGTCGTCGTCCCGGGCCGACCATGTGAGGACGAATCCGCTGAGGATGAAGAAGAAGCCGACGCCCATCCAGCCGGCCGGGTTGAACAGGTCGAAGAAGGTGTCGTTGGTGTCGCCGTCACCGAAGATCCTGTTCCCCGCGACGTGGGAGACGAAGACCATGCAGGCGGCCACGAAGCGCATGCCCGTCAGGGAGGGGATTCTTCGGGATGTCTCTTCTTTGGATATCAGTCCCACGAGGGCCGGTCCTTTGCGATCGGTGGGCGGACGGTGTCCGCCGTGTCGGGGTGGTACGTGTACTGGTCGTGCTGCTCGGCGAACTTCCTCAGTTCCTCCTCGGTGGGCGGACTGCTCTGGTTGAACAGGTCGGCGAGGCCGAGGAAGAACCGCTCCCGGTGGGCTCCGGGCGTGAAGGCGATCATCAGTTCGGCGGGGGCGTCGGAGACGTTGGCGAAGCCGTGGGGGGTGCCGGGCGGTACGTACAGGGCCGTCCCGGGTCCGGCGGTCACCGAGGTGTTTCCCCTGGTGAGCTGTACTTCGCCGGAGGCGACGATGAACAGCTCGGTCATGTTCTTGTGGAAGTGGGGTGTGGCGTAGGGGCCGTGGGGGGCCAGGGAGAGGGAGAACAGTCCCAGGTGGTCGCCCGTGGTGTGGGTGGGGATGAGGATGGTGCACTTGTTGGTGCCGATGGAGACGGTGTCCGCCGTGTCGGGGGTGCCCAGGTAGGAGCGGTCGGCGTGGACCAGGAGCGTCACCACTGCCCTCCGTCGGCCTCGGCCTCGGCTGTCTTGATCTGGTCCTCCAGCGGGGTGGGGGGCGGGTTGTCGGGGGCCGGCACACCGTGTCGGAAGGGGTGGTCCTGGGGGATCTCGACGAGGTAGATCCGTATGCCGTCGGGGTCGGTCAGGTGCATCTCCCACAGGCCCCAGGGCTCGGTTCGGGCGTCCCGTTCCGGGGTGACGCCGTTGCGCAGCAGGCGCGCGCGGGTCCGGGCGAGGCTGCGGACCTGCAGCCACAGGGCGGGGTGGCTGGTGTGCGGCCGCGGGCCGCGGCCCACCAGTTCCAGGAATCCGCCGCCCAGGTGGAACACGGTGCCGCGTTCCGGGCCGCTGCCGAACTCCTGGTAGATGGCCAGGCCGAGTTGGTCGCGGTAGAAGGTGCGGCTGGCTTCGGGATCGCCGGGGCGTATCACGATGCGACTGGCCAGGATCTCCATGGCGGGTGCTCCTTCGGGGCGAGGTCCGGGGCGGCCGGCCCGCCGCCGGGTGGGGGCGGGGCGGCGGGCCGGCCGGTGGGGGGTGGCGGCGGCGGGGGTGGTCAGTCGGCTGCCGTCTGGAGGGGCCGGCGCATGGCGGCGGCGGCGATGACGGAGCCGAGGAATCCCATCGCGGCGCTGAAGGCGAAGGTGACGGTGAAGTTTCCGGCCTGGGGAGATGCCCCGAGCATGAGCACCAAGATGGCCAGGCCCGTGGCGGAGAAGACGTACTGGGTGGTGGTCATCATGGCCGCGCCCACGCCCTGGTTCTCCCCGGGGATGTCGGAGGTGGCGTAGACGAACATCGCGGGGAAGGCGATGCCGTTGCCCACTCCCGACAGCAGCAGGCCGGGCAGCATGCCGATCAGGTAGCTGTCGCTGTGCACGCCCACGGCCAGCAGTGCCAGGCCGAGACCGGCGATGGCCAGGCCGGTCACCACCATCGGCTTGGGACCGTGTCGGCCGATGAACCGGTCGGTGATGACGTTGCCGAGGATCACCGTCACGGTCAGCGGCAGGAAACCCAGGCCGGCGGCGAGCGGTCCCATGTCGTGCTCGTTCTGCAGGAACATGGTGACCAGGAAGAACTCCACGCCGATGCTCAGGACGTAGCAGGCGTCGATGACGCATGCGGTCATCAGCGAGCGGGTGCGCCACAGCTGGCGTGCGATCAGCGGGCTGGCGCTGGTGCGTTCGCGCACGACCCAGGCGGTGCCCAGCACCACGAATCCGACCAGACCGATCACGGTGGACGGTGCAGTGATGCCGACGTCCCCGAGCCGGGAGAGGCCGAGCACCAGCAGGAGGATCGCACCCGTGCCGAAGACGGCGCTGGGAACGTTCAGGGGCGTGGGGCGGCCGCCGTCCTGGTGCTGTCGGCCGGGCAGCAGGAGGAAGCCCAGGGCGATCACCGCGACGGCCAGGGGGACGTTGACGAAGAACACCCAGTGCCAGGAGACGGCGGTGAGCAGTCCTCCGATGACGACACCGCCGACCAGCCCTAGGGCGCCCACCGCGCTCCACACGGCCATGGCCCGGTTCCGCTTCGCTCCCGGCGGGAAGACCTGCTGGATCAGGCCGAGGGTGCACGGGTCCAGCAGGCCCGCTCCGATGCCCTGCAGTGCGCGGGCGATCACCAGGGTGGTGAAGTCGTCGGTGAGTCCAGCGGCCAGGGAGCTGACGCCGAACAGGGCGGTGGCGCCCAGGAAGACGCGGCGGGCGCCGAAGCGGTCCCCCATGCGTCCGCCGACCAGCAGGAAGCCCGCGAAGAAGATGGCGTAGCTGCTGACGACCCACTGCAGGCTGCTCTCGCGCAGCGACAGGTCGGCACCGATGCTGGGGAGGGCCACGTAGACGATGGAGAAGTCCAAGGTGGCCAGGAATAGGGCGCAGCCCAGGACCGTGAGGGTCCACGCCTCCTTGGAGGTCATCTTGTTGGACGGAGTCGGTTCGGGCCGTGGTGCGGGGCCGGGAAGGCTGCCGCTACCGGTTGCACCGCCCGGTGCGGTTTCTGTGGTCATCTTCGAGGGTCTTTCTGTCGATGTGGAGCAGGGGAGGTCACAGGAGGGAGACGGAGGAGGCGGTCAGGGCGCGTACGACGGACGCGAAGTCCTCGCAGACGACGGTGTCCTCCAGGGCGCCGAGTTCCTCGGGGGAGGCGACGCCGTAGCTGACCGCGACGGCTTCCATGCCCGCTGCGTGCGCCATGCGCATGTCGGTGACGGTGTCGCCGATGTAGGCGCAGTCGGTGGGGTCCAGGCCCAGGGCGGCCGCGGCGCGCAGCCCGGTCTCGGGGTGGGGTTTGGCGTGCGACACCTGGTCGTGGCCGATGACGGCGCCGAACAGGTCGCGGATGCCCATCGCCGACAGCAGGGCCTCCGCACTGGAGGTGATCTTGGAGGTGCCGACGGCGAGGAGGGTGCCCCGCTCGTGCAGGGTGACCAGGCCTTCGCGGACGCCGGGGTAGAGCATCGCCGGTCCGCGGCTGACGACCTCCTGGCTGAACAGCTGCCGGTAGCGGGCGACGGCCCGGACGGTCGCCGGGTCGTCGACGGGTCGGCCGATGAGGTGGCCGATCGACGGTTCCAGCGGCTTGCCGATGGTGGGGCGCACCTGCTGTTCGGTGACGGTGCGGCCGGCTTCCGCGGCGACGGTGATGAGCAGGGCGGAGATGGCCGAGGGGGTGTCGGCCAGGGTGCCGTCCAGGTCGAAGACTGCGGCCTTCACCGGGTCTCCTCCGGGTGTGCGGTGCGGGCGTAGGCGACGGCCAGCCGGCCGGCGACGGAGGCGGTGGAGACGAGGACGGCGCGGTTGGCGGCGGCGCTCTTGCCGCCGGTGGCCCGGGAGACGGCCTTCATCAGGTAGGGGGTGATGGCCGCGCCGCGGATCTGGGCGGTCTCCGCCTCCTGCAGGGCTTCCTGGATGACGGCCTCCATGGCGGCGCTGTCCAGGGCGTCCGCTTCGGCGATGGGGTGGGTCACCAGCGGTCCGCCGGGCAGGCCCGCGGCCCAGTGGGCGCGGATCGCGCGGGCGATGGTTTCCAGGTCGTCGAAGCGCTGGGGGTTTTTGAAACCGGAGGAGCGGCAGTAGAAGGCCGGGAAGTCGTCGCAGCGGTAGCCCATGACCGGCACGCCCAGGGTCTCGAGGTACTCCAGGGTCAGTCCCAGGTCGAGGATGCTCTTGGCCCCGGCGCAGACCACGGCGACCTTGCTGCGGGTGAACTGCACCAGGTCGGCGGAGATGTCGAAGGTCTCGGAGGCGCCGCGGTGGACGCCGCCGATGCCGGCGGTGGAGAACACCGGTATGCCTGCGAGGTCGGCGGCCACGAGGGTGGAGGCCACGGTGGTGGCGCCCAGGCCGCCACGGGCCAGGACCGGTCCGATGTCCCGGCTGCTGACCTTGGCGACGTCGGCCGAGGTGGCGAACTCCTCGATCCGGTCGCGGTTCATGCCCACCAGGAACCGGCCGCGGGCGAGGCCGATCGTGGCGGGTACGGCGCCGGCGTCGCGGACGGCCTTCTCGATGGCGAGCGCGGTGTCGAGGTTGCCCGGGTACGGCAGGCCGTGGGCGATGACCGTGGACTCCAAAGCGACCACGGGGAGTCCGTCGGACAGCGCGTCCGCTACTTCTTCATCGATTTCGAGCAGTTCGTGCACGGCATTGCCTCCGCAGTGTGTGGTGGTGTCCTCGATGCTTCCGACCCGATTTTGCGGGGCGCACGCGGGCGCGTCCACGAATTTGAGTGGCGACTACTCGCCTGGCATTCATCGGCCATCGGCGGGCTTTTTTCCGGGGTTTCCGAGGCGTTTACTCTCCCTTTCGCCGCGCGCGGGTTCCGGCGGCGGCGCGGCCCGTTCCCGCTTCCGCCTGTTCGGGCCAATCGCCAGGTGGGCGCCGGGTTTGGCCGGGGTGCGGTGGCGAGTACCCGCCCGGCGCTGGCGACGACAGGACATCATCGCGCTTTCGGCCCGCTCTTTCTGCTTCCATGGGCGGCAGAGGAAACAGAAAACTCGGACCAGACAGAAGAGGACCGCTGGGGTAATTCTTTTCCCAGCGGCCCGAGCGGTCTTTTGGTGAGTTTTCGGAATCAGAGGAGGGAGGTGGTTTTCTCCCTTGCGGGAAGTCGGTGACGTGCGGTGCGCGACGGTGGCGACGGACGGTGCGGTGCGCCGCGCCGGGATGCGGGAGAGCGCATGGGCGTGGTGCGCTCAGCCGAGCAGGCCCAGTTCCTGCGCCCTGGCGCCGGCCTCGAAGCGGCTTCTGGCTCCCAGCGCCTCCATGGCCTTGGCCACCAGCCGGCTCAGGGTGCGGGGCGAGATGTCCATGATCCGGGCGATCTTCTCGTCCTTCACCCCGGAGTTCATCAACTGCAGCGCGGTGACCTGCTGGGGGGTCAGCAGCCGGGAGACCACGGCGCGGACCGGCATGCTCGACGCCCAGCTCTGTTCGAACGCCTCGGCGAGGAGGGCGACGACCTCCGACTCGCGGAACACCCGCTCCCCCGCCTCGCCCGGCTCGGCGCCGGCGGCCATGAACACGGTGGTGCGGTCGATCACCGCGGTGAACACCTGGCGGACCGACACCAGTCGGCACTGCACGCCCAGGCCCGCCGCCCGCTCCAGGTGGGCCGCGGCCCCGGCGACGGTCATGATGGCCTTCGGGTACAGGACGCGCACGGACACCTCCGCCGACCGCAGCGTGCGGTACTGGTCCTCGGCCTCGGCCAGGCAGTCGGGGGAGTCGGGGACCGCCAGGGCGAGGCAGGCCTCCCGCTCGGCGGCGAGGATCAGGTCGCGGCCGGTGACGGGGGCGTCGGTGACGTCGCGCAGCGGCATCGGCCGGCGGCCGGGACGGCCGGCGGCCGGGGGCTGCGCCCGCAGCAGGCGGTGCTCGCGGATCACCTGCTGGGCACGGGCCAGCGCGGTCTCCACCTCCTCCAGGTCGTCCCACGCCGTCCCGGTCTGCCCGGGACGCGGGGGCTGGAGCGAGGGGCGGTCGCTGCGCCGCAGCGGGCCGGGCAGCGCGTGCAGGGCGCCGCCGCGGGCCGTCCGTGCCGCCGTCTGGTGCCTCATCCGGTCCTCCCGGCTTCCGTATCAGGTTCACCCGGTCGCTGCGCGCACTACCATAACAAAAAAATCGCTCGTTATGTGATGCGGTGGCGCCCCGGCACCCTGCCGCCGGCCCACCGGCCCACGCACCCGTCCGTAGACGTTTGAAGGAGATGCCATGCCCGTCGTCACGATCGACTGGTGGGAGGGCAGCACCCCGGCTGCCCGTTCCCGGACCGTGGAGCAGGTCAGCGAAGCCGTCGCGCAGGGGGCGGGCTGCCCCGTGGAGGCCGTGACGGTCGTCATCCGCGAGGTCGACCCCTCCTACTGGGGCAGGGGCGGCCGGCTCGCCGCCCCTGCCCCCGCGGCCGGCGACTGAGCCGGCCGCTGGCGGGCCGGGGGACCTCCCGGTGGGTGTCCCCCGGCCCGCCGCACCCGATATCGGGCCCGGTTCGCCGGGCCGCGAACAGCGAAAGTCAGGTGATCGACCGGTGAGTCAGACACGAGCCGTGAGGACTCGGCAGCGCCTGGTGCAGACGGCCGCCGCCGAGTTCGCTCGTGCGGGGTACGCAGGGACATCGCTGATGCGCATCTGCGCAGCGGCGAACATGACGATGGGGGCGCTGACGTTCCACTTCCCCTCCAAGAGAGAACTGGCCGACGCGGTGTCCGCGCTGGGCGAGGAGGCGACCCGCAGCGCCGTGGCCGGCGTCCCCGGCGGAGGGCCGCCGTTCCTGCAGGCGGTCATCGACGTCTCGCACGCCGTGACCACGCTGCTCGGGGACGATGCCACCGTGCGGGCCGCCAGCAGGCTGTGCCGCGACGGGGACGCGCAGCGGCGCAACTGGTACCGCGCCTGGCTGCCGGCTGTCCACGAGCTGGCGACGCAGGCCCACCTGAACGGCGAGCTGAGGCCGGGTGTGGCGCCCTGGGAGGTGACCATGCTGGTCGCCTGCCTGGTCACCGGCGCACAGCCGCCGATCCCGTGGGCGGACGGCTTCACCGGCGAACACCCGCCGCACCCGTCGCGCCTGTGGACGTTCCTGGCCCACGGCATCGCCGCCGCCGGCACCCGGCGCCTCCTGCGTCCGGCGGGCGCCGGCCGCGGCGGCACCGCCGGAGGCGTCCCGGCGGTGCCGCCGCGGGAGGCGTCCGGCGCCCAGGGGTCCGGCAGGAGGCCGTGAGGCCGAAGCGCCGCCCGCACCGCCGCTCACACGGCGGTCCAGCCTCCGTCCACCGCCACCGCCGCACCGGTGACGAAGGAGGAGCGGTCGCTGCACAGCCACGCGGCGGCCTGGGCCACCTCCGCCGGCCCGGCCATCCGGTGCTGGACGGCGCGCGCGGTGAAATGCTGCTCCAGACCCGGGGTGCGCTCCAGGACCTGCTGCATCAGCTCCGTACGGGTGTTCCCCACCACCAAGGCGTTGACCCGGATGCCGTGCTCCCCGTACTCGGCGGCCGCGGCTCGGGTCAACCCGATGACCGCGTGCTTGGCGGCGACGTAGGGCGCCGCCGCTCCGGTGGCCAGCTGTCCCGCGACGCTGGAGGTGTTGACGATGGCCCCTCCCCTGCCCTGTTCCAGCATCGCCGGGATCTGGCTGCGCAGGCAGTGCCACACGCCCCGGGCGTTCACGTCCATGATCCGGTCGTAGAGGGTGCCGTCGAGCTCGTGCAGCCTGGTGCCGGCCACCGCCCAGCCGGCGTTGTTGAACGCCGCGTCCAGCGACCCGAAGCGTTCGCGGGCGGTCCGCACGGCGGCCTCCACGTCCTCGGCACGCGTCACGTCGCCCGGCACCACCTCCGCCTCGCCTCCGGCGGCACGGATGTCCGCGGCCAGGCTCTCCAGCGCCTCCTTCCGGCGGGCCGTCAGCACCACCGCGGCTCCCTCCGCGGCGAACAGCCGCGCCGCCGCCGCGCCGATCCCGCTCGACGCCCCCGTCACCATGACGGTTTTCCCGTGCAGCAGTCCCTGTGGTGTCATCATGCGTGCCTCCAACTCCCTGCACCGTCGTGTGCCTGGGAACCCCCGGTCCCCGGGCACGGTTCACCCACCGGTCCCGCCGGCCGCCGCGGCCGGCGGGGCGTCACCGAAAGGCCCCGGCATGCCGTTCCGCCCAGCGGGCGAACGTGCCGGGGTCCCGGCCGGTGACGGCCTTCACCCCGTCGAGCACTGCCTCCTTGGCGCCCTGGCGCTGACGTTCGGCGCTGAGCAGCCGGGCCCGGACCATCGGCTCGGGCATGGATGCGCGCCACCGGGCGCAGGCCTGTTCCGGCGTCAGCTCCTCACAGCGCAGCGGCCGGCCCAGCACCCGGGCCAGTTGTTCCGTCTGCTCCCGCGCGCAGAGGGGTTCGGGCCCGGTCAGCGCCCAGGTCCCGCCCTGGAACGCGGGAACGGTCAGCACCCGTACGGCCACTTCGGCGATGTCCGCGGGATCGACGCAGGCGTTGCGGGCATCGGGGTACAGGGTGCGCACGACCCCCTCCCGCCGGATCCCGGCCGCCCACTCCAGCGCGTTCGACATGAACGCCCGCGGCCGCAGCACCGTGCTCAGCAGGTCCGCGGCCGCCAGTCTCTCCTCGTTCGACCGCTGCCAGCGGGTGATGAGGTCGTCGGCCGCCGGGTCGGCCACCGCCAGGGCGGACAGCTTGACCAGGTGCCGCACCCCGCCGCTCAGCGCGGCGCCGAGGATGTTCTCGTCGTGCGCGGGCTGCCGGGGGTCGCTGGTGACCACGAAGACCGAGTCCGCGCCGGCCAGGGCCCGTGCCAGCCGCCGCCGGTCGGCGAAGTCCGCCGCCACCAACTCCCCCGGCACCCCCGCACGGGCCGCCCGGCGCGGATCCCGCGTCACCACCCGCACGGCGACACCGGCGGCCGCCAGCCGCCGCGCCACCTGCCGGCCCACCGTCCCGGTGCCGCCCGTCACCACGATCCGCCCGTTCACGGACGGACGGGCCCCCTCACCGACGGAGCCGGGACAGCCCGGTAACCGCGCGCTCATGCCCCACGCCCCCGCCCGGGGTCCAGGTCGATCGCCGCTATCGCCCCCCGGCGGGCGATACCCGGCAGAAGGTAGCGCCACATGCGCACCACGCGCTCGGTCAGATCGCTGCGCCCGCTGCTGAGCTGGGAGTCGAGCTGCGTTCCCGTGCACGCCCCCACCAGGAACTGCGCCACCAGGGCCGGCTCCACCTCATCCAGCAGTTCGCCGCGCTTCTTCGCCGCTTCCAGGCACTCGGTCATGGCCCGCTCCCACCTGCGGAAGGAACTGTCGTCCTTCAGCCCGAAGGAGCCCTGCTCCACCGCCAGCCGCACCCCCGCGCGCAGCAGCGGGTCGTCCCGCAACGCATAGGACCACACCAGCGTGATGTCCACCAGCCGCTGCAGCCCTTCGCTGTGCAGCAGCGGCTCGATCACCTCGGTCTGGCTGTTCATCACCTCCCTCGCCAGCGCCTCCTTGGACTTGAAGTGGAAGTACATCGCTCCCAGCGTCATCCCGGCCCGCTCCACGATCGAGGCCACGTTCGCCCCTGCGAACCCGTGCGCGTCGAACTCCTCCGCCGCCGCCCGGATGATGCGGGTCCGCGTCCGTATCGCCCGCTCCTGTTTGAGCTCCGTCATGGGCAGTTCACCTGACACCTCTCGACAGGAAAAAGATTATCTTTTATGTTACCGCGGCAGGGAAGCGCCCCCAGCCCCGGCGGGCTCACCTGCCCCGTGAGCCCTGCGGACCCCAGGGGCACCACGCCTGACACGTCCGGGACCTGCCGGGCAGCACACAGGCCGGATTGCATGCGCCGATCGTCCACAAGGGGAGGAGACCGCTGATGACCAGTGCCGTCCAGCCCAGGCAAGCCACGTCCCCGGGCACCGTACCAAAGGAGTGGGTCCACAAGAGCAACCACGCGGAGGTCTTGCTCACCGACTGGCGTCCGGCGGGGGACGACACCGCTGTCGTCACCGCCCGCTGGCCCGGCGACCATCCCTTCTACCTGAGCCACCACGGCCTGTACGACCCGCTGTTACTCGTCGAGACCATCCGGCAGACAGTCCCCCTGCTCTCCCACGCCGCCTACGGCATCCCCTTCGACCACCGCCTGGGGTGGGACAGCTTCCGCCTCGACCTCGTCCCCGCCGCCTTGCGCATCACCGAGGAGCCGGCCGAACCCCTGCTCCAGGTCACACGGACCCTCACCCGGCGCCGCGCCCTGGGCTCCGCCCGGCACCACACCCGCATCACGGCGACCCTCGGCGGCAACCACCTGGCCACCGCCGACCTGTCCTTCACCAACTTCCCGCCCGCCGTCTACCGCCGCCTCCGCGGCCCCTACGCCGACCCCCTCCAAGCGCTCTCCCGCGCCCTGCCGCCCTCCCCGCCCGTCCCCGCCTCCCGCGTCGAGCGGCACCGCCCGGACGACGTGCTCCTGTCTCCCACCGGCGCCCCGGACCAGTGGCTGCTGAGGGTCGACCCCGCCCATCCCATCCTGTTCGACCACCCGCTCGACCACATTCCCGGCATGCTCATCCTGGAAGCCGCACGCCAGGCCACCCATGCCGCACGCCCCGGTCCGGTCCTGCTCGCCGGCATCAACGCGGCCTTCCACCGCTACGCGGAACTCGACCGCCCCTGCCTGCTGCACACCCGCTCCGCCCCTCCCGGCCTCCACCTCACCGCACAGCAGGACGGCCGGAAGGTCTTCACCGCCACCGTCACCACCGACACCCCGCACTGACCACCGCCCCGCACCACCCCGGCGGAGGAGGCCCCGCCCCCGCCGGCACCGCGGCGCCGTGTCCAAACCGATGCGGCGCCCCTCCCCCGCCCGCGCCGCAACGGTGCTCGCGCCGACGGGCGGGCGGAATCCGGCGGACGGCGGGCACCAGGGGGCCGGCCGGGGCGGAGAGGGCGGCCTCCGAGTGCCGGCCGCCGGCGCCGGCCGTAGGTACCGGCGTGGTCGAAGGCGATGACGGTGTCGACCACGGCCAGGGCGTGCTCGCCGCGCAGGCCGGTCTTGGCCGCCGCGCGGCGGGCGGCGGGCCGGAGCCGGTCCCTGGTGGCAGGGCGCCGGAGGCGGCGGCCTCGGACACCGCAGCCCCATCGCCTACGAGAACGCCTTCCGAACGACATCAACTACGCTGACGCAAGCCGCATAACCCGTGTCCAGGAACCGGGGTCAAGGCCCCAGCCCACCTATCCCCCGCCACCGGACACTCGGTTCCGCGTAGACCCCACCGACTGACCAGAACTACCACCCAGTACAACTGGACAACGGCAGGCCACAATCAAGATCAATAAGCACGCCGTCAGCTACGCCATAGAGATAGATCTCGTGGAGTCGGTGGCGTTCAGCCCGGACGGCCGCACCCTCGCCAGCGGCGGGGCTGACGGAAGGATCCGGCCGCGGGATGCCTCCCTTTCTGATCCGGTCTCCGCCATGAGAAGGATCTCCGGAGCGGTCCACCGGACCTTCACTCAGAGAGAGCGCTCGAAGTACCTGTCGGACCAGCCCTCAGGCACTACGTTTGCTTGAATCACAGCCATGCGCGCCCCCCGACGGCATTCCTACAGGTCAACGACCTGCGACGGTCAGACACCGCAGGTCACAGCGTTGGCTGGTCTCTTCCGGGACGTCTGGGAGCGGATGTCGGCCGACAGACAGCTCATCACCGCACCGGCGGTTCAGGACAGGTCGGTGATGACCGTCTTCGTCTCCAGGTAGTTCTCCAGGACCGCGTGTCCCATCTCCCGTCCCCAGCCGGACTGCTTGTAGCCGCCGAACGGCAGAGCCGCGTCGAGGGTGTTCCAGGTGTTGACGAACACCGTCCCCGCGCGCATGGCGTCGGCGGTGCGGACGGCCTTGCTCAGGTCGCGGGTGAAGACGCCGGCGGCCAGGCCGTAGGGGTTGGTGCGTTCGATGGACACGATGTCGTCGAGCCGGTCGAAGGGGAGGACCACCAGCACCGGGCCGAAGATCTCCTCGTCGACGATCTTCATGCCCGGTGCCGTGTCCGTGAAGATCGTGGGCGAGGTGAAGTAGCCCCGCTTCGGCAGGGACTGGCCGCCGGTGTGCGGGACGGCTCCGTCGCGCACACCCGACTCGACGTATCCCCGGACCCTGTCGAGCTGTTCCCTGGAGACCAGCGGGCCCAGCTGGGTCGCGGGGTCGGTGCCCGCGCCGACGACCAGCTTGTTCATCTCCGCGACCAGGCCCTCGACCACCTGGTCCAGCACGGGCCGCTCGACGTACAGGCGGGAGCCCGCCATGCAGGACTGGCCCTGGTTGAAGAAGATGGCGCCGGCCGAGGCGGCGACGGCGCGCCCGAGGTCGGCGTCCGCGTAGACGATGTTCGGGGACTTGCCGCCCAGCTCAAGGGTGAGCTTCTTGAGGTTGCCCGCCGAGGCCCGGACGATCTGCTTGCCGACCTCCGTGGAACCGGTGAAGGCGACCTTGTCGACGTCCGGGTGGGCCGCCAGGGCCGCCCCCGCCTCCCCGTCGCCGGTCACGATGTTCACGACGCCGTCCGGGATCCCGGCCTCCTGGATCAGTTCCCCGAGCCGCAGCGCGCTCAGCGGGGTCTGCTCGGCGGGCTTGAGGACCACGGTGCAGCCGGCCGCGAGCGCCGGGGCGAGTTTCCAAGCCGCCATCATCAGCGGGAAGTTCCACGGGATGATCTGGCCGACCACTCCGATGGGTTCGCGCGTGGTGTACGAGAGGAAGCTGCCGGGGGCCGCGGCCGAGAAGGGGATCGTGTGCCCCTCGATCTTGGTGGTCCAGCCGGACATGTAGTGGAACAGGTCGGCGGCCATGGGGATGTCCGCGAACGACGCGTAGGTCACCGGTTTACCGTTGTCCCGCGACTCGGTCAGGGCGAGCTCCTCGCCGTGCTCCAGGATCAGATCACCGATCCGGTGCAGGATCCGGCCCCGCTGCGAGGGGGTCGTACGGCGCCACGGAGAGCCGGGTTCGACGGCGGCGCGGGCGGCGCGCACGGCCCGGTCCACGTCCGCGGCGCCGCCCCGCGGCACGGTGGCCAGCGTCTGTTCCGTCGCCGGGTCGAGGGTCTCCAGGACGGCGCCGTCGAGCGCGTCCACCCACGCGCCGCCGATGAACATCCTGCGCGGCGCCGTGGACAGTCCCGCCGCGGGCATTTCTGTCAGGGTCATTCTCCCACTCCATTCTCGTATCCGAAAAAAATCATCAGCTCTCCCGGCCGCGGAAGCCTTTGACAGAACCCGTCGGCCGGATATTCAATGCAGGCACCCACCGTGCTTCGGCTTGGTGCGGTGTTTCGTTGTTCCTGGACGCTGGGAGACCCGATGAGCAACACATCCGAGACATCCGAGGCACCCGAGAAACTCGTGGCTCTGGTCACCGGAGCCGGCCGGGGAATAGGCAGGGCCACCTCCTTACTGCTCGCCGAGCGCGGCTATGTCGTCGTGGCCGTGGACCAGGACGAGTCCGCGGAGAGCACGGCCCGGGCGGTCGGGGGGGCTCATTTCCGCTGTGATGTGCGGGACGCCACGGCGCTCCAGTCCGTGGCGGACGAGCTGGAGCGGCTCGACCTGCTGGTCAACAACGCCGGAGTGTGGACGTTCAGTTCTCTCGCGGACATCAACATCGAGCATTTCCGGCGGGTTCTCGACGTCAATGTTCTCGGAAATCTGCTTTGCACCCAGACATTCGCACCCCTCATCGCCCGGAGTGGCGGCGGAGCCATTGTGAACGTCACCTCTTTCCTCGCCGGGACGCCCCGCGCGAATTCCGGTATCTATCCCGCGGCGAAGGCCGCGATCATCGCTCTGACCCAGCAGGCCGCCGCCGAGTACGCCGACGCGGGAATCCGTGTCAACGCGGTGGGTCCCGGCCTGATCCGCACCGAGGGAGCCGCGGACCTGTTCGGCCCGGACCCCGCCGAGCACGCCCGGCGCGGGTCGTACCTGCCGCTCGGCAGGCTGGGCGAGGCCCGGGACATCGCCGGTGTCATCGCGTTCCTGGGCTCCCCCGAGGCCCGCTACATCACCGGGCAGACGCTCTACGCGGACGGCGGCATCGGCGTCGGCACCATGCGGTTCCTGCACCAGGCCTGGACGCCGTGACGCGACCGGGCCGGCGGGCTCGGCCGGGTCAGCGGTGCAGCTCCCGGAAGAACTGCCCGTGGAAGTCGTTCGGGATGTGGTGCGGCACCTCGGCCCGGGCCACTTCCTCGAACGACGGCCCGTCGAGCACCAGCAGGAACGACCGCCCGCTCCGCGCGTCCAGCACCCCGGACAGCACCACGCCGTCGTCCTCCGCGCCGCCGCCCGGCCGCGGCACGAAGACACCCTCGCCGGGAAAACAGCCCTTCTCGTACCAGGCCTTGTGGGTGCCGGCCACCACATCCACCTTCAGCAGCCTGTTCATCGCGCGCAGGCTGCGCGGAGAGTGCCCGAGCCCGTAGACATAGCGGTACGCCCTGCCGTTGTGCCGGCGGTAGTGGATGCGCGGCATCTCCACTCCGGCGTCCGCGAGCGGCTCCCACCCGACCGAACCGCCCGACCGCCCCAACGACAGCGTGTACCGGCGCAGCTGGTATCCGTACGCCTCCAGGTCGAGCTGGTCCTCGGTCGGGTCCAGGCCGAGCACGGTCTCGTAGGGATGGTGAGCGGCCGCGATGTCGACCAGCAGTTCCCCGTCCGTCTCGACGGCGTTGACATGGTGGAAGGCGAAGAACGCCTCGCTCTCGAAGGTGCCGGCCAGCCGCCCCTCGCGCTTGTCCACCACGAGGAAACGGGCGGGCCGCTCCGGCTGCCAGCTGAACGTCTCCAGGAAGGGGTGGCGGGCCTGCCGGAAGCGGTCGGTGTCGATGACGACCGGGAACTCCACGAGGACGACGTAGTTCTCGGTCGCGGCGAAGCTGTGCATGTAGCACGGCTCGTCGACCTCGATGGTGGCCAGCGGTCGCTGGACGAGTTCCCCCTCGGGGACGTAGAAGAGCCGGTACGCCGTGCGGTCCGCCATCGAGGTGGTGTAGTTGATCAGCACCCGCCGGTCGAAGTCGTAGTGCGGGTGCGGGGTGGAGGTCTCGCCCTGGATCTGGTCCTCGAACGTGACCTCGCCCAGGGTGTCCAGTGTGTGCGGGTCGAACTCGTTGGCCAGGGGCTGCTCGGCGAAGGCGAAGTAACGCCCCGCCATCCGGGCCACGTTGACGTTGGTGTTGTCGGTGATGTTCGGCGAGTAGGCCGCGAAGTGGCGTCCGAAGAGCCGCTCGCAGGGGTCGAGGCCGAACTGCTTGCCGTACAACTGCTCCTTGCTGGTGGCCAGTTCGTACGCCGTCGTGCGCAGGAACCGGTTGGCGTACTTCACCCGCCCCTCGGTGAAGGAGAACGCGTGCAGCATCGCCAGGCCGTTGAACCAGTGCGTGAGACGGTAGTCGCCCACCTCGAACTTCGCCGGCCCGTTGCGCAGCAGGGTGCCGGTCAGCCAGCCGGGGACGGTGCCCCTGACCGGCAGCCGGTCAAGGGAGACCTCCCGGTCGAGGGTGGTGAAGCCGGGGAAGTCCGGCAGCGGGGGCCTCGCCGTGCTCATCGCGTCTCCTTCGCCTCGAAGGTCATCGGCATGACGTGGGGGCCGCGGAACGTCGGGGTGAGGGTGCGCCGGACTCCGGACGGGTCGGCCCTCGGCCGGGCCACCCGCTCCAGGAAGGCCTGTACGGCGATCTCGTTGACGAGCCGGCCGAGCCGGCCGCCCAGGCAGTAGTGGGCGCCATGGCCCAGCGCGAGGTTCGTGTTGCGGGGCCGGTCGAGGTCGATCCGGTCGGGGTCGGGGAAGGCCGCCGGGTCGCGGTGGGCCGCGCCGATCCAGACGAACACCTCCTGGCCCGCCTCGACGGTCCGGCCGCCGAGGTCGACCGGCTCCGTCGCCCGCCGGCGGGTCAGCTGCACCGAGCTGTCGTACCGCATGAACTCGGGCGTGGCCGCGGGCACGAGGGAGGGATCGGCGGCGACGGTGGCGTACACGTCGGGCTGGGACAGCAGCGCCAGCACGGTGTTGCCGATCTGGTGGGCCGTCGTCGTCTGACCAGCCGTCAGCAGGAAGATCAGGTTGCCGAGCAGCTCCTCCTCGCTGCGGAACTCGCCGTTGTCCCAGGCGTCCAGCGCGGTCTGCATCAGGTCTCCGGTGCGCCGGGTGCGGCGCAGGTCCAGCTGCCGGCGGAAGTAGTCCATGTACTTCCCGATCCCGGCCAGGTGGTATTCGGGGTTCTCCCTGCTGAACGGCCCGTCGTCCACGAGCAGCCCCCAGCTGAGGACGAACTTCCAGATCCGGCCCCGGTCCTCCTCCGGGATGCCGAGGACCTGGCACACCGTTTCCGACGGCAGGGCCAGGGCGTAGTCCGCCATGAAGTCCATCCCGCCACGGGGCAGGACCGCGTCGAGCAGGCGGTGCGCGGCCCGTTCCAGGTCGGGACGCATCGCGTCCACGGCCCGCGGCAGGAACGGCTGGGACATCGCTCTGCGCAGGCGCTGGTGGTCCGGTGGGTCGCTGACGAACACCTGGGTGTCCAGGGCGCGCAGGGCGGACGCGGTCTGCTTGGTGCCAGTCGCCGGATCCCACTGGGGGCGGCGGGCGGACAACCTCGGATCGCGCAGGGCGGTCAGCGCGGTGTCGTAGCCGGTGACCATCCAGGCGCCCGCATCGCCCATCCGCGGGTCCCAGAGCACCGGGTCCGTCTCACGGGCCCGCCGGTAGAGCGGATAGGGGTCGTCGATGAACTCGGGCCGGTAGACGTCGGACAGCGACACATCGGGGGCGGTCGGCTGCGTCATCACAGGTCTCCTCGATAACTGACACCAGAAAGCCGGAGGGCACGGCGGTCGCCGTCGGCGCCGGACACCGTCCAGCGGCCGGTGTGTGGGCTGCCCCGGAGGAGGAGCGCCGCGCCGCCGTCCGGTGTGGGGATCCCCTCCTGTACGTCGATGTGCCGGACCGTGAGCACGGGGCCCGGGGAGTGCGCGGCCGTGCGGCGGAGAATGTTCTCCAGGGCGGTCAGCGGAAGGGCGTTGACGGGCCAGCTGGGCAGCACCCACAGATCGCCGGCCGGGGTCTCGCGGACCTCGGCCTCGCAGGCCCCCCGCGGCCCGGTACGCCAGCGGGCGGTCCGCAGTACGAGCCCTGGCCACCGCAGGGCCGGGCCGTCGTACGGCCGCCCGCCGCCGTCCCCCTCGAGCCGCTCGCCGGACGACCCTCCCGGCCCGTCCCCGGCGGGGCGCCCGGTGTGCGGGCCGGTGACGTGGGCGTCGCCGGCGGCGTGGGCCTCGTGGGCGTACACGAGCCGCAGGTGCGCGGCCGGACGGTCGCCGTCGGAGGTGCGGTAGCGGACGTCCGCGGTCCAGGCGCCCTCGGTGTAGCCCGCGGTGACGGACCGGTACAGGGCGATACGGCCGTGCCGCAGGCGCAGGTCCGCGAGGTTCACGTGGATGTCCCGCACGCTCCGCAGGGTCAGCGGGGCGTAGTCCTCCGGTTGCACCCAGGCCGCGCCCCGCACCGCGTTCTCCAGCAGCAGTGACACCGGCAGTGCGGCTTCTTCGCCGACCAGTACGTCGGTGAGGACGGGAGCGTGCGCGCGGTCCAGGACGATCAGCGCGGTCTGTTCCGCGTGCGGCACATGTGTGACCGGCTCGCCCAGATGGAACACCGCCGACAGCAGCTCACGGTGGCCCGGCAGGTCCGCGCTCACCCGGTATCCGCGGCTCTGCTGCGGTCCGAGCGCGCGGCCCAGCGGGCCGATGTAGGTGACCTCGCCGCGGGAGCCGGCCGTCAGCTCCCGCGTCCACAGGTCGATGCCCTCCGTCACGTCGAGCGCGGCCATGTAGCGCAGGGTGGCCTCGAAGTTGGCGACCATGCCGAGCCGGTCCCAGGTGGGCCAGCACAGCGTCATGACGGGGAAGGCGACCTGCGTCCGCGCCCAGAGGCCGAGGCGGGCGAGTCCGTCGTTGGCGGCGGCGTAGTCGAGCTGGCCGACCATGCCGCCGAGCCGTCCAGTGAGGGAACCGACGTTGCAGAAGAACTTCAGGGGCAGCCCGCGTACTGCGGAGAACAGGTTGACGAAGCCGTCGACCTTGGTGGCGACGGTGCGCAGGAAGTCCTCGTCGGTCTTCTTGGGCAGCCGGGCGGGCGTGTCGACGCCCGCGTTGTGCACGACGGCGGTGAGCGCCGTCCCGTACCGGGCGACCAGGGCCGTGGTCTGGTCGGGGTCCGTGACGTCGCACACCGCGTAGGAGACGCGCAGTCCCTCCGCGCGGGCCTCGTCCAGATGGCGGACCAGTTCCCGCTCGCGCCGGGCCGCGGCGATCGCGGCGCGTACGGCGGTCAGGGGGCGGCCCTGGCGCCGCTGCGCCCACAGGCTCCGCTCGTACGCCGTGAACCGCTCGTCGTCGAGCGTGCGGGCCGGGTCGTCCGGGCCGGGCAGCGGGGCGCGTCCCGTGACGACGACCGCGCAGCCGTGGCGGGCCGCCAGCGTCCGGGCGAGCCGCCAGCCGATGCCGCGTCCGCCGCCCGAGAGCAGCACCAGGTCATCGGCGCCCAGGGACAGCTGCGGCGGGCCGGCCTCTTCCCGGACCGCCTGAAGGGTGCGGCGCCGCCCGGCACGGTGGCCGATCTCGAACGGGCCCCAGCGGTACAGCTCGCGGGTGATCCGCCGGGGCAGGTCCGCCAGGCCGGCGAGGTCGGTGTCCACCACGCGGATGTTGCAGTTGGGGATCTCCCGGTGCACCGTCTTGGCGAGGCCGGCCCAGATCCCGCCGAGCGGCTGCAGGGCCGACGGGTCGTCGGGGGTGTCGTACCCCATGGATCCGCCGAGGTAGGTGACGGCCACGTAGAACAGGCGGCGCGCGTCCCGCTCCCGCCGCCAGTGCGGGTAGCAGGCCCGCAACGCGGTCACCGAACGCAGCAGCGCGCGACGGTAGCCGTGGTGTTCCCCCGGTACGAAGGGCTCGGCGTGGCCCAGGTCCAGCAGGCCGTCGGGCACTTCTGCCGGCACCGGCCAGATCCCCTCCTCGGCGGTGCGGGCGTCGGCGCCCGCGGCGCGCAGGGCCTCGGTGACGGCCCGGGCGAGCGGTGGCGTGCCGCCGAGCACGAGGACCTTGGCCCCGCGCAGCGCCGTTGCGGGCGGGGGCAGGTCGGGTTCGGCGACGGTCCGCCAGCGGACGCGGTGCACCGGGGCGACCGGGCGGGTCGCGGTGGGCTGCACCGGGGAGAGACCGCTCATGCCGGGGGTGTCTTCCGCTCGGCCGGGCCGTTGTGGCTGATGTGCACAACGACGCCGGGCTGCGGGCGCAGGGAGACCAGCGCCGTCGGGCGGACCGGGTGGTCCGCGGCCGGCTGGAGCCGGTAGCGCTGCACCACCATGGCGACCGCGAGCCGCAGTTCCAGCAGGGCGAGGTCCATGCCGATGCACTTGCGGGCGCCGCCGCCGAAGGGGAAGTAGTCGTAGCGGTCGCGCTGCCGCGGCGTCCTCCCGGTCCGGGTGCCGCCGTTCGTGCCCTGGCCCGCGTGTGCGGGACAGAACCGCTCCGGCGCGTAGGTCTCGGGGTCGTCCCAGACGGCGGGGTTGTGGTGGGCGGCGTACACCGGGACGAGGACCGTGCTGCCGGCCGGGACGTGGTGGCCGCCGATGCGGTCGTCGGCGACGGTGTCCCGGGGGAACAGCCAGATCGGCGGATACAGGCGCAGCGACTCGTCGACGACCGCGCGCAGGTACGGCAGGTCGTCGACGTCCTCGGCCGTGGGCACCCGGCCGCCGAGCACCGTGGTCAGTTCGGCGTCGAGCCGGGTGCGGACGTCGTCGTGCCGGGCGATCGCGTACAGGGTCCAGGCGAGGGCGCAGCCGGTGGTCTCGTGCCCGGCGAGGAACAGGGTCTTCAGCTCGGCGCGTATCTGCCGCTGGGTGAACGGCTCTCCGGTGACCTCGTGGGTCGCCTTGAGGAGGGCGGCGACCACGCTGTCGGGGCTGCCACCGCCGCGCCGGTGGAGGTCGATGATCTCGTCCATGACGTCGTTGAGGGTCCGCTGGTGCCGCTTGAGTCGGCGCTGATACGCGGTGGGCACCCAGCGGGGCAGCATCTGCTTGACCTCGCCGGTGAGGATCATGGCCTTCAGGGAGAAGCGGACCGCGGGCAGCAGCCGGTCGGCGTACCGGCGCAGGTCGACGCCGAACAGCATGCGGCCGAGGATGCCCATCGCCAGCCACATCATGTCGTCGGTGATGTCGACCGGTCGGCCGCTGCGCGCGTGGGGCTCCCAGCGGTCCAGCAGTTCCTCCACCGTGTCGGTGACGGTGGCGGACCGTGCGCGCAGCGCGGCCCGGTGGAAGAAGGGCCGGCTGACCGCGCGCCGGGTCCGCCACTCGGCGCCGTCGGTGGTGAGCATGCCCCGGCCGAAGAACAGGTGGAAGCCCCGGTAGAACCTGCCGCGCACGTAGTTGCGCGCATTGTCCTGCAGGACGTGTCGGACCGCCTCGGGGTCGGTGACCTGGTGGACGAGGTAGGGCCCCATCTTCATCCGGACCACGCCGCCGTACTGGCGCTGCAGCTCCGTCAGCAGACGCAGGGTGTCCTTCTTGAAGCTGCTGAGCGCGCCGAACAGCACACTGCCGCCGGGGCCCGGGGCCTGCTCCTGCCGCTTCCCCACGGGGTCGGTGATCGTCGTCCGGTGCCGCATCAGCCGGCTTTCCTGAGCGTCTCGGTGTCGGTGGGGTCGGGGAGCGGTTGCTTGTCCGGGGAGTACAGGCGCCCGGAAACCGCGTCCACGTAGCCGACGACGGTGGCGGAGACGTCCTGCAGCTGGGCGATGACCCGGCCGTCCGGTGCCACGGCGACGAACCGGTTGCCGGGTGCGGGTCCCGTCATGTCGAAGGCGGGCGGTGTGGCGTAGAGGTGGAGCCGGCCGTACCGTCTGGTCAGTTCGATGTCGTTGGCCTCCTCGTACAGGTCCACCCGGCGGATGGACAGGGGTGCGGCGATGGGCATGAGCCGGCCGTCCTCCAGGTGCAGGACCCCGGTGCGGGCCAGGCCGTCGAGCAGGATCGCGGGGGTGAGGAACCGGGACAGGGCGGGATCCCGGCCGGGGATGTCGGCCCGGTAGAGGGCGCGTTTGCCGAGGGGGTGCAGCCGGGTGCGCCGGGTGGAGACGAAGGGGCCCGTCAGGGACACCGGTGACGCCGGTACGTGGTAGGGATCGGCGACCGGGGTGTCGTCGCCGTCGTCCCAGTGCCGCCAGGACGGGGCCTCGGGGGTGTCGCGGCGCAGCAGCACACGTGCAGTGAAGTGCACCTTGTCCTCGACCAACAGGACGCCGCCGGGGGCTCGTACGTCTCCGGTGACGGAGACGTCGACCACGGTGAGGTCGTCCCCGCGGTCCACCACCCGGCCAGTGATCTTCTTGGCCGCGGGGCGGACGCCCGGGTGGACGCGCAGGAAGTTCTCGAACCGCAGGTCCTCCAGGGCGGAGGCCTTCCAGCCGGGCGCCAGGTGGCGTGCCGTCTCCGCGGCGATCTCCACGACGAACGTGCCCGGCAGGGTGGGTACGCCGCGGACGGTGTGGTGGGCGAGGTAGCCGTCGGTGCCCAGGTCGAAGGTGCAGTCGAAGACCGCGGAGTCGGCGTCCTCGGACACCGGCCGGCGCAGGTAGAACGTGCCCTTGCCGGGTACGTCGGACAGGGCGGTGCCGGACGCCAGGTAGCCGGGGTAGAACCGCTCGACGGTCTCCCGTTCCGCCCCGCCGATGTGCACCACCGACGCCCTGCGGCGGTCGGCGTGCAGTTCCTGCAGAAAGTGGTGGACGCCCTCGCCGGCCGGCATGTGGCTGTAGGACCCGGCGCGTTTGAAGTACGCCTTGGTCAGTTCTCCGGCTCCCATGCCGACGCCGTCCCACAGCGTCCAGCCGATGGTGAACTCGTCGGTGCCGTGCGCGGCGGCAGAGGCCGCTGCTGACGCCAGGTAGTCGTTGCCGGCCGCGTAGTCGGGCTCGCCGAGCTGGCCGAAGTGGCCGAGCAGCGAACCGAAGTTGCACCAGGTGGTCGGCGGCCGGCCGGCGAACGCGCGCTTGAGGTTGCGGTAGCCAAGGGCCTTCAGGTCGCGGATCGCGCGGAACTCGGCGAAGTCCTTGTCCTTGATCAGGGCGGACCTGTTGCGTCCGGCCGCGTTGATGAGCAGGTCCACGGCCGGCTGCTCCGCCAGTATCCGGTCCGCGGCCCGCGCGACCGCCGCCTCGTCCCGGACGTCGCAGGTCAGGTAGGTGACCCGGCCAGGCCCGCAGAGCTTCTCCAGGCGGCGGACGGTGCGGCGGGCCGCACGTGCGTCCAGCAGCCGGTCGAAGGCGCGGTTGATGTCCGCCACCGTGCGGTCGCCGGCCGCGAGGTGCTCGCGGATGTACGCCTGCCGGCCGGCGGCGAAGGTGGCGTCGCTGCCGTCGAACACGTCGTCGGGGTAGTCGTCCAGCGGGTTGCTGCCGAGCAGATAGATCCGCGGGCGGAAGTGCTCAGCCAGGGCGGCGACCACCTCGGCCGTGATGCCGCGGGCACCGCCGACGGCGACCACCACGGAGTCGGGGCCGAGGCGGGCGACGGGCTTGCGTCGCCCGGTGTCCGGGAGGGCTTTCTCCGGCCGGAGTGCGGGGGCGTGCCGCCGGCCGTCCAGGTGGAAGACCACGGGGAAGGTACGTACGGCCCGTGTCTCTCGCTCCACGAGCAAGGCGCCCTTGCCCAGCTCCCGTTCGTCGGTGGCCAGCAGAAACGTCAGGGCGTCGGGCAGTTCCAGGCCCGCGCACTTGACCAGCCCGGAGAACAGGCCGGTGCAGGGGTGCGGAACGCCGTCGGTGACGGCGCCGAGGAGGAGCGTCAGGAACGACGCTCCGGAGGCCGCCAGGTCCGTGTGGGCGGTCTGCAGTACGAGGAACGCCACATCGTGCAGGGCGGTGAGGGAGGGGGCGAGGCCGTCCCGGGTGCCGGTGGAACCCTCCAGCGGTGCCGAGCGGGCGAGGTCGGTGACAATCCGCAGGTGCCGTACGGGCCCATGGTCCGCGAGGGCCGCGCGCACCGCCTCCGGGGTGGGTTCCGGCAGGTGGTGCCGGCGGGGCCCGGTGGCGCCGGCCGGTGCGGTGGACAGGACGGTCGCGTCGGGCGGCACGTGCCGCAGGGAGGCGTCCAGATCGGGTATGTCGGTGAGGACGACGACACCGGGCGGCAGAAAGTCGATGCGCTCGTGCGGCTCGGGCCCGCTCACTTCGATCAGCTCGGCCACGTGACGAACCGTCTGGGGAACCTCACCTGTGGCCCCCCGCTCACCCCGGAGGAAGGCGGCGGGCAGTGAGACCGACCCGGAGCCCGGCACCTGGACGGGGGCGTCCGGCGGCGATGGCCGCGGCCGGCGGCGGGGCGGGGATTCGGGCTGTGACTCGCCGGCGGGAGCCGATACGGCGGCCGGGATGGTGGCAGCCGGTGGTGATGACCGGGGCCGACGGGCGGGCAGGGTGTGGGGGTCGGGGGATGGCACGGCGGCCGAGACCGGAACAGCCGGTGGCGATGGCTGCGGCCGGCGGGCCGACACAGGCTCACCGGCAGAAGACGACACGGCGGCCGGGATGGGAACAGCCGGTGGGGACGGCTGGGGCCGACGGGCGGGTCGGGTGGCGGGGTCGGGGGTGGCCGGGATGTCGAGGGTGAGGTGGGCCGTGGTCTTCGGGGTGCCGGCTGTGCAGGTGATGTCCACCGTGCCGGGCGTGCCCAGCAGGGCTCGGAGGATGCCCAGGGCGCCGGCGGCACCGAGGTAGCGGGCAATTGAGGGCGCGGTCGGAGTGGAGCGGGGCGGCAGGAGGTCGATGCGGCGATCGCCGGGCGGGGTGTCCCCGACCCTCAGATCCGCGATCCGGCCGAGGATCGGCAGCCCCTCCGCGAGGGCCCGGGACTCGGTGGTGAGGGCGAACATGAAGGCGCCCTCGGCGAGTTCCGCACCGGGCCCGCCCTCGGGGAGCCCGGCCAGCAAAGTCGCGTACTCCGGCAGACTGTTGCCGTTGATCCCGCCTGCCAGGGCGAAGTCCAGCCGCCCGGACCGGAGATAGCGCGCGGCCGTCTCGACGGCGGTGAGGCTCGAGGCGTACCCGGAGTCGAGGGTGATGTTGGGGCCCTTGAGGTCGAAGTAGTTGGCGACCCGGGCCGAGATGACGTTGGGCATCATGCCGGGGAACGCGTCCTCGTTCGACGCCGGTATCTCGTCGTGGACGAGCTGGCGCAGCCCCGTCAGCAGCTCGGGCAGGCCGGGCAGCGTCGCCGTGGCCGGGTCCTCGGTGAGGGCTTTGTCGATGTCGTCGAGGAAGCAGCGGTTGGCGTACAGCATGGCCGCCCGGGTGGGGCCCATGTGGCCGACGAACACCCCCGTCGAGGCGGTGGTCGCGTCCCAGAACTCGGTCAGCCGGCCGCGCAGGTCGTGGGCGCACTCCAAGATCATCAGCTGGCATCGGTCGATGGTGCGTACCGTCGCGGGAGGCAGCCGTACCCGGTGCAGGGGCGGCGTCGGATAGGCGGAGCCGAAACCGTCGGCCGGCCCGCTGCCCCGCCCGGTGATCCACTCGACGACACCGTCCCGGTCGAGACCGGGGACGTGCGCCGACCATTCCACGACGACCACCCGGTCCCCGGTGCCGGCGGGCGCCACGGAGGGCACGGCTCGTGGGCGGTGTTCCCGCGCGCGGTGTTCCTGTACGAGGAGATGCGCGTTGGTGCCGCCGAAGCCGAAGCCGGACACGGCGACGGTACGGGGCCGGTCGGCCGACGCGGGCCAGGTCACGTTCTCGGTCGGGATCTCCAGCAGGGTGTCGTCCAGACCGAACGACTCGGGCGCCCGGGTGAAGCGGAACTGCTTCGGAATCGTGCCGTGCTCCATGGCCAGCAGCGCCTCGATGACGGACACGACGCCAGCCGCCCACCCCGTGTGTCCGATGAGGGACTTGTTGGAGGTGACGTAGGCCGGCCGCACCCTGCCGAAGTGCTCGCGGAGCGTGCTGAACTCGGCGAGGTCTCCGGCCGGGGTCCCCGTGGCGTGCGCGATGATCCAGTCGACGTCGGCGGGCGAGGTGCCCTCGGCGAAGGCGGCGCGGACCGCGAGGTCCTGGCCGGCCGCGTTCGGGGCGTAGATCGCCTTGCCCCGGCCGTCGGAGGAGGCTCCGACCGATCTGAGCACGCCGAGGACGCGGTCGCCGTCGCGCCGCGCGTCGCTGAGCCGCTTCATCACGACGACGCCCGCGCCGTCGGCGAAGATCACACCGTCCGCGTCCGCGTCGAGCGAGTGGACCGCCCCGCGCCGGGACAGCCCCTGCAGCTTCGAGAACAGCACGGTGCCGCGCGGGGCGAGTGCGAACGCGCCGCCGCAGACGGCGATGTCGTGCTTGCCGCTCAACAGGCCCTTGGCGCCGATGTCGATGGCGTAGAGCGAGGACGAGCAGGCGGTGTCGATCATCTGCAGCTCGGTGTCGTCGGGCAGGACACCCGCCATCGCGAGCTGACCGACCCGGTGCGGCAGGAACCGCTCGGGGGCGTGCGCGCCGCGCCGGTAGCGCCGGGCCAGGGTGTCGTGGACCGCGTCGAGGAGGTGGTCGCGCTGCGGCGCGGTGAGGTCGAGCGAGCCGGCCACGCGCCGGGCTCGTGCGTCCGTGCCCGCGATGACTCCGGCCTCCTCCAGGTGCTGGCTGCCGTCGGGGGTGTAGCCCACCAGGAAGGAATGGCGGGCGGAGGGGTAGCGCCGCACTCCGCGCAAGGCCTGTACCAGGCTGTGGCGCAGCCAGGTGGTCGTCAGCTCGTGGTCTGCCGTGCCGTCCGCGCCGGCGCCCTTCGTGTCCATCGTCTCGACGGCTCCGGCGACCGGCTGGAAGTCGGTGATGAAGACGCATGTGTCCTGGTACGACTTGTCGAGCGCTGCGGGGTCGGCCGAGTGGAAGGTCGAGCGGTCCCAGCGGCCGGCGGGCACGGGGGCGAAGAGGTCCGCGCCGGTGGTGCGCAGCTCCCAGAACTCCTCGGGGCTGTTGGCACCGGCGACGGCCAGGCCCATGCCGACGATGGCGATGTCGTCGACCATGGGACCGTCTGCCATGGCGTCGCCGGCCACGGCATCGTCGGCCACCGCGGGCTCGGTGTTCGCGGGCTCGGCGTTCGCGGCGACGATGTCGTCGGCCGCGGCTTGTGCCGCCGTACCGCCCTGCTCCGGTCCCTGCGCGATCCCCCGCTCGCCGCGCGGGGGCGACAGAAGGGCCGCTCCCAGGGACAGCCCTCCGTCGGCGAGGATGGTCTGGCCGGTGATCCAGCGGGAGTCGTCGGAGGCGAGGAAGGCCACGAGGGCGGCGAACTCCTCCGGCGAGCCGAGTCGGCCCAGCGGAGTGGCGTCCCGGATGACCTTCTGCATCGCCTCGGCGTCCGGGAACGCGTCGGCCACCTCGCTGAGCAGCATGGCCGCGGACGCGGTGTTGACCCTGATGTTGAGCGGGGCGAATTCCACGGCCAGATAACGGGTCAGGGCCTCGACGGCGGCCTTCGCCGGCGCGCACGCCAGATAGTTGGCCATGACCATCTGCGAGCTGCCGAGCGCCGACATCTGGATGATCGACCCGCCGCCCCGCCGGGCCATCAGCGGCGCCGCCGCCCGGGCACAGCGCAGGCTGCCCTTGTAGTTGGTGTCGAGCGCCTTGTCGAGGGCGGCGTCGGTGATCCGGTCGAGCGGGAGCAGCGCGCCGTTCGCCGCGTTGTTGACCAGGATGTCGAGATGGCCGAAGCGTTCGTCGATCTCGGCGAACATCCGGTCGACCTGGTCCTGCCGTGCCACGGAGGCCCTGATCAGATCGACTCGGGCGCCGAGGGCCGTGAGCTCGGCGCGGGTGCGCAGGGCTTCGTCGTGGGAGTGGAAGTAGTTGACCAGGACGTGAGCGCCACGCTCGGCGAGGGCCCCGGCCACACTCCGGCCGATGTTCCTGGCCCCGCCGGTGACCAGGGCGAGCCTGCCACTGAGCTGCTGCATCGCGGAATTGCTCCTTGTCGCGCGGTCCGGGACCGGATGGCGCGATGGGCCGCGTCACCCGGTCGTGGTGAGTCGCTCAGGCTGCGGCGACGGGCACGTCGCCGCCCGCCAGACGGGCCTGCAGCAGATCGACCACCTTGCCGACGGTGTCGCAGTCGGACAGCCGGAAGCCGCTGTCCGTGGGCGCGATGCCATAGCGGCCGGTGACGCGGTTCAGCAGCTCCACCTGCTTGACGGAGTCGATGCCGAGTTCGGCCTCCAGCAGCACGTCCTCGGTGAAGACCTCCTCGGGATACTCCAGCGCCTGCGCGTACAGCGCGCGGACCGTGGCGAGGAGCTCCGCCCGGTCCGGCACCCCGGCCGGGGCGGACACGCCGGCCACGCCCGTCGGCGCGTTCTCCGCCGGCCCGGCGGGTACGGCGGGCTCGGCGGGCAACCGTGTCCGGACGCGCTCGACGAGCTGCGTCCCGTATGTCGCCCAGAACTGCTCGAAGGACTCGGGCACGGGATCGGGCAGCCCGGCGACGGCCCCCTCCACACCGAGCCGTCCGACCGCGTCCAGCGTGAAGGTCGACCGGACGGTGATGTGCCGGGCGTCGGCCAGGACGCGTTCGACACACCGGCCGAGGGAGCCGAGCCCGCCCGCCTCGACGAACGTGGTGACGCCGTTGTCATGGAGGGTGTGCACCGTCCCGCGGAGGTCGACCGGCCTGACGAGGTGTTCGGCGATGAGGGCGGCCAGATCGTCGTCCGCGCGATACGCCCGCCCCAGGATCGGCGAGTACACCGCCTCGTGCGGCGTCTGCCGGGGCAGGCGGGCGATCCTGGCGGCGAGCGGTGCCCGAAGGGGCTCCAGTGCCGGGTTGTGGAACGCGAACGGTGACTTCAACAGCAGACCGCCGGCGTTCAGCTCGCGGGCGACGCGCAGCGCGGCCTGCACGGAGCGCTCGGGGCCGCTGATCACCGTCTGCCGGTCATGGTTCTCGGCAGCCACCGCCAGGGCGGGGTCGTCGAGCAGTGCGAGCAGTTGCCGCGTGCGCTGCCCGTCGAGCGCCAGGGCCGCCATCCGGCCGACGGCGGGCTCCGCGTCCTGAAGGACCCGGAGACGCTCGGCGACGATACGCGCCCCGTCCTCCACCGAGAACGCCTCGGCAGCGACGAGCGCCGCGATCTCGCCCAGGCTGTGGCCCACGAGGAAACGCGCCCGAAGGCCGTTGTCCCGCAGAATGCGCCAGGCCGCCACATCACTGCCGTAGATTGCCAGCTGAGACACCCAGATCGGCTGCTGCAGCAGGTCTTCCGCGGTCAATGGGGCGCCTTCGAAGAGTGCGGCGGAGATCGCACTTCCGAAGATCTCCTCGGCGACCGTGTCAACTGCCTTGAAAATCTGGTCGACTTGCTGGTACTTCATTCTGGCGGCACGCAGCGCCGCTCCGTCGAATCCACCCTGGCCCGGAAAGAGAACCGCCGTTTCCGCTGTCGTCATCCCCGTTGTGACTCCACTCGAATTGAAGTGTCAAACCGCTTGTGGACACCAGACTTGAGGAGCTTGAGAGCTGCTGAAGAGTCAACCATCGGCCAGGTGCGCGGCGCACCGGACGAAAGTACACTTGACAGTCGCGTACTTACTGGGAACTGAGCGCGACCCAGTGCGTGTAGGCCTGCGCCACCAGGCCGGCCTGCAGCCGCGAGTCCAGGTGCAACTTGGCGAGGATGCGCGTGACGTGGGATTTCACCGTGCGCTCGGTGACGTAGAGAGATGCCGAGATGGCCTGGTTCGACAGTCCTCGGCCGAGGAGGATGAACACGTCGAATTCCCGGTCCGTGAGTTCCTCGATGCGGCGCACCGGGTCGGCCACCCAGTCGGCGCCGCTTTCACCTATCAGCGAGCTGATGCGTCTCCACTCCTGTCCGGACTCCCCTCCGTCGTCTGTCTCTTGATGCCAGGTCTCAGAGAGCAGCGCGATCAACATTCCCCCTTTGCTGATCAACGAGACGCCGCACAGACGGGCGCCCCAGAACCGTGCAGCCAGATGTGAAGGCGGGCCGCGGACCACCTGGCCGGACAGTGGTCGGAGCCACTCACGGCCGCGCGGAAGAAAAACTCCGTCGGGATCGGCGCCGTTGACGTGTCCCCATGGGCCGATGGCCGCTGCGGCGAATTGCCGCGGATACCCGGATACTTGAACCCGTCCCGTAAGCGGAGCTTCGCTTACACACTAGCAAGACCTGTGCACGGTTTCCATGGGGAATGGAGAAATCACTGTGCCGCGGAAACCGTCAACCCTCCTTCCCGCTCAGGGAGTCGAGAACGGGCACGGCACCGCCCGCCGGCGTCGCGCCTTGCTCGCGGAGCCGGATGATCCGGTGCGCGAGTTCGGCGGTGCCGAGGCCGAGGGCGAGGAACACCACACTGATCAGACCGAGGCGATGAGCACCCACGAGGTGGAGTCCGGCCGCCCCGATGGCGCCGGACAGGCCGACCCCGAGGTAGGTCGCGGTCGCGTTGAGCGCGACCGACAACGGGGCTCCCGCGCCGGACACGGAGATCAGCCGGTGCTGCTGCGGCACGAGCACACCGAAGCCGCACACACCCCAAACGGTGACGGCGACGAGCGCGCCGGGTAACCCGGATCCGCTCCAGGGCATCAGCGCGAAGTCGGCGACACAGGCCAGCAGGGCGACGGTGAGCACGCGGCGGGTGCCGAAGCGGTCGGTCAGGTTGCCGGCGGTCAGGTTGCCGATCGTGGCGGCGAGACCGAAGACGACGAGGAGCAGGGCCAGCCGGGTGCCGCTGCCGTCGGTGGCCCGGTCGAAGGAGAGGCTGATGTACGTGTAGACCGTGTACAGGCCGGTCATGGCCAGCAGGGTCGTGGACAGCACGGTGGCGATGCGGAGGTCACGCAGCGGGGCGAGCCGCGTGCGCAGGCCCACGGTCGGCGGCTCGGGGACGGGCGGGAGCAGCACCGCGATCCCCGCGGCCGCGACGACGCCGAGGGCCGCGACTCCCCACAGCGAGAGGCGCCAGTGGCCGGCGTCCGCGATGGCCGTGCCGAGCGGGGCGCCGAGCGCGGTGGCGGCGCTCAGCCCGGCGATGACGACGGCGAGTGCCCGCCCCCGCTGCTGCGGTGGGACCAGCGCGGTCGCCGCGACGGTGGCGACCGGTGTGACGACGGCGGCACCGGCGGCGGCCACCAGCCGGCCGGTCAGGGCGATGCCGTAGGCCGGGGCGACGGCGACGATCACGTTGCCCAGGGTGAACACCGCGAGCCCGGTCAGCAGCAGCCTGCGTCGCGGCCAGGACGCCGTGACCGCGGCCAGGACCGGGGAGAGCAGCGCGTAGGCGAGGGCGAAGAAGGTGACCAACTGGCCTGCGACGGAGGGGGACACGTCCAGGGAGCGGGCGATGTCGGGCAGGATCCCCGCGATGAGGAAGCCGTCGGTGCCGATGGCGAACGTGGCCGACGTCAGAACGAACAAACGAGGGTTCACCTGGTGTCCTCCAGACTTCCCGGTCAGGGAAGCACGTTGACGGCTCCGGCACACCGGACCTGGGTACATATCTGGGGGCCGTGGCCCGTCGCTCCGGCGGCCGGCCGGAGCGACGGGCTCTTGGGGCCCGCGGTCGAGCGGGCGTACGACCCGGTGGGGAACCGCCGGGTCGTACGGCTCAGTGGAGGCTGCCGACGAGGCCCACGTGGAAGGGGTTGAGCTCGTCGTGGCGCCCGGAGAGGATCTTCGTCAGCCACTCGGGGTCGCCCAGGAGGGCCCGGCCCACCGCCACGAGGTCGAACTCGTCGCGCTCCATGCGGTCGAGCAGCTCCTCGATGCCCGTGACGCGGGCCTGCTCTCCCTGGAACACCTGGAGGAACTCGTTGCTCAGGCCCACCGAGCCGACGCTGATGGCGGGCTTGCCGGAGACCTTCTTCGCCCAGCCGGCGAGGTTGAGGTCGGAGCCTTCGAACTCGGGGAGGTGGAACCGCCGGGTGGAGCAGTGGAAGACGTCGGCGCCCGCCTCCGCCAGCAGGCCGAGGAGGGTCTCCAGTTCCTGCGGGGTCTCGGCGATGCGGGCCTGGTAGTGGTTGACCTTCCACTGGGAGAGCCGGAAGGAGATCGGGAACTCGTCGGACACGGCTGCCCGGCAGGCGGCGACGATCTCGGCGGCGAAGCGGGTACGGCCGGCGACGTCACCGCCGTAGCCGTCGGTGCGCCGGTTGGTGTGGGACCACAGGAACTGGTCGATGAGGTAGCCATGGCCGCCGTGGATCTCGACACCGTCGAAGCCCAGGGCCTCGGCCGCGGCCGCGGCGGAGGCATAGGCGGCGACCACGTTGTCGATGTCGGCCTGGGTCATCGCGTGACCCGACCGCGTGCCGTCCAGCGCGATGCCGGAGGGGCCGATCCGCGGGGCGCCGGGCACGGGCGGGTTGCCGGCGGTGCGGTCCATGCCGACGTGCCACAGCTGCGGCATGATCCTGCCGCCCTCCTGGTGGACCGCGTCGGCCACCGCGGACCAGCCGGCCAGCGCCTCGTCGCCGTAGAAGTGCGGGACCCGGGCGCTGTTGCCCGCGGAGTCGTGGCCGACGTACGTGCCCTCGGTGATGATCAGGCCGACGCCGCCGGCCGCTCGCCGGGCGTAGTAGCGCGCCACGTCCTCGCCCGGGACGCCGCCGGGGGAGAACTCGCGCGTCATCGGCGCCATCACGACACGGTTGGGCAGGCTGAGGCCTCCCAGGGAAAAGGGACGGGCCAGGATGTCCTTGGCACGCTCGACCGGATTCGTGGGCATCAGTGTCTGCCTTCGGTAGGGAGCCGACCGCACGGCGACGGGGGATTGGATTCATACCGTGCGGTCGGCGGCTCGGGTGGGTTGGTGGAGCCGAGGGCGGGCGGGGCCGCCGGGTGCCGGGGCGCCCGGGCGTGGCCCGGCCGGCGCTCAGTCCGCGGGCGGAGTGCGGACGGAGTCCGTCTCCGGGGCGCTTGCGGTGACGGCCGCCTCCGCCGTCGCCGGGTCGGGGGCCGGTGTCGCGCGGATGAACCACGCGGTGGCGAACGTGATCACGGACAGCACGGCCGCGCCGACCACGACACCGTGCAGTCCGCTGCTGACGGCGTCCTCGACGGTGTGGCGCACACCGGCGGACATGTCCTTCAGCAGGGCGGGGGTCAGCTCGCCGCCGGCGGTCAGCCGTTCCTCGGCGTCGGAGCCGAGCCGCCCGGCCAGGACGTCGGCCATGCGGCTGCTGTGCACGGCTCCGAGGACGGCGACCCCGAGGGAGCCGCCGATCGTACGCACCAGGGTGACGGTGCCGGTGGCGGCGCCCATGTCGCGTGGGGCGGCGTTGTTCATGGTGGTGAGCAGGGTGCTCTGCATGAGGATCCCGACGCCGACGCCGACGACGAGGGTCAGTGCCGAGGCCGCGGGGAGCGGGGTGTCCGTGCCGAGCAGGAGCAGCAGCACCGTGCCTACGACGGTGACGGCGCCGCCGGTGAGCGGCACGACGCGCTCCAGGCCCCCGCGGTCCATCAGCCGCCCGATGGTCAGCTGTGCCGTCAGCATGCCGAGCATCAGCGGCAGGATCAGCATGCCGCTGACCGTGGGCGAGGCGCCCTGGACGAACTGCATGTACTGCGGCAGGTAGTTGATGACGGACACCAGGATCGCGCCGACCAGGAAGCTGAGGATCTGGGCGAGGGTGAACTCCCGGCTGCTGAACAGCCGCGGCGGTGTGATGGGTTCGGCGGCCCGCTGTTCCACCCGGACGAACCAGGCGAGGCTCAGCACGACCGCCACCGCGAGCGCGGCGATCTGCCAGGACGTCCACGCGTAGGTGGTGCCGGCCCAGCTGGCGAGGAGGGTGAGGGCCAGGATGCCGGCGGTCAGCAGGCTCGCGCCGAGGTAGTCGACCCGCCCCGTGACGCGGTGTGCGGGCAGCCGCACGCCCTTGGCGACGGCCAGCAGGGCGATGACGCCGATGGGGACGTTGACATAGAACGTCCAGCGCCAGTCCATGTAGTCGGTGATGAATCCGCCGAGCAGGGGGCCGCCGACGAACGACACCGGCAGCATGACGCCCACCATCGACTGGATGCGGCCGCGCTCCTGCGGGGGCACCAACACGCCGATGACCGCGAGGGCCCCGACCATCAGGCCGCCCGCGCCGAGGCCCTGGACGGCCCGGAAGGCGATGAGCTGCCCCATGCTCTGCGCCAGGCCGCACAGCACCGTCCCGATCAGGAACAGCAGCACGGAGTTGATGTAGGCGCCCTTGCGGCCGTAGAGGTCGCCGAGTTTGCCCCACAGGGGGGTGGCGGCCGCCATGGTGAGCAGGTACGCCGTCACCGACCAGGAGAAGTGGTCCAGGCCGCCGAGATCGCCCACGATCGTGGGCAGTGCGGTGCTGACGATCTGTCCGTCGAGCGTCGCCAGGAAGATGCCGAGCATCAGTCCGAAGACGCCGAGCCGGGGTAAGGCGGGCCGGTCGGGCGCGGGAGTGGGCGTCGGGCGGTCGTTCATCGCTGCCCCCAGGTCGCGAGTGGCGGGACGTCAGACGGCGTACGGGCGGACACGCCGGGCGTCGCGCAGGGCGTGCGCCCACCAGGTGAGCTGGTCGAGCATGGCCTTGGCGGCGGCGTCGCAGGCGGGGTCGGCCGGCTTGCCGTCGGCGCCGAAGATCTCGCCGTAGTTGTGGAAGCTGACGGTGTTGCGGATGGTGACCGCGTGCAGTTCCGCGAGGACCACGCGGAGCTGTTCGACGGCGCGCAGGCCGCCGGCGAGGCCGCCGTAGGAGACGAAGCCGACCGGCTTGGCGTGCCACTGTTCGTTGTGCCAGTCGATGGCGTTTTTCAGCGGCGCCGGGAAGCTGTGGTTGTACTCCGGGGTGACGATCACGAAGGCGTCGGCCTCGGCGAGCCGTGGCGAGACCGCACCGAGCTGGGCCGCGACCTCGTCGGAGGGGGTCTGGCCGTAGGCGGGGAACACGGTCGGCAGCGGCGTGCGGACGAGGTCGACCAGGTCGGCCGTCATGTCCTCGCGCTGGGCGATGTGTTCGGTGATCCAGTCGGCGACGACCGGACCGAACCGCCCGTCCCGCGTACTGCCGATGATCACCGCGGTCCGCAGGGGGCCGTCGGTCACGTCAGCCATGGAAAGCACCTCCGGGTGTGTACGCCGTATCTTCGACGTACAACGTACACGCAGCTGTGTACGCTGTCCACTCCTGATACGGTGTACGCAGCACCGTCCGGCGGAAGGAACCCAGGCGATGGCCTCCCAGCAGAGACAGGTACAGACCGAGGACCGGGACCACGTCTCCGTGTGGGAACGCCTCGAACGCCCGGCACCGGCCCCCCGCACCACGCTCACCCCGCAGCGGATCGCCAAGGCCGCGGTCGGCATCGCCGACGCCGAGGGACTGGACGCGGTCACCATGCGGCGCCTGGCCACCGAGCTCGGCGTGGCGCCCATGGCCGCGTACCGCTACGTCACCGGCAAGGACGAACTCCTCGAGCTGATGGTCGACTTCGTCTACGGCGAACTGGACCTGCCGGACGGAACGGAGGGCTGGCGCACGACCATGCGCACGCTGGCCCTGCGGATCCGGGAGGTCCTGCTGCGGCACTCATGGGTGACCCGGGCCACCTGGTGCGCGCCGACCCCGAACCAACTGGCCGTGCCGGAGGCCGCGCTGGCCGCGCTCGACGGCCTCGGGCTCGACGCGGACACGGCGATGGCGGTCTACAGCACCGTCACCGCGTACGTGCATGGCGCGGTCGACTCGGAGATCGGCCTGACGCATCTGCTGCGCGTCCGCGGCTGGGCCAGCCGCGAGGAGGCCCGCTCGGGACTCGCCACGCAGATGGCCTGGCTGGTGAGCACCGGCCGCTTCCCGATGTACGCGCGCTACATCGGCGAGGCCGGCCGCAAGGACGACCTGCTGTGGCAGTTCGAGACCGGCCTGGACTGCGTCCTCGACGGCATCGCGGCCCGTCTGTCGGTCTGACCACATCTCCCGAACAGCACATTCAGAAAAACGAAAGCCCGCTACAGAGAAATTACATGTAGCGGGCTTTCGCTTGTCCGCACGGAATCCGCGAAATAGGTTCACCGTACTTCGAAGCGGTGGGGGATATGACACACGGGTTCACGGACACCACGAAGACCGCACCTACGACGACACAGCCGCTGGAGTGCGAGGGCGCCATGTGCCGGCGCGGCGAGGCGGCGGGCCGGGCCCGCGATCTCGCCGTCGCCGGCAGCCGGCTCTGCCCGACCTGCCGGCTCCGGCTCACCCACGATCTGCGGCGGCTGCCGCGCCTGTACCACGAGTGCGGGCAGCTGCTCACGGGCGCCGACCGGCCCCGGGACCGCACCTCCGGCGGTCCGCTGCCCGGCATGGCCTTCAACACCGCAGCCGCCGACGCCCGGTCCGCGATCCTCGGGATCCTGCGGTCCTGGGCCGCGCTGGTGATCGAGGAACGCGGTGCCGGCGCCCCGCGCGACACCGCGCAGGACATCGCCGCGTTCCTGCTCCGGCACACCGACTGGCTCGCCGCGCACGGGGCCGCCGGTGAGCTGTCCGACGAGGTCACCCACTGTGTGCGCCGGGCCCGCCGGGTGATCGACCCCGCCCCGCGGCACCGGGCCCCGGTCGGCGGCTGCGTGGTGCCGGACTGCACGGGCCTGCTGACGGCGGCGGCCCGGCGCGACGGCGCCGGATCCGCCGTGGAGATCCGCTGCGACAGCGATCCCGCGCACCGGTGGTCCGGTCAGGAGTGGCTGCGGCGCGGCGCCCGTCCCACACCCGAGCAGGAGCCGGCGGTGCGCTGGATGACCGCCCGTGACATCGCCCTGCTGTGGGGCATCGCGCCCGGCAGCGTGTACCGCCGCGCCAGCGAGGACCGCTGGCGCCGGCAGACCCGCAACGGGCACACCTACTACCACGAGCAGGACATCCACGCCTCGCTCGGCGCCCGCGCCTGACCGGCGCCGGAAAGCACCGGAAAAAGAAGCTCCGCCAAGGGTGAACCACCCTGGGCGGAGCTTTTTTGGGTCGCTACAAATAAGACTTGACGCGGGTTTGACACAAGTTTGTTGTTGGACTCGAAAATCTGCATTGACATCGGCGGAGCTTCCGAAGAAGCTCTTCATTAGCTTCCGCAGCACTGTGTCGATTTACCCGGCACGCACTTAAGAGCCCGAAAGCAAGCGGGCCGTCCGAGGCGGCGCACCGATGACCCCTTCCGGTGCGCCGCCTCGTCGTATCCACCCTTCCGACGCCCCGGAGGACACATCCATGGACGCTTCCGTCATCGTCGCCGGCGCCGGTCCCACCGGACTCATGCTCGCCGGGGAACTACGCCTCGCGGGGATCGACGTCATCGTGCTGGACCGGCTCGAGGAGCGCACCGGCGAATCCCGCGGGCTGGGCTTCACCACCCGGACCATGGAGGTCTTCGACCAGCGTGGCCTGCTGCACCGCTTCGGCGACATGGGGACCAGCAACGCCGGGCACTTCGGCGGTCTCCCGGTCGACTTCGGCGTCCTCGACAGCATCCACCAGGCGGCCAAGACCGTGCCGCAGTCGGACACCGAGACGATGCTCGAGGGCTGGGTGCGTGAGCTGGGCGCGGACATCCGGCGCGGCCACGAGCTGGTCACCCTGCACGACTACGGCGACCACGTCGAGGTCGAGGTGCGCGGCCCGGACGGCGAGACGAGCCGGCTGACGGCTCCCTATCTCGTCGGGTGCGACGGCGGCCGCAGCACCGTGCGCAAGGCCGCAGGCTTCGACTTCCCGGGCACCGCCGCGACCATGGAGATGTACCTCGCGGACATCAGGGGTGTGGACCTCGAGCCCCGCCTGATCGGCGAGACGTACCCCGGCGGCATGGTCATGTGCGGCCCGCTCGGCGACCGCGGCGTCACCCGCATCATCGTCTGCGAGCGCGGCACCCCGCCCCGCCGGCGCACCGAGCCGCCCGCCTACGCGGAGGTCGCCGCCGCCTGGCAGCGGATCACCGGCATCGACATCTCGCACGCCGAGCACGAGTGGGTCAGCGCGTTCGGCGACGCGACCCGGCTGGTCACCGAGTACCGGCGCGGCCGGGTGCTGCTGGCGGGGGACGCCGCGCACATCCATCTGCCGGCCGGCGGCCAGGGCATGAACACCGGCATCCAGGACGCCGTGAACCTGGGCTGGAAGCTGGCCGCCGTGGTCCGCGGCAGCGCGCCCGAGGCACTGCTGGACACCTACCACGGTGAGCGCCATCCGGTGGGCGAACGGCTGATGATGAACACCCGGGCGCAGGGCCTGCTCTTCCTCAGCGGCGAGGAGGTCCAGCCGCTGCGCGACGTGCTGGCGGAGCTGATCCGCTACGAGGAGGTCAGCCGCCATCTCGCCGGCATGGTGAGCGGCCTGGAGATCCGTTACGACGTCGGCCCGGGCCGACACCCGCTGCTGGGGCTGCGCATGCCGCACCTGGAACTGGTGGGCGACCGGCGCAAGACCAGCAGCACCGAACTGCTGCACGCGGGACGGGGCGTGCTGCTCGACCTGGCGGACAACGCCGTCCTCCGCGACCGTGCGGCCGGCTGGGCGGACCGGGTGGACATCGTCACCGCGGAGCCCCACGGCGTCCCGGCCGGCAGCGCGCTCTCGGGCACCTCGGCGGTCCTGGTGCGGCCCGACGGGCATGTGGCCTGGGCTGCGCCGGGCAGCCATCACGACCTGCCCATGGCACTGGAGCGCTGGTTCGGTCCGTCCCGGACCCGGCAGTCCTGACAAGGAGACACTCATGCACAGCACGTTGATCGTGGCCCGGATGGAACCCCGTTCGGCCGAGGATGTCGCCCGCCTCTTCGGCGAGTTCGACGGCACGGAGATGCCGCACCTGATGGGCACCCGGCGCCGGCAGCTGTTCTCGTACCGCGGGCTCTACTTCCACCTTCAGGACTTCGACTCCGAGGACGGGGGCGAGCGGATAGAGGCGGCGAAGACGGACCCGCGGTTCGTCGGTATCAGCGAGGACCTCAAGCCGTTCATCACCGCCTACGACCCGGCCACCTGGCGCTCCCCCGCCGACGCCATGGCACAGCGCTTCTACCACTGGACCGCGCTGTGAGCGGCCGGAACGGCCGGCGGGTCGTGATCACCGGCATCGGGGTCACCGCGCCCGGCGGCGTGGGCGCCAAGAACTTCTGGAGCCTGCTGTCCGACGGCCGCACCGCCACCCGGCGCATCAGCTTCTTCGACCCGTCGCCGTTCCGCTCGCAGGTCGCCGCCGAGGTGGACTTCGACGCGGAACTGCTGGGCCTCGGCGCCCAGGAGATCCGGCGGATGGACCGGGCCGCGCAGTTCGCGGTGGTCACCGCCCGGGAGGCGGTCGCGGACAGCGGCCTGGAGTTCACTTCCCTGGACCCGCACCGCACGGGCGTGACCATCGGCAGCGCCGTCGGCGCGACGATGGGCCTCGACCAGGAGTACCGCACCGTCAGCGACAGCGGCCGGCTCGACCTCGTCGACCACGAGTACGCCGTGCCGCACCTCTACAACTACCTGGTGCCCAGCTCGTTCGCCGCCGAGGTGGCCTGGTCGGTGGGTGCCGAGGGCCCGACCACCGTGGTCTCCACCGGCTGCACGTCCGGTCTCGACGCCGTGGGCTACGCCGCCGAGCTGATCAGGGAGGGTTCGGCCGACGTCATGGTGGCCGGCGCGACGGACGCCCCCATCTCGCCCATCACCGTGGCCTGTTTCGACGCGATCAAGGCGACCACCCCGCGCAACGACGACCCGGAGCACGCCTCGCGCCCCTTCGACGGGACGCGCAACGGCTTTGTGCTGGGCGAGGGTTCGGCCGTGTTCGTCCTGGAGGAACTCGACAGCGCCCGGCGGCGCGGCGCCCATGTCTACGCGGAAATCGCCGGGTACGCCACCCGCAGCAACGCCTTCCACATGACGGGCCTGCGCCCCGACGGACGCGAGATGGCCGAGGCGATCCGGGTCGCCCTGGACGAGGCCCGCCTCGCGCCCGAGGCCATCGACTACATCAACGCGCACGGCTCGGGCACCAAGCAGAACGACCGGCACGAGACGGCCGCGTTCAAGCGCAGCCTGGGCGAGCACGCGTACAGCGTGCCGGTCAGCTCCATCAAGTCCATGGTGGGTCACTCGCTGGGCGCGATCGGCTCGATCGAGATCGCGGCGAGCGCGCTGGCGATGGAGCACCACGTCGTGCCGCCCACGGCCAACCTGCACACGCCCGACCCCGAGTGCGACCTCGACTACGTGCCGCTGACGGCGCGGGACTGGAGGACCGACGCGGTGCTGTCGGTGGGCAGTGGCTTCGGCGGGTTCCAGAGCGCCATGGTGCTCGCCCGCCCCGATCGGAGGACAGCATGAGCGCGGCGGGTGTCAGGGTCGCCGTCACCGGGCTGGGCGTCGTCGCCCCCAACGGGCTGGGCACGGAGGCCTACTGGACCGCGACCCGCAAGGGGACCAGCGGCATCGGCCGGATCACCCGCTTCGTCCCGGACCACTATCCGGCCCAACTGGCCGGTGAGATCGACGGATTCGCCGCGGAGCAGCATCTGCCGGGCCGGCTGCTGCCGCAGACGGACCGGATGACCCAGCTCGCCCTCGTGGCCGCCGACTGGGCGTTCCAGGACGCCGCGGTGCGTCCCGGGGAGCTGCCCGAGTTCGAGATGGGCGTGATCACGGCCAGCTCGTCGGGCGGCTTCGAGTTCGGCCAGCGCGAGCTGCAGGCCCTGTGGAGCAGGGGCAGCCGGTACGTCAGCGCGTACCAGTCCTTCGCCTGGTTCTACGCCGTCAACAGCGGTCAGATCTCCATCCGCAACGGCATGCGCGGCCCGAGCGGCGTGGTCGTCAGCGACCAGGCCGGCGGTCTCGACGCCGTCGCCCAGGCGCGGCGGCAGATCCGCAAGGGGACCCGGCTGGTGATGTCGGGTGCGGTCGACGCCTCGATCTGCCCGTGGGGCTGGGTCGCGCAGATGGCGAGCAACCGGCTGAGCACCAGCCGCGACCCGCAGCGGGCCTACCTCCCCTTCGACGCGGCGGCGAGCGGCCATGTGCCCGGCGAGGGCGGCGCCCTGCTCGTCCTGGAGGAGCTGGAACAGGCCCGGGCCCGGGGCGCACGGCAGGTCTACGGTGAGATCGCGGGATACGGCGCCACGCTCGACCCCCGGCCGGGCAGCGGGCGTCCCCCCGGTCTGCGCAAGGCGATCGAGCTGGCGCTGGCCGACGCCGGGACGGCGCCCGACGACATCGACGTGGTGTTCGCCGACGCCGCCGCGATCCCCGAGCTGGACCGGATCGAGGCCGAGGCGATCACCGCGGTGTTCGGGGCGCGGGCGGTGCCCGTGACCGTGCCCAAGACGATGACCGGGCGGCTGTACTCGGGGGCGGCGCCCCTGGACCTGGCGGCCGCGTTCCTCGCCATGCGGGACGGGGTGATCCCGCCGTCCATCGGCGTCTCCCCCTCCCCCGACCACGACCTCGACCTGGTCGTCGACCAGGAGCGGGCGGCGCCGGTGCGCGCGGCCCTGGTGGTCGCCCGCGGCCACGGCGGTTTCAACTCCGCGGTCGTCGTGCGCACCGCCGCGTAGAGCCGGGCCTGCGGATGCCGCCCCCGTCGTCCCGGAGGGCGCGCACTGCCCGCGGCGCCGCCGTCGTACGGGCCCGGACTGCCGTCTGCCACCGCGGCCGACCGCGGCCTCCGGCAAACGCCGAGGGACACCGCCCCCGCCGCACCTGGGGCCGGCCCGCCCGCACCACCCCGGCAAGGCCCGGCACCGGACCCTCGCGCGAGGCACCGCATCTGAGGCGAGCGGACGCGAGCGGCCCCCTCCGCCTCCTACGCCCGCAGTTGCACGCTGCCCCATGGCTCCGCTCGGCCGGTCGCAGGGCGCCGCATCTCGTGGCGTACCTGGCGGCGGCGAGCGGTGGCGGTCACGACGGCACGCGGAGGGCCGGACGTGATCGCCTCTCTCACACCAGCGACGAAAGGACAGTCACTCATGCCTGCCCATGAGTTCACCCTCGACGACCTCAAGCGCATCCTGCGTGAGGGGGCCGGCGCGGACGAAGGCATCGACCTCGACGGGGACATCGTCGACACCGACTTCGAGTCGCTGGGCTACGAGTCCCTGGCGATGCTGGAGACCGGCGGCCGGATCGAGCGCGAGTTCGGCATCACCCTGGACGACGACACGCTGACCGACGCCAAAACGCCGCGTGAGCTGATCGAAGCCGTCAACGCCCTGCTGGTGCCGGCCCGGATCGGCTGAGCCCGTCCCGGACCGCGCCCGCCGGTTCCCGCCGGACACCGTCGATGCCCCCGGCGGGAACCGGCGGCGCGCTTCTCCCCCTTTCCCTTTTCCTCACCCGCCGCTGCCGCCGTGTCCCCCACGGGCCCGGCGGCAGCGGCGTGTCCAGCCGCCGTCACCGACGTATCCAGGAGACAGACATGACGCAGCAGCACCGGAGGGTCGCCCTCGTCACCGGCGCGACCAGCGGTATCGGCCTGGCGGTGACCAGGCTGCTGGCCGACCAGGGCCACCGGGTGTTCCTCTGCGCCCGTACCGAGGACAGCGTGACCCGTACCGTCAAGGAGCTCCTCGACGAGGGGCTGGAGGTGGACGGCGCCCCCTGCGACGTCCGCTCCTCCGAGGGCATCAAGCGGCTGGTGCAGCAGGCCGTCGATCGCTTCGGCACGATCGACGTCCTGGTCAACAACGCGGGCCGGTCGGGTGGCGGGGTCACCGCCGACATCGCCGACGACCTCTGGTACGACGTGATCGACACCAACCTCAACAGTGTCTTCCTGATGACGCGCGAAGTGCTCACCACGGGCGGCATGCGCGAGAAGGACCGCGGCCGGATCATCAACATCGCCTCCACCGCGGGCAAGCAGGGCGTGGTGCTCGGTGCGCCGTACTCCGCCTCCAAGCACGGTGTCGTCGGTTTCACCAAGGCGCTCGGCAACGAGCTGGCGCCCACCGGCATCACCGTCAACGCGGTCTGCCCGGGTTACGTCGAGACCCCGATGGCGCAGCGCGTACGCCAGGGCTACGCGGCCGCCTACGACACCACCGAGGACGCCATCCTCGAGAAGTTCCAGGCGAAGATCCCGCTCGGCCGCTACTCGACCCCCGAGGAGGTCGCGGGTCTGGTCGGCTATCTGGCCTCCGACACCGCCGCGTCCATCACCTCCCAGGCGTTGAACGTCTGCGGCGGCCTGGGCAACTTCTGAGATCCGGCCCCGGCGCACCCGACCACACGCAGGAGAAGACACCATGACGACCCGCCAGGTCGAGCACGAGATCACCGTCGAGGCCCCGGCCGCCGCCGTCTACCGGCTGATCGCCGAGGTGGAGAACTGGCCGCGGATCTTCCCGCCCACCATCTACGTCGACCACGTGGAACGCGGCGCGGGCGAGGAGCGCATCCGGATCTGGGCCACCGCCAACGGCGAGGCGAAGAACTGGTCCTCGCGCCGCACCCTGGACCCGGAGAACCTGCGGATCACCTTCCGCCAGGAGGTCTCCACCCCGCCGGTCGCCGCCATGGGCGGCACCTGGATCATCGAGCCGCTCTCCGCGGCGTCCGCCCGGATCCGGCTGCTGCACGACTACCGGGCCGTCGACGACGATCCGGAGGGCCTGAAGTGGATCGACGAGGCCGTCGATCGCAACTCCCGCTCGGAGTTGGCCGCGCTGAAGACCAACGTCGAACGGGCCCACGCCGCCGGGGAGATCACCTTCTCCTTCGAGGACACCGTGCAGATCGCGGGTTCGGCGAAGGACGCCTACGACTTCGTCAACGAGGCCGGGCTGTGGGTGGAGCGGCTGCCGCACGTGGCCTCCGTCCGCTTCTCGGAGGACACCCCGGGGCTGCAGACCCTGGAGATGGACACCCGCGCCAAGGACGGCTCGACGCACACCACGAAGTCGTACCGGGTGACCTTCCCGCACTACAAGATCGCGTACAAGCAGGTCACCCTGCCGGCGCTGATGGCCCTGCACACCGGCTACTGGACGTTCACGGAGAACGACGGCGGTGTCGCCGCCACCTCGCAGCACACCGTCGTCCTCAACACGGAGAACATCACCAAGATCCTGGGCCCCGAGGCGACCGTCGCCGACGCCCGGGAGTACGTCCGCGGCGCGCTGAGCACCAACAGCCGCGCCACCCTGGGGTACGCCAAGGACTACGCCGAGAACAAGCGCTGACCATGGCCCAGCTGGACACCGATGTGGTCGTCGTGGGCGCCGGGCCGGTCGGCCTGATACTCGCCGGGGAACTGCGCGCCGGCGGGGCGCAGGTCACCGTACTGGAACGGCTGGCCGAGCCCACCACCGAGTCGCGGGCCTCGGTCCTGCACGCCCGCACGATGGAACTGCTGCACGAACGGGGCCTGCTGGACCGGTTCGGGCCGTTGCCCGACGCCGGACCGGGCCACTTCGGCGGCATCCGCCTCGACCTGGGCGAGGCCGGCGACAGCCCCTACGCGGGGCAGTGGAAGGCACCGCAGACCCGTGTCGAGGCGGTACTGGGCGAGTGGGCGAGGGAGCTCGGTGCCGAGGTGTGGCGCGGTCACACGGTGACCGGTCTCGTCGAGGCGCCCGACCGGGTCCATGTGGTCGCCACGGCACCGGACGGCGGACGGCTGCGGCTCGCCGCCGCGTACGTCGTCGGCTGCGACGGTGAGGAGAGCGCCGTACGGCGGCTGGCCGGCTTCGACTTTCCCGGGGCCGGTCCCACCAAGGAACTGCTGCGCGCCGACCTGGCGGGCATCGACGTACGGGAGCGGCGCTTCGAGCGGCACCCGAACGGGGTGGCCAACGCGCGCCGCGGACCGGACGGCGTCACCCGCATCATGGTGCACGCGTTCGACCGGGTCCCCGGCACCTCCAGGTCCCCCGCGTTCACCGAGGTATGTGCCGTCTGGGCGCGGGTCACCGGCGAGGACATCAGCGGCGCCCGGCCGGTCTGGGTCAACGCCTTCCACAACGCCCGCAGGCAGGCGGCCCGTTACCGCAAGGGCCGGGTGTTCCTCGCCGGAGACGCCGCCCATGTCCAGCTGCCGGTCGGCGGGCAGGCGCTCAACCTCGGCCTGCAGGACGCGATGGAGCTCGGCGGGACCCTCGCCGCGCATCTGTCCGGCCGGGCCGGCGCGGAGCTGCTCGACACCTATCACGCGATCCGGCACCCGGTGGGCGCGCGTGTGCTCGCCAACATCGAGGCGCAGGCCCAGCTGCTGTTCGGCGGGCCCGAAGTGGACGCCCTGCGGGCGGTGTTCCGCGAGCTGCTGGAGATACCGGTGGCCCGCCGTCACCTCGGCGCGATGATCAGCGGGCTCGACGGCGGCGGCCCCGCCGCGCCCGGGGCCCGCGGGCGGGCCGTGCCCGAGGCCCCCGCGCCGATTCGTCAGCACATCACGCACAGGAGGATCACCATGGGCAAGCTCACCGGAAAGACCGCGCTCGTCACCGGCTCCAGCCGTGGCATCGGCCGGGCCACGGCCATCCGGCTGGCCCGCGAGGGTGCGCTCGTCGCGGTGCACTGCTCGGGCAACCGGGAGGCCGCCGAGGAGACCGTCACCGCCATCGAGAAGGAGGGCGGCCGGGCCTTCTCGGTGCTCGCCGAACTGGGGGTGCCGGGCGACGTCCACGAGCTGTTCCTGGGCCTGGAGCGGGAGCTGAAGGAACGCACCGGCGCCACCACCCTGGACATCCTGGTGAACAACGCGGGAGTCATGGGCGGGGTGAACCCCGAGGACCTCACGCCCGAGCAGTTCGACCGGCTCTTCGCCGTGAACGCGAAGGCGCCGTACTTCCTCGTGCAGCGGGCGCTGAGCAACCTTCCCGACGGCGGCCGGATCATCAACATCTCCTCCGGGCTGACCCGGGTCGCCAACCCGCAGGAGGTGGCGTACGCGATGACCAAGGGCGCCATCGACCAGCTCACCCTGCACTTCGCCAAGCACCTCGGGCCGCGCGGCATCACCGTGAACAGTGTGGGTCCCGGCATCACCGACAACGGCTCGCCGGTCTTCGACAACCCGGAGGCGGTGACCGCCATGGCGGGCTACTCGGTGTTCAACCGGGTCGGCGAGGCCCGGGACATCGCGGACGTCGTGGCGTTCCTCGCGAGCGACGACTCCCGCTGGATCACCGGTTCCTACCTGGACGCCAGCGGCGGCACCCTGCTCGGGGGCTGAGCGGGCGGACGGTCAAGCGGATGACGACGCTCTCCTCCCGCCCCCGCACCGGCACCGGCCGGCGGGCCCTGCTCTTCGTCCTCGCCGGCAACATGCTCATCGACGCCCTCGAGGTGTCCGTCGTGCTGGTCGCGCTGCCGGCCGTGGGGCGGGATCTCGGGCTGTCGGCGGTCGCCGGCCAGTGGGTGATGAGCGGCTTCGCCGCCGGGTTCGCGGCGCTGCTGCTGCTCGGGCCGCGTCTCGTCGCGCGGTGGGGCCGGCGACGCGTGTATCTCGCCGCGCTGCCGGTGTTCATCGCGGCCTCGGTGGCCGGCGGTCTCGCCGACCAGGGGGCCGTGCTGATCGCCACCCGGGTGGTGAAGGGCATGTGCGCGGCGCTGACCGCGCCCACCGGGCTCGGCATCATCAGCACGACCTTCCGGCCGGGGCCCGAGCAGCGCCGGGCGGTGTCGGTGTACTCACTGTTCGGGGCGGCCGGGTTCACCGCGGGTCTCCTCGCCTCGGGGGCGCTCACCACACTGAGCTGGCGCTGGAACCCGGTCTTCCCCGCACCGTTCGCCCTGCTCCTGCTGATCGCCGGTGTCCGTCTCATCCCGCGTGACACGGCGCCGACGGCCGCAGCGCCGCTGCGGGCCACGCTGGCCCGGCTGGTGCGCAACGGCCCGTTCGTGCGGTCGGCGGTGTGCGCGGCGACGCTCAACGGCACGTACCTGGGGCTGCTGCTGCTGCTCACCCACCGGCTGAACGACCAGTGGGGGTGGAGTTCGTGGCGTACGGCGCTGGCCTTCCTGCCGGCCTGCGTGCCGCTGGCGCTCGCCCTGCCCTTCGCCGGGCGGATGGTGGGGCGCTTCGGCACCGAACGGCTGATCGCGGCCGGCGGCTGTGCGGCGGCGGCCGGCTGTGCGACCGCGCTGCTGACCGGCCCGCCCGGGACGTACGTCACCGGGGTGCTGCCCGCGCTGCTGTGCGTGGAGGCCGGCTTCGTCCTGGCCTTCGCGGCGCTCAACCTGCAGGCCACCGCCGGTATGTCCGCGGAACACCGGGGCGCGGCGGTGCCGGTCTACCAGACGGCCGTGCAGTTGGGGGCCGTCCTGGCGCTGCCGGCCGTGACCGTGACCGCCGTCGGCGGCTATCGCCGGGCGCTGCTGCTCCTCACCGCACTGTCCACGGCCGGAGCCCTCGCCGCCGGGCCGACCCGCCTGCGGAAGGCGCACGGGACACCCTGATCCGACCGCGGCGGACCGCCCGTTCTCGGCGGCCGCGGGCGGTGCGCCTCCCCTGCCCCGGCACCTTCAGCTCGCCCAACCCCGGGCAGCTCACGCCGCGTGCAACCGCGGCCCGACACACCCACACCCACACCCACGCGCACGAACGCGAACGCGAACGGAGATCAACGATGCGTGTTCTGTTCACCATCTTTCCGGCGACGGCACATCTGTATCCAGTCGTGCCGTTGGCCTGGGCGTTGCAGAGCGCCGGGCACGAGGTCGCCGTGGCGAGCCACGCGGGTGTGGTGGACCCCGGGGTGATCGCGAACATCGGCGCGGCGGGGCTCACCGCCGTGCCGCTCGGCACACCGGAGGAGTTGCCGGACGCGCTCGGTCCGCACACCGGCGACGCCAAGCCGGACCGGCCCTCCCTCGGCTTTGATGCCCACGAACCTGAGGAGACGGGTTCCTGGCGCTCGACGCGCGCCATCCTCACCGGCATGTTCCGGCTGCACTACCCGGAGCCGGAGGAGGCGGGCGGCCGTCGGCCCGTGCTGGACAGCCTGGTCGACTTCGCGCAGGCCTGGCGCCCCGACCTCGTGCTGTGGGACCCGCTGATGTTCCCCGCCCCCATCGCCGCGCGGGTCAGCGGCGCAGCGCACGCCCGCCTCCTCTGGGGCACGGACAACATCGGGGTGATCCACGAGCGCACCAAGAGGGAACTGGCCGATCCCACCTCGGAGTTGACGGAGCACCCCTGGCTCGGCTGGTTCGGCCCGCTTCTGGAGCAGTACGGGCTGGAGTTCGGCGACGAGATGGTGCTGGGCCAGTGGACCCTCGACCTGACCCAGTCCCGGATGCAGGCACCGGTCGACCTGACGCGCATCCCGGTGCGGCGGGTCCCGTACACCGGCGCGGCCTCGCTTCCCGACTGGCTGCACACGCGCCCCGAGCGGCCCCGCGTGGTGCTGTCCCTGGGAGTGAGCCGGCGCAAGATCTTCGGCAAGTACAGCGGCTTCCCGATGCGGGAGTTCTTCGAGTCGGTGGCGTCCCTGGACATCGACGTCGTCGCGACGCTGAACAGCGAACAGCTGAACGCCGTCGGCACCCTGCCGGACAACGTCCGCGCGCTCCCGTACGTGCCGCTCAACCAGGTCCTGCCGACGAGTTCCGCGATCATCCACCACGGCGGGGGCGGCACCTTCTCCTCCGCCGTCGCCTTCCAGGTTCCCCAGCTGGTGATGCCGCTGGTCATGTGGGACGAGATGGTCACGGCCCGCTATGTGGCCCGGATGGGCGCGGGCCTGGTCGCCGATCCCGACTCCCTCGACGTCGCGGGGCTGCACAAGCAGCTCGTCCAGCTGCTGGAGGACCCCTCGTTCCAGCTGGGCGCCCGCCGTCTGTACGACGAGATGCTCGCCGCGCCCGCGCCGAAGGACGTCGTTCCGCTGCTGGAGCGGCTCACCGCCGAGCGCCGCTGACCGAACCCCGAGAGGACTGTCCGTCAGATGCGCGTACTGGTGATCTCCACGCCCGTACCGACCCACTTCCTGCCCCTGGTGCCGCTGCTGTGGGCGCTGCGTTCGGCCGGACACGAGGTGACCGTCGTGGGCCAGCCCGATGTGCTCGGCGCCGTCCGGACCTGCGGGCTCACCGGAGTCGGGGTGGGCGAGTCGTTCGACGTCAACGCGATGCTGCTGAAGGGGCTGCCCGAGGAGCAGCGGCCGCTGCAGGCGCGGCCCCGGCCGGCCCCCGAACTGATGGGCGGTTACGGCAGGTTGTGGTGGGGGCACGCCACCGCGCTGCTCGACCGCTACACCGACCTGGCCGAGGCGTACCGGCCGGAGCTGATCCTCGCCGACCCGCTGGAGTACTGCTCCCTGATCATCGGGGCGCGGCTGGGTGTGCCGGTCGTGCACCACCGCTGGACGGTGGACGCCATCTCCGGCCCGGCCCGGCGCTTCGTCCGCCCCGACTTCCAGGAGCTGTGCGAGAGGCTCGGCCTGACCGGGCTGCCCGACCCGGACGTGCTGCTCGACCCGTGCCCGCCGTCCCTGCGGATACCGGACGGCGAGCCGGGTGTGCCGATCCGGTACGTGCCGTACAGCGGCGGCGCCGAGGTGCCGGCGTGGGTACGGGCGGCCCGGGGTCCCGGAGCCGGGCGGCGGCGGGTCGCCGTGTCGCTGGGCAACACCCTGGCCCTGCACGGCGAGCGCTTCGCCCGCGGACTGCTGCACGCCCTGGCCGCGCGTCCCGGTACCGAGATCCTCGTGACCCTGCCCGAGCCGTACCGCACCGCGATCGGGCCGCTGCCGGACCAGGTGACGGCGGTCGACCCGCTGCCCCTGCACCTGTTCCTCGGGACCTGCGACGCGATGGTCCATCACGGCGGTGCCGGGACGGCGATGGCGGCGACGGCGTTCGGGCTGCCGCAGCTGGCGCTGCCCCAGCTGGCGGACCACTTCCCGCTGGGTGACCGGCTCGCCGCGACCGGGGCGGGCCTGTCCTTCGACACGGTTGCGCAGCAGGACGACCCGCGGGTCGTCGGCGCGGCCCTGGACGACCTGCTGTCCGACCCGCGGTACGCCGAGTCGGCGCGCCGCCTGGCCGCGGAGATGGCGGCCATGCCCTCCCCCGCCGCCGTGGCCGCCGACCTGGAGCACCTGGCCCTGGCGGCCGCAGAACACAGAGAGACGGGCGTGCCGTGCGCATCCAAGACCTGACCATCCCCGGGACCTACCTGATCGTCCCCGACCGGATCCCGGACGCACGCGGGACGTTCTACGAGGCCATGCGCAGCGACGCGCTGGAGGAGGTCACCGGGGTCCCGTTCCTTCCCCGGCAGATCAACTACTCCGTCTCCAAGCGCCACACGCTGCGCGGGATCCACAGCGTGCGCATCCCGCCCGGGCAGGCCAAGTACGTCACCTGCGTGCGCGGCGCGCTGCGCGACATCGTGGTGGACCTCAGGATCGGCTCCCCGACCTTCGGGGAGCACCGGGTCAACGTGCTGGACGCGGACTCGGGCAGGTCGGTGTACGTGCCCGAGGGCGTGGGCCACGGGTTCCTCGCGCTCACCGACGACACCTGCATCTGTTACGTCGTGTCCACGACGTACGTACCGGGCACGCAGATCGACATCAATCCGCTCGACCCGGATCTCGATCTGCCCTGGGACTGCCCGGAAACGCCTCTCATCTCGGACAAGGACGCCAAGGCGCCCACCGTCGCCGAGGCCGTGCGGGCAGGCATGCTGCCCCGATTCGACAAGGCAGGAACATCGTGAGGATGCTCTTCGTCGCCGCGGGCAGCCCGGCGACCGTGTTCGCGCTGGCCCCGCTGGCCACCGCCGCCCGCAACGCCGGCCACCAGGTGGTCATGGCCGCGAACGACGACATGGTGCCGCACATCATCTCGTCGGGTCTGCCGGGCATCGCGACCACCGATCTGCCGATCCGTCACTTCATCACCACCGACCGGGCCGGCAACCCCGAGCAGATCCCCTCCGGCGCGGTGGAACAGGCGCTGTTCACCGGGCGCTGGTTCGCGCGCATGGCCGCCTCGAGCCTGCCGCGGATGCTGGAGTTCTGCCGCGCCTGGCGGCCCGACCTGATCGTCGGCGGCACGATGTGCTACGTCGCGCCGCTGCTCGCCCTGCACCTCGGTGTACCGCATGTGCGGCAGACCTGGGACGCCATCGAGGCCGACGGTATCCACCCGGGCGCCGATGCCGAACTGCGGCCGGAACTTGCGCCGTTCGGCCTGGACCGGCTGCCCGACCCCGACCTGTTCGTGGACATCTGCCCGCCGAGCCTGCGCCCCGCGGGCGCCGCCGGGGCCCAGCCGATGCGCTACGTCCCGGCGAACGCCCAACGGCGGCTGGAGCCCTGGATGTTCGCCAAGGGCGAGCGCCGGCGGGTCCTCGTGACCTCCGGGAGCCGAGTGGCGAAGGAGAGCTACGACAAGAACTTCGACTTCCTGCGCGGCCTCGCGAAGGACGTCGCCTCCTGGGACGTCGAACTGATCGTCGCCGCCCCGGACCCGGTCGCCGACGCCCTGCGCGACAGCCTGCCGGGCGTCCGGGTCGGCTGGGTGCCGCTGGACGTGGTGGCGCCCACGTGCGATCTGCTCGTGCACCACGCCGGCGGGGTCTCCACCCTGACCGGACTCAACGCCGGTGTACCCCAACTGCTCATCCCCAAGGGCGCCGTGCTGGAGAAGCCGGCGCGGCGCGTCGCCGACTACGGAGCCGCGATCACGCTGCTGCCCGGCGAGGAGTCGGCCGAAGCGATCGCGGACTCCTGTCGGGAGCTGCTGTCCAAGGACGGATACGGCGAGCGGGCCCGTGAGCTGGCCCGCGAGATCGCCGCCATGCCCTCGCCCGCGAGCGTGGTCGCCGCGCTGGGGCAGCTGGCATGACCACACGAACCGAGAGGACCTCTCGATGAAGGCTCTGGTGCTCGCAGGCGGGTCCGGTACCCGGCTGCGGCCTTTCAGCTATTCGATGCCCAAACAACTCATCCCGATCGCCAACACACCCGTGCTGGTGCATGTGCTGGACGCCGTCCGGGAGCTGGGGGTGACCGAGGTCGGCGTCATCGTCGGCAGCCGGGGGCCCGAGATCGAGGCGGTGCTCGGTGACGGCTCACGCTTCGGCGTGCGGATCACCTACATCGCGCAGGACGCGCCGCGCGGACTGGCCCACACCGTGGTCATCGCCCGTGACTTCCTCGGCGACGACGATTTCGTGATGTACCTGGGCGACAACATGCTGCCCGACGGAGTCGTCTCGACCGCCGAGGAGTTCACCCGGCACCGCCCGGCCGCGCAGGTCGTCGTGCACAAGGTCGCCGACCCGCGGTCCTTCGGCGTCGCCGAACTCGGCCCCGACGGCGAGGTGCTGCGCCTGGTGGAGAAACCGCAGCAGCCGCGCAGCGACCTGGCCCTCATCGGCGTGTACTTCTTCACCCCCGCCATCCACGAGGCGGTCGCCGCCATCGAGCCCAGCGCCCGCGGCGAGCTGGAGATCACCGACGCCATCCAGTGGCTGGTGTCCTCCGGGGCGGACGTACGCGCCAGCCGGTACGAGGGCTACTGGAAGGACACCGGGAAGGTCGAGGACGTCCTGGAGTGCAACAGCCACCTCCTGGACGGCCTGACCGCGCGCGTCGACGGGCACGTCGACGCCGGCAGCGTGCTCGTCGGCCGCGTCGTGGTCGAGGCGGGCGCGCGCGTCGTACGGTCCCGGGTCGAGGGGCCGGCGATCATCGGCGCGGGCACGGTGCTGCAGGACAGCCATATCGGCCCGCACACCTCCATCGGGCGGGACTGCCTGGTGACGGACAGCCGGCTGGAGGGCTCCATCGCCCTGGACGAGGCGTCGGTCACCGGCGTCCGCGGGCTGCGCAACTCGCTCATCGGGCGCGCCGCGTCCGTGGGCACCACCGGCCGGGGCACGGACCATCACTGCCTGGTCGTCGGAGATCACACCCGAGTGGAGGTCGCGGCATGAGGATCCTGGTCACCGGAGCGGCCGGCTTCATCGGCTCGCACTTCGTGCGCAGCCTGCTGGCGGACGAGTACAGCGGCTGGGAGGGCGCCCACGTCACCGCCCTCGACAAGCTGACCTACGCGGGCAACCGGGAGAACCTGCCCGCCTCGCACGAGCGGCTGGTGTTCGTCCGCGGCGACGTCTGCGACCGGGGCCTGCTGCGGGAACTGCTGCCCGGCCATGACGCCGTGGTCCACTTCGCGGCCGAGTCGCACGTCGACCGGTCGCTGGAGGGCGCCGGCGAGTTCTTCCGTACGAACGTGCTGGGCACCCAGACCCTGCTGGACGCCGTGCTGGAAAGCGGCGTCGAGCGGGTCGTGCACGTGTCCACGGACGAGGTGTACGGCTCGATCGAGGAGGGCTCCTGGACGGAGGAGTGGCCGCTGGCGCCCAACTCCCCCTACGCCGCCTCCAAGGCCGGCTCGGACCTCGTTGCGCGGGCGTACTGGCGCACCCACGGCGTGGACCTGTCGATCACCCGTTGCTCCAACAACTACGGGCCGTACCAGCACCCCGAGAAGGTCATCCCGCTGTTCGTGACGAACCTGCTCGAGGGCCGCCAGGTGCCGCTGTACGGCGACGGGCGCAACGTCCGCGAGTGGCTGCACGTGGCCGACCACTGCCGCGGCATTCACCTCGTGCTCAACGAGGGGCGGCCCGGCGAGATCTACAACATCGGCGGCGGCAACGAGTACACCAACCTCGCCCTGACCCAGAAGCTGCTCGAACTGACCGGCGCGGGCGAGGAGATGATCCGCCGGGTCGCGGACCGCAAGGCACACGACCTGCGCTATTCGATCGACGAGTCCAAGATCCGCAGTCAGCTCGGCTACGCGCCGCAGATCACCTTCGAGCGGGGCCTGGCGGACACGGTCGCCTGGTACCGGGACAACCCCGACTGGTGGAAGGCCGTCAAGCACGGAACCAGCCGTGCGGCCTGACCACCGCCCGGTGGCCGGGCTGTCGGTCGCGGTCCTGGGCGGCACCGGTTTCCTGGGCCGTCACCTCGGCGCGGCCTTCGCCGCGCGGGGCGCCCGGGTGCACCTGCTCTCCCGCACCGCGCAGCCCGACCCCACCTGGGCCGTCCCCCCGTACCCCGGACCGGCGGCCGGCGCACCACCTGCTCCCGCCACCCCGGCCGGCCCTGTTTCGGCGGCTGGCGCCCCGGCCGGCCGCACGCCGGTCCGCCCCGGGTCGGCCGGCGCCGTACCGGTCCTCTCCGGCGCGCCCGTCGCCGCCGGGGTGACGGTCACGCGCCTGGACCTGCTCGGCGCGGCGCCGGACGAGATCGCGGCAGCCCTCGCCGCGGTCGGCGCCGACGTCGTGGTCAACGCGGCCGGCCGGGCCTGGCGGGCCGACGAGGCCGAGATGGCCGCGGGCAACGCCGAACTGGTGGAGCGGGTCGTCGCGGCGCTCGCCGCACTGCCCGGCCCACCGGTACGGCTGGTCCAGCTCGGCAGCGTGCACGAGTACGGGGCCGGCGCCCCGGACGGGGTCACCGGCGAGGACCACGAGCCCGCCCCGGTGACCCCGTACGGCCGTACCAAACTCCAGGGGACGCAGGCCGTGCTGCGCGCCGCGCGGGAGCGGGGCGTCGACGGGGTGGTGCTGCGGCTCGCCAACGTGATCGGTGCCGGGGTCCCCGAGGGCAGTCTCTTCGGCCGGGTGGCGGGCCACCTCGCCACGGCGGCCCGGGCCGGCGCGCGCGGCGAGCAGGCCGAGGCGCTGCGCCTGCCGCCGCTGCGCGCGGCCCGCGACCTGGTGGACGTCGGTGACGTCACCGACGCGGTACTGGCCGCGGCCACGGCGCCCGGGGCGGCCGTCACCGGCCGCGTGATCAACGTGGGCCGCGGCGAGGCGGTCCCGATGCGTGGGCTGATCGACCGGATGATCGCGCTCAGCGGGCTGGAGATCCCGCTGGCCGAGGCGGCCGAGGCACAGGCCTCGCGCACCGACGTGGCCCGGCAGTGCCTGGACGTCTCCCGCGCCCGGAGCCTGCTCGGCTGGCGCCCGCGGCGCAGCGTCGACGACTCCCTGCGCGACCTTCTCGCATCCGTACTGCCGCCGGTGCACCCACCGCCCGGCACACCACTCGGCATCACGGCCGGCGCACCGGCCGAGGAAGGGAATGAACCATGAGCGACCGCAAGGATCTGATCCTCGAAGAGGTCCGCAAGTACCACCAGGAAGCCTCTCCGGAACGCGAGTTCATCCCCGGGACGACGGAGATCTGGCCGTCCGGAGCGGTCCTGGAGGACGCGGACCGGGTGGCGCTGGTGGAGGCCGCCCTGGAGATGCGCATCGCGGCCGGGACCAGCTCCCGCAAGTTCGAGTCGCAGTTCGCCCGGCGCCTGAAGCGGCGCAAGGCGCACCTGACGAACTCCGGCTCGTCGGCGAACCTGCTGGCCGTGTCGGCGCTGACCTCGCACGTCCTGGAGGACCGCCGGCTCAAGCCGGGCGACGAGGTGATCACGGTCGCGGCGGGCTTCCCGACCACGGTCAACCCGATCCTGCAGAACGGCCTGATCCCGGTCTTCGTGGACGTGGACCTCACCACCTGCAACGCGACCGCCGACCGGGTGGCCGCGGCGATCGGTCCCAAAACACGGGCCATCATCATCGCGCACGCGCTCGGCAACCCCTTCGAAGTCACCGAGATCGCCCAGCTCGCCCAGGAGCACGACCTCTTCCTGATCGAGGACAACTGCGACGCGGTCGGCTCGCTGTACGACGGGAAGCTCACCGGCACCTTCGGCGATCTGACCACCGTCAGTTTCTATCCGGCGCACCACCTCACGATGGGCGAGGGCGGGTGCGTCCTGACGTCCAACCTGGCGCTGGCCCGGATCGTGGAGTCGCTGCGGGACTGGGGCCGGGACTGCTGGTGCGAGCCGGGTGAGAACGACCGGTGCCTGAAGCGGTTCAAGTACCAGATGGGCACCCTGCCGGCCGGCTACGACCACAAGTACATCTTCTCGCACGTCGGTTACAACCTGAAGGCGACCGACATCCAGGCCGCGCTCGGTCTGACCCAGCTGGCCAAGCTGGACTCCTTCATCGAGGCCCGGCAGCGCAACTGGCGGCGGCTGCGCGAGGGCCTGGACGGCGTTCCGGGGCTGCTGCTGCCGGAGGCCACGCCGCGTTCCGAGCCCAGCTGGTTCGGTTTCGTGATCACCGTGGACCCAAAGGCGCCCTTCAGCCGCGCCGAGCTGGTGGACTTCCTGGAGGGCCGCAAGATCGGCACCCGCCGTCTGTTCGCCGGCAACCTGACCCGGCACCCGGCCTACATCGACCAGCCGCACCGGATCGTGGGCGAACTGACCAACAGCGACATCATCACCGAGCACACCTTCTGGATCGGGGTCTACCCGGCGCTCACCGACGAGATGCTGGACTACGTCACCGCCTCGATCAAGGAGTTCGTGGCCGCGCGCGGCTGAGCCGGACCGGACCTCTTCCGGTCCTCTTCCTCCTCCAGAGATCGGGACGACGACGTATGGACATTGTGGGAACCGGTTTCCTGGCGCGGAACCTGCGCCCGCTGGCCGAACGGCATCCGGACACCGTGGTCCTCGCCGCCGGGGTGTCGTGGGCGAGCGGGACCTCCGACGAGGACTTCGCCCGCGAGGCGGCGCTGCTGCGCGAGGTCGCGAAGCGGTGCCTGGACACCGGCCGGCGGCTGCTGTTCTTCTCGACCGCGGCGACCGGTATGTACGGACTCGCCGAGGGGCCCGGCCGGGAGGACACCCCGGTGACGCCCTGCACCCCCTACGGCGCGCACAAGCTCGCCCTCGAAGAACTGCTGCGCGAGTCCGGCGCCGACCACCTCATCCTCCGGCTGGGTCATCTGGTCGGCCCCGACCAGCCCGAGCATCAGCTGCTGCCCACCCTGGTGCGGCAGTTGAGGCAGGGAGTGGTCCGCGTGCACCGGGGCGCGGCCCGTGATCTGATCGACGTGAGCGACGTCATCACCGTCATCGATCATCTGCTCGCCACGGATCTGCGGGCCGAGACGGTCAACGTGGCGTCGGGTTTCGCCGTGCCGGTGGAGGACATCGTCGACCATCTCGCCCAGGCTCTCGGGCTGGAGGCGCGCCGGGAGTTCGTCGAGACCGGCGGCCGCCAGCACGTGATCTCGACGGAGAAGCTGCGCGCCCTGGTGCCGCGGGTCGCGCAGATGGGTTTCGGCCGCGACTACTACCGGCGGATCCTCAGCGACTTCACGGCGTCCGTGCCGTCCGACGCATCCGCACCTGCCTGACACCGAAAGGCCAGTGAGGTTCCCTCGATGAACCGCAACAGCCAGAAGAAGACGAAGCGCGCGACGCGTACGCCGACCGTGCTGGCCGGCGCCGCACTGCTGCTGGCCGCACTCCAGGGGCCCGCCCTCGCGGCACCGTCCACCGCGGCCCCGGGGACGCGGTCGGTGGACACGGCCGAGGCGTCGCACACGATGGAGCTCTCCTCGACCGCCGAGGGGTTCACCGCTCCGGCGAGCACCCGGCCCGGCCTGACCACCTTCCGCGCCTCGACCACGCAGCCGGGCAGGGGCTGGATCGGGCTGGCCCGCCTGAAGAACGGCAAGGGCTGGGACGACTTCCTGGACGCCCTGTCCCGGGCGCTGTCCAACACCCCGTCCGACGTCCCTCAGGGGGCGAGGGACCTGGACGAGACCGCGACCCTGCTCGGCGGGCTGGTGATCCATCCAGGTCAGCCCGGATCGTTCACCCAACGCCTGTACCCGGGCACCTACCTGCTGTTCGACTACCTGGCGGCGGGCGACGCCGAACCGCGCTACCGCTGGCTGACCGTCACCGGCGACACCGTCGTCCAGGGCCTGACCCCGACCGCGACGGTCGTGGCGAAGAACGTGCCAGGCGTCGGCCCCCGCTTCGAGGTCCGCGGCACACCGCGCGCCGGCCGGCCCCTGCGGTACGTGAACGAGATCCCCGGCCAGGTCAACGAGCTGCTCTTCGTACAGATCAAGGAGGGCACGACCGAGGCCGACCTCAAGGCCTACTTCGACGCCGTGCCCGACGACGGCACTCTCCCGCCGAACTCCCCGTTCACCTCGGTCAGCCTGGGGAGTCTGCACCTGTCCACGGGCGTCTCGTCGGTGGTGCAGGTGCCCCTGGAGCGGACCCGGTACGCCGCGATCACCTGGTCGAAGAGCGCCACCGACGGCATCGGGCTCGTCAAGAAGGGCCTGTTCACCATCGTCGACGTCGGATGAGCCGTACGTCGCGCCTCCCGGACACACCGGACCCGGACCCATCCCACACGGGGAGTTGTCATCGATGCTGCCTTTGATCCTTCAACCACGCGACAGCGCGACGCAGTTGGCGGACCGGCTCGCCCTGTCGGCCGCCATCACCGAGGGCGTCCATCTGCCGACCACGGACTTCCCCGACTGGCTCGCCGAGCGGGGCCGCGTCAACGCCTTCCGAGTGGACCGGATCCCCTTCGCCGGCCTGGACGGCTGGTCGTTCGAGGAGACCACGGGGAACCTGGTGCACCGCAGCGGCCGGTTCTTCACGGTCGAGGGCCTGCACGTCATCGAGCGGGACGGGCCTTACGGCGACGGCCCGTACGCCGAGTGGCACCAGCCCATCATCAAGCAGCCCGAGGTCGGCATCCTGGGCATCCTGGCCAAGGAGTTCGACGGCGTCCTGCACTTCCTCATGCAGGCGAAGATGGAGCCCGGCAACCCCAACCTGCTGCAGCTGTCCCCCACGGTGCAGGCCACCCGCAGCAACTACACCAAGGCCCATCAGGGCGCGGACGTGAAGTACATCGAGCACTTCGTCGGTCCGGGCCGCGGCCGGATCATCGCGGACGTGCTGCAGTCCGAACACGGCTCGTGGTTCTTCCGCAAGTCCAACCGCAACATGATCGTGGAGGCGGCAGGCGACGTGCCCCTCCTCGACGACTTCTGCTGGCTCACCCTGGGGCAGATCGCGGAGCTGCTGCACCGGGACAATGTCGTCAACATGGATGCGCGTACGGTCCTGTCCTGCCTGCCCGTCCCCCAGCGGGCGACCGGCGCACTGCACTCCGACGCCGAGCTGCTGTCCTGGATCACCGGGGAACGCGCACGGCACGACGTGCACGCCGAGCGCGTCCCGCTGGCCGGGCTGCCCGGCTGGCGGCGCGGCGAGATGGCCATCGAGCACGAGGCGGAGCGCTACTTCAAGGTCGTCGCGGTGGCCGTGCAGGCCGGCAACCGCGAGGTCACCAGCTGGACCCAGCCCCTGTTCGAGCCGGTGGGCCTGGGCGTCACCGCCTTCCTCACCCGCGTGTTCGACGGCATCCCCCATGTGCTGGTGCACGCCCGCGTCGAGGGCGGCTTCCTGGACACCATCGAGCTGGGCCCCACGGTCCAGTACACGCCGGGCAATTACGCCCATCTGCCGGAGAAGGAGCGCCCGTTGTTCCTCGACACCGTGCTTCAGGCACCGGTGGACCGGATCCGGTACGAGGCCGTGCACTCGGAGGAGGGCGGCCGGTTCCTCAACGCCGAGAGCCGGTACCTGCTCGTCGACGCCGACGAGCTGGACGCCCCGCTCGACCCGCCGCCCGGCTACGCCTGGGTCACCCCCGACCAGCTGACCTGGCTGATCCGCCACGGCCACTACCTCAACGTGCAGGCCCGCACCCTGCTGGCCTGCCTCAACGCCACCACGGCGGGCAGCCGATGAGCGCGCCCGTGCGCATCGGGGTCCTCGGCTGCGCGGACATCGCGGTCCGGCGGATGCTGCCGGCGTTCACCGCCTCCCCCGATCTGGAGGTCGCCGCGGTCGCCAGCCGCGACCGGGCCCGGGCCGAGGAGGTCGCCGGGCGCTTCGGCTGCCGTCCGGTCCAGGGGTACGCCGAACTGCTCGGCTCCGACGACGTGCAGGCGGTGTACGTGCCGCTGCCGGCCGCGCTGCACGCGCCGTGGGTGGAGGCGGCGCTGCACGCGGGCAAGCACGTGCTGGCCGAGAAGCCCTTGACGACGGACCCGGAGAGCACCGAGCGGCTTCTCGACCTCGCCGCGAAGCAGGGTGTGGCGCTGATGGAGAACGTCATGTTCGTCCATCATCCCCGGCACGAGGCGGTGCGGCGGCTCCTCGCCGAGGGGCGGATCGGTGAACTGCGCTCCTTCCACGCGGCGTTCACCATCCCACCGCTTCCGGACGACGACATCCGGTACGACCCCGAGCTCGGCGGGGGCGCGCTGGCGGACGTCGGCCTGTATCCGCTGCGGGCCGCCCTGCACTTCCTGGGGCCCGCCCTCGACGTCGTCGGCGCCCGGCTCACCCGGGGCGCCGGGCGGCTGGTCGAGACCTCGGGCGCCGCGCTGCTGGCCACCCCCGACGGAGTCACCGCGCATCTGACGTTCGGCATGGAGCACGCCTACCTCTCGCGGTACGAACTGTGGGGCAGCGAGGGCCGTATCACGGTGGACCGGGCGTTCACCCCGCCGGCCGGTCTCGTGCCCGTGATCGGTCTGCAGGGGCGCGGCACGGAGGAAATCCGGCTGGACCCCGCCGACCAGGTCGCGGCCACGGTCACCGCCTTCGCCGCCGCGGTGCGCGCCGGGTCCGCGCCCCGCGCGCACACCCTGCGGCAGGCGGTCCTGCTGGACGACGTACGCCGCCGGTCGGTATGACGGAACTCTCCCTGAACGCCGACCAGTTGGATTTGTGGTTACTGACCCCGCCCGGGCGGTTGCCGGTCCCCCTCGACGAACTCGACGACTCCGAGCGGCGGCGCGCCGCCGCCTTCCGGCGGCCCGCCGACCGTGCCCTGTACGTCGCCGCGCACATCGCGCTGCGACGCCTGCTCGGAGCCTATCTCCGGATTCCGGCACGGGATTTGGCCTTCACCCGCGCCCGCTGTCCCCGGTGCGGCGGTCCGCACGGCCGGCCGGTGCTGGCCGGCGCCGGGCCCGGCGCCCCGTTCTTCTCGCTGTCGCACAGCCGGGGCGCGGTGCTCGTCGGCGTGGCCCGAGCACCGGTGGGCGTCGACATCGAGGCGCTGCCGCGTCCGGAGCGGGTGGAGGTGTGCCGATCGGCTCTCCATCCTGGGGAGGAGAGGCAGTTGGCCGACGTGGCGGCCCGGGACCGCCCGGCCTTCTTCGCCCGGGTCTGGGCCCGCAAGGAGGCGTATCTGAAGGGAACGGGCGAGGGAGTCGGCGGCTGGACGTCCGAGGTGTACGTGGGCGACGACGGCCCGGACACTCCGCCCGGGCCCCACGGCTGGAGCGTCCTCGACGTGCCCTGCGGCCCGGACCATGCGGCGGCCGCCGCGCTCAGGGGCCCGGCCCCCCGGGCCACCGTGCACCGGCTGCCGGCCGAGGCGGTGCTGAGCGGCGGCGGCATCCCCGACAGCCGTACGGCGGCGGTTCGTACGCGCCTGTCATGCTCGTGAGGAGGAAACTCGCATGACCGCACTGGGCGACAGGCCCCTGACGACGGTTGAACCCATCGACGCGCGGGAGCGGGTGGCCGAACTGCACGAGATTCGTGCCCAGGCACTCGCGGGTCCCAGCGAG
>NZ_BAAATK010000034.1:0-74737 GCF_039533365.1 Streptomyces glaucus
CGCCGCCCGGCCTGGCGGGCGCGCCGGCGCCGACTGCGTGCGGCGACGGCGGCGAGGACCGGAGGAGCGGACCGGGACGGGCGGCTCCGTCGGCGGCGCGACGCCGAACGTCACCCGGCAGGGCGGCCCCGGCACGGAGACCCGCACCCGGTCCGGGGGCGGCGGGCCGCCGGGCGGGCCGCCGGCCGAGGACCCCGGTCCCTGACCCCGAGGACCTCCGCGGCGGCGGGGCGGGCGACCGTCCCCCGGCCTCGTACGTGATGATCCTTGCAGCCGGTCCACGGCCGCTCCACGGCCCGGGGACCCGCTCGTCCGGCACCGTTCGTCACGTCCCAGAGGAATCCGCCATGCGCGCCACCGCCATCCCGTTCGCCGTCTCCGCCCTGTGCGCCGCCCTCCTGCTGACCGCCTGCGACGACGGGGGCAGCGGCGGCGGCACGGACGACGGCGGCGAGGCCGCGCCGACGGGCACGGCCTGCCGGCTCGACGAGGTCGGCGTGCAGGTCGAGGCGAGCCCCGCGCCGGCCGCCGGGGACACCGGCACCGTCTCGGTCGTCCTCACCAACAACGGCTCCTCGTGCACCCTCGACGGCTTCCCCACCGTCACCCTGGCCGCCGGCACCACCACGGTGGACGTCCCGCGCGACCAGGCCGCCGCGGCCCAGCAGGTGACCCTCGCCCAGGGCGCCACCGCGTCCTTCACCGTCACCTACGCGCGCGGCGAGGCGGGCGGCGCGCAGAGCCTCGCCGCGCGCAAGGCGACGTTCGGTCTGCCCGGCGCCTCCGGCACGCACAGCTTCACCTGGTCCTACGGCGAGGTCGCGCTCGAGGGCGAGGGCGCGCCGGACGCCTCGGTGACCCCGTTCCAGCAGGCCGGCGACTGAGGCGCGGGTCAGCGCAGCGGCCGGCGGGACCTGACCTGGGCCTCGTCGGCCGCCCGGGTCCCCTCCGTCCAGCCCGCCGCGTCGCCGACGCCGCGCAGCCGGGTCGTGGTCGTCTCGGGGAACAGCCGCTCCAGGCGGTCGGCGACCGCGGCCTCGCGGGAGGCGAGGACCGGCAGCACCTCCGCCGCCTCGGCCGCCGTCCCGGTGGCGGCGTGCTCGGCGGCGGCGCGCAGGCGGGTGCCGACGCGGTGGGCGTAGGCCGCGAGGAAGGACTGGCGGAAGGTCTTGGTCCGCTTGCGGCCGCCCGCGCGCTGCGCCGCCTCCGCCCTCGTCATCGCGGCCTCGGCCTGCACCAGCAGCGAGGTGTAGAGGAGTTCGACGGCCTCCAGGTCGGCTTCGAAGCCGACCACGGTGGAGAAGCCGAAGGGCTCGTTCCACACCGCCCGGCAGTGGTTGGCGGCGGCCACCGCGTCCAGCAGCACCGCCTTGGCCTGCTCGTACGGCGGCTCCACGCCGATCCGGCAGGCGCCGGGGGCGTCGGGATCGGGCGCCCGTGCCGCCAGCAGGGCCTCGTCGACGCTGTACCGGGCCATCAGCTCCTGCGCCTTGGCGCTGAGGGCCTCCGCCTCCTGCGGGTACGCGGTCGCCTCGGCCTTGGCGAGCAGCGCGCGGATGCGGGCGAGCGTGCGGGACTCCGGGCGGGAGGCGGACGCCGGCTCGTCGACGGGTTCGAGCGCGGGCAGCCGCAGCAGCAGGCGGTACAGCTCCAGGACGGCCGTGGCGTGCGAGAAGCGGTCGGTGCGCGGCGGCGCGTCGGCGGGCAGCGCGTCGAGCTGTGCGGCCCAGCGGCGCCCGCGCGGACGGTCGCGCGCCGCCTGCGCCCGGATCAGCGCCGCGGCCAGGCGGACGTGCCCGTCGTCCAGCTCGCGGCGCACGATCCGCACGACGTCGGCGGGCTGCCAGCCGCGCCGCCAGGCCGTCGCCACGAACTCCTCGCCCCGGCGGGCCAGTTCGGCGTCCGCCGCCGGGTCGGCCGCGAGCAGGGAGGCGGCGGTGTCGAGGGCGGCGTCGGCGTTCCGGGCACTCCTGGTGTTCCGGGTGTTCCGGGTGTTCCCCGCGCTCTCGTAGAGGGCGGTCCGGAAGGCGCGGTCGACGGTGCTGGACGTGCTCACCCGGTGATGGTGCCACGGCCGGCGGTGTCGTCCCGTTCCCCGGGATCCGGCCCGGAGCGCGGGAGCGCCCGGGCGACGGGACCCCCTCCTCAATTGTCAACTTCCGGTTGACACCTCCGGGCCGTCAACCTACGGTTGACACATGACGACGAACCCCGACTTCACGTCATCCGTACGCCTCGACGACCTCATCAGGGTCATCAAGAAGGTCCACGCCGAACCCCTGGAACAGCTCCAGGACGCGGTGCTCGCCGGCGAGTACCTCGGCGAGGTGGCCGACCACCTGATCGGCCACTTCGTGGACCAGGCCCGGCGCTCGGGCGCTTCCTGGACGGACATCGGCAGGAGCATGGGGGTCACCCGGCAGGCCGCGCAGAAGCGCTTCGTGCCGAAGGAGTCCGCCGGCCTCGACCCGAACCAGGGCTTCAACCGCTACACGCCCCGCGCGCGCAACGCGGTGATGGCCGCGCACGAGGCGGCCAGGGCGGCGGGCAACGCCGAGGGGGTGCCCGAGCACCTCGTCCTCGGCCTGCTCGCCGAACCGGAGGGCCTGGCCGCGAAGGCGATCGCCGAGCAGGGCGTCACCCTGGACGCGGTCCGCGAGGCCGCCGCCGCGGCGCTCCCGCCGGCCGTCGAGGAGGCCCCGGAGCTGGTGCCGTACGGCTCCGCGGCGAAGAAGGTCCTGGAGCTCACCTTCCGCGAGGCCCTGCGTCTCGGCCACAACTACGTCGGCACCGAGCACCTGCTGCTGGCCCTGCTGGAGCACGAGAACGGCACGGGTGTGCTCAGCGGTCTCGGCCTCGACAAGGGCAGGACGGAGGAGTACCTCGCCGAGGCGCTGTCGCTGATCGCGCGGGAGGGCGCGGAGCAGGAGGAGCAGCCGGACCGGGACTGAGACCCGGTGACCGGGGCCGGGACCCCGTTGTCGGACCCGCCTGGCACACTCGCGGCATGGCCGACCGGTGGGCGCTCGCCCCGGCCGAGGACGGCGGCGTGGAGATCGCCCCCCTCGGTCCGGACGGGCTGCCCGCCGGCCCGGTGCGGTGGGAGCCGGACCTCGCCGAGGCCGTGCGCAGCCGCCCCGGCGTCACCCGGTGGGTGTGGCGGTCCACCGCCGAGGTCTACCCGCGCCTGCTCGCCGCGGGGGTGCGCGTGGAGCGGTGCTACGACGTCGAGGACGCCGAGAACCTCCTCCTCGGCCACGAGGGGCGCCACGGCGAACCCCGCTCGGCCGCCGCCGCCCTGGCCCGGCTGCGCGGCGGCCCCGTACCGCCCGACCCGCCGCAGCGGTCCGCCGAGCCGGGCGCGCAGTCCCCGCTGTTCGAGCCGCGGGGCGCGCACGTGCCGCTGGCCGACCTCGCCGAGGTCTACGCCGAGCAGCAGCGGCGGCACGAGCGGACCGAGCACCCGGACCGGATGCGGCTGCTGACGGCGGCCGAGTCGGCGGGGATGCTGGTGGCCGCCGAGATGAATCACGCGGGACTGCCCTGGCGGGCCGACGTGCACCGCGAGGTGCTGCACGACCTGCTCGGCGAGCGGTACGCGGGCGGCGGCGAGCCGCGCCGGCTGGCCGAGCTGGCCGACGAGGTGTCCGCCGCGTTCGGGCGCCGCGTGCGGCCCGACCTGCCCGCCGACGTCGTCAAGGCGTTCGCGCAGGCCGGGATCAGGATCGGATCCACCCGCCGCTGGGAGATCGAGTCCGTCGACCACCCGGCCGTGAAGCCGCTGATCGAGTACAAGAGGCTGTACCGCATCTGGGTCGCCCACGGCTGGTCCTGGCTGCAGGACTGGGTGCGGGACGGGCGGTTCCGGCCGGAGTTCCTGGCGGGCGGGACCGTCACCGGGCGCTGGGTGACCAACGGCGGAGGCGCCCTGCAGATCCCCAGGGTGATCCGGCGGGCCGTGGTCGCCGACCCCGGCTGGCGGCTCGTCGTCGCCGACGCCGACCAGATGGAGCCGCGGGTACTGGCGGCGATCTCCCGCGACCCCGGTCTGATGGCGGTGGCGGCCCGGGAGACCGACCTGTACCAGTCGGTGTCCGACCGCGCCTTCTCCGGCGACCGCGCCCAGGCCAAGCTCGCCGTGCTCGGCGCGGTCTACGGCCAGACCTCCGGCGACGGCCTGCGGAACCTCGCCACGCTGCGGCGCCGCTTCCCGAAGGCGGTGGCGTACGTCGACGAGGCCGCCCGCGCGGGCGAGGAGGGACGGCTCGTGCGGACCTGGCTGGGGCGCACCTGTCCCCCGGCGGCCCGGGCGGCGGAGGATCCGGCCGGGGAGGCCGGCATCCCCGTGGCGGAGGAGGACGCCGAGGACCGGCCGCGGGTGCCCGGACACGCCACCGCCGACGCCCGCGCGCGGGGCCGGTTCGCCCGCAACTTCGTCGTCCAGGGCAGCGCCGCCGACTGGGCGCTGCTGCTGCTCGCCGCGCTGCGGCGGGCCTGCGCCGGCCTGGCGGCCGAGCTGGTCTTCTTCCAGCACGACGAGGTGATTGTGCACTGTCCCGAGGAGGAGGCCGACGCGGTCGTCGCCGCGATCCGCGAGGCGGCCGACCTCGCCGGACGGCTGACGTTCGGCGAGACGCCGGTGCGGTTCCCGTTCACCACGGCGGTGGTGGAGTGCTACGCGGACGCCAAGTGACCGACGGTGGCGGAACGCCGCGCCGGCACCGGACGACCGACGACGGCGGCGGCGAACTGCCGTACCGCTGCGGCCTGGTCAGCGTACGTCGGCCTCGGCCGCGGCCTCGTCCGTCGCTTCGGCCCCGGTCCCGGCCGCTGCCTCGGCCGCGGCGATCAGCTCCCGCAGTTCCCCCAGCACGGTCCGCTCGTCCGTCCCGGCCAGCGCCGCGAGAGCCCGGCGCCACTCCTGGTACGCCTCCCGGTCCTGGCCCCGCTCCCGCAGCAGCAGCCCGTGCTGGTGCCGGGCGAGGCCGCCCATGTAGCGGTCGGCGCGGGCGTCGGCGCGGCGCAGCAGCTCGGCGCACTCGTGGGCGGCCCGCTCGGTGCGGCCGAGCAGGCGCAGGGCGCGGACCAGGCCGAGCCGGGTCTGGGACTCGCCGTGCCAGTCGCCGTGGCCGCCGAGGATGCGCAGGCTCTCCTCGAAGTGCTCCGCGGCGGCGGCCGGCTCGCCGAGGGTGAGGTGGGCGTACCCGATGTTGCAGTGCGCCGAGTGCTGCACGATCACGTTCCCGATCGCGTCGCCGATGGCGAGCGACCGCCGGTGCTGCTCGATCGCGGCCCGCGGGTCGGTGTGCTCGTACAGGTTGCCGAGGTGGCTGTAGGTGACGGCCTCGCCGTACGGGTCGTTCAGCTGCCGCGAGAGTTCGAGGCTCTGCCGCAGCGCGTCGCCGGACTCGGCGTGGCGGCCGAGCCCTTCGAGGAGCAGGCCCCGGTTGTTCAGACAGCGGCGGATCCAGGAGAGCACGCCGAGCCGCCGCCAGATCGCCAGCGCCCGGTCGGTGAGGGCGAGGGCGTCGCCGTGGCGGCCGGTGAGGAAGTGCAGGCCGGCGAGATCGCCCAGCGCGTACGCCTCGGCGGCCTCGTCACCGAGCCGTCGCGCCACGTCCAGGGCGGCCCGGCCCAGCACCTCCATCTCCGCGACCCGGCCGCTGCGCTGGACGTACGGGAAGACGAGCCGGACCAGGACCAGCGCCCAGGCGGCCCGGCGGTCGTCGGCGTTCCCGGTGCTCCCGGTGTCGTCGGCGTCGTCGGTGTTCCCGGCGTATCGCTCGACCAGCGCGACGATGTTCTCCAGCTCCGCGTCGCCCCAGGCGAAGGCGTCCTCGGGCGCGGGGAAGGGGGCGACGGCCGTCACGTGCGCCGCGTGCTCGGGCGGCTGCGCGGCGGTGGGGCGGCGGCGGTCCTCCCGGTCGAGGCCGGGTTCGACGATGGCGGTGAGGGTGCGCTCGGCGACGGCGGCGTACCAGCGCAGGGCGATCTCGGCGACGTCGCCGCCGGGACCGTCCCCCGCGCGCTCCCCTTGCGCGAGCTCCCGCGCGAAGTCGCGCACCAGGTCGTGCGGCGCGTACCGGCCGTACGCCGTCTCCTCCAGCAGGGCCACGTCGACGAGGCGGTCGAGGGCGGCCTCGGCGCGGCGCTCGTCGGTGCCGGTGAGGCGGGCCAGCAGCGGGGCCCCGTACGCGGGCAGGTCCAGCGCGCCGATGCGGCGCAGGGCGAGGGCCGCGTCCCGGTCGGCCTCGCGGTCGGAGGCGGCGAGCGCGTCGTGCGCGACGGCCAGGGAGCGGCGGACGCTGAGGTCGTCGTACTCCAGGTGGTGCAGGCGCCCTTCCGTGGCGGTCAGCTGGCCGGCCAGCACGTCCGGGGTGAGGACCCGGCGGGCGGCGAGCCGGGCGGCGACGACGCGCAGGGCCAGCGGGAGGCGGCCGGTGAGTTCGACGAGGGGGTGGGCGGCGTCGATGCGGTCCGGGCCGTCCGGGCCGTCGCGGCCGGAGGCCGCCCGCAGCAGGGCCGCGCTGTCCTCGGCGGACAGCGGGGCGAGCGGGAAGCGGCGGGCGCCGTCGAGCGCGGTGAGCGGCGACCGGCTGGTGACGATCACCGCGCAGCCGGGACCGGCCGGCAGCAGGGGACGCACCTGCGCGGCGTTCGCGGCGTCGTCCAGGACCATCAGCGTGTGCGTCGGTGCGAGCAGGGAGCGCAGCAGCGCGGCCGCCGCGTCCGGGTGTTCCGGGATGGCACGGGGGTCGGCGCCGAGGTCGCGCAGCAGCGCGGCGAGCGCCTGGCCGGGCGTCAGCGGGGCCATGCCCGGGGTGGCGCCGTGCAGGTTGACGTACAGCTGCCCGTCGGGGAAGCGTTCCCGCAGCTCGTGGGCGATGTGCAGGGCGAGCGCGCTCTTGCCGACCCCGGCCATGCCGGTGATGACCGCGACGGCCGGGTGCGGGCCGGGGGTGAGGGTGCGGCGCAACTCGTCGAGCACGGCGGTACGGCCGGTGAAGTGGACGGGCGGCGGCGGGAGCTGGGCCGGCCGGAGCGGCTGGAGGGCGCCGGGAGCGGAGGGCTCCCCGGCCTGGTGGGGCTTCGGGGGATTCCGGGTCCCGGCCGGCGCGCCGCCGTCCTGCGGTGAGGTCTGCGCGGTGCCGCGCAGCACCTCCAGGTGGGCCTCGCGCACCGCCGGGCCCGGCTCGACGCCGAGTTCCTCGACGAGGCGGTCGCGCAGATCGCGGTGGACGGCGAGGGCCTCGGCCTGGCGGCCGGTGCGGTGCAGGGCCAGCATCAGCTGCCGGTGGTACGCCTCCCGCAACGGGTGCTCGGCGGCCAGTGCCGCCAACTCCGGGACCAGGCCGGCCAGCCGCGTGCCGCCCAGGGCGAGTTCGGCGTCGTAGCGCCACTCCAGGAGCAGCAGCCGCGCTTCCTGGAGGCGCTGGGCGAAGGCGTAGCCGCCGATCTCGGACGGCAGTCCGGCCAGCGGCGTGCCGCGCCAGAGCGCGAGCGCCGTGGAGCACGCGCGCACGACGCCCGCCCAGTCGCGCCCGGCGTGCGCGGCGCGCGCCGCGGCGACCTGGGTCTCGAAGACATGGACGTCCAGCTCACCCTGCTCGACGCGCAGCACGTATCCCGACGGCACCGACCGCAGCCGCTCGGGGTCGTCGAGCAGCCGGCGCAGCCGGGCCACGTGGTTGTGCAGCGAGGCCTGCGCCGACGGGGGCGGGGCGCCGCCCCACAGCGCCTCCTTGAGCGACTCGACGGAGACGGCCCGGCCGGCTTCGAGCAGCAGTACGGCCAGCAGGGCCCGCGCCTTGGGGCTGGAGAGGGGACGGACCCGGGCGGGGGCCGCGGGGGCGCCGACCGCGGGGGCGAGGGCTTCGGCCGCGGAGCCGGGGACGTCGGTCCCGTCGCCCCGGACGTCGTAGAGGACCGGCGGTCCCAGCAGTCCGAACCGCAGCTCGCACCGCAGTTCGCACCGCATCACACCGCCCCGTTGCCTTCCCGCGCACCGCGCCCGGATGCGCCCTTCCCGCGGACACCCACCGTTCCTGGCGGATTCCCACCCACTTCGCGATGGTTTTCCGCCACCTTCTTCACGACGGCCTCCGCCAGAATCCGCTACTGTTCGGTCATCCTCCGCCGCCCTGGGGCGACTTCACGCCAACCGGCCCACGACATCGCGGGGAGCCGTTGGCCACATGTTAGCGACCCGTTGGTGCGACCTGATGTGATCACAACATCGGATCTGGCCCGGGGGCGCACGCGTACGACGCGTCGCTCGGGGGAGTGTCGCCGCCGCGGCCGGATCCGGGGACGAACGAGGGCCCCGGCCGGCGGAGGTGACCGATCGGGGCCCTCGCCCGCTTTCCCCCGCCCTCCGTGCGCGGCCGCCGATTCTCCTCGCACGCCGCCCGCGTCACAGCACGGGCGGCCGTCCCAGCCGGCTGAGCCGCCACACCGTCCGCCAGCGCATGGGCCGCCGCTCCCCCGCCGGCTCCCGCACACCTTCCGCGAACCCCCCGAACCACGCGCGCAGCGCCCCGGGCGACGACCGGTTCCGCACGACGGTCAGCAGCACCCACACCGCCAGGTGCACCGGGACGAGCGGCAGCGGCAGCCGGCGCCGGACCAGCCAGACCCGGTTGCGGGCGTTGACCCGGTGGTAGATGGCGTGCCGGGCGGGCGAGGTCTTCGGGTGCCGGAGCAGCAGTTCGGGCGCGTACAGGATCCGCCAGCCGGCGTCGGCGGCCCGCCAGGCCAGGTCGGTCTCCTCGTGCGCGAAGAAGAACTCGGCGGGCCAGTCGCCGATCCCGTCCAGCATCGCCATCCGCAGCGCGTGCCCGCCGCCGAGGAACCCGGTGACGTACCCGCCGCGCAGCGGGCCGGCGGCGCCGAGCCGGGGCACGTGCCGCCGCTGGGTCTCGCCGTGCTCGTCGGCGATGCGGAAGCCGACGATGCCGAGCCGGTCGTCGGCCGCGTACAGCTCCCGCACGCGGCGCAGTACGCCGGTCCCGACGAGCAGGCCGTCGTCGTCCAGCTCGACGACGACGTCGATGTCGCCGAACGCGCGGAGCCGGGCGATCGCCGCGTTGCGCCCGCCGGGGCAGCCGACGTTCTCGTCGAGCTCGACGGTGGTGACCCGCCCCGGCAGCGACAGCCGTTCGGTGAAGTCGGGGAGCGGACAGCCGTTGCCGACGATCACGATCCGTTCGGGCGGGAGGTCCTGCTCGGCCACCGACTCCAGCAGGGCGTCGACCTCGTCGGGCCGGTCCCCCATGGTCACCACGGCGACGGCGAGCCTCGGCTCCCGCATCCCCGCACCCCCTGTCCCGGCTGTCGGCGGCTGTCGGCGGCTGCGCCCGCGATGCTAGCCGTTCACGGTGGGGACTTCCCGAGTACGCCGCGCCGTTCCACCCCTTCGGCCGCGTGCGGGGCCGGAGAGCGGCGGCGGCCGGGCCGCGCGAAGGACCCCGGGGACGGTGCGATCGCTTCCGGGACCGCCCGCCGAACCGGCCCCTGCCCCCTCACGGAGGGCGCAGACGCCCGGAGCCGAGGCGGACAGGGCCCGCAGGGGCACCCGAAAACTCGGCAGAACGCCGAAAGGCCAGGTCACGAGGTAGGTGACCTGGCCTTGTACGGAGCCGCCTTCGGGATTCGAACCCGAGACCTACGCATTACGAGTGCGTTGCTCTGGCCATCTGAGCTAAGGCGGCGCGCTGCCCGCACCATGGTGCGATCGGCAACGTCGGTAAGTCTACACAGTTTCCGGGGATGCTCCGACCACGGTCCGGAAGCAGGCGTTCCGGCCAGTGAGGGAGGGACTATGAGCAGCGTTTTCCGTCCGTGGGCGGGGTGCCGCGCAGGAGGTAGGCGTTGATCGTGGAGTCGATGCAGCGGCTGCCGCGGCCGTAGGCGGTGTGGCCGTCGCCCTCGTAGGTGAGGAGGCGGCCCGAGGAGAGCTGGCGGGCCAGGGACCGCGCCCAGCGGTACGGGGTCGCCGGGTCGCGGGTGGTGCCGACCACGACGATCGGGGCCGCGCCCCTCGCCTCGATGCGGCGGGGCTCGCCCGAGGGCTGCACCGGCCAGTACGCGCAGCTCAGGGAGGACCAGGCCAGGCCTTCGCCGAAGACGGGGGACGCCTTGCGGAAAGCGGGCAGGGCCGTCCGCAATTGGTCGGGCGTGTCGAAGGCGGGCGGGAGGTCGAGGCAGTTCACGGCGGCGTTGGCGGACATCAGGTTGCTGTAGCCGCCGCCGGCGTCGCGCTCGTAGTAGCTGTCGGACAGGGCGAGCAGGCCCGTGCCGTCGTTCCTCCTCGCCGCCGCGGCCAGTGCCTGGCGCAGCTGCGGCCAGGCGCCCTCGTCGTACATCGCCGCGATGACGCCCGTGGTGGCCAGGGACTCGGTGAGCCTGCGGCCGCCGGCGTCGCCGGTGGGGACGGGGCGCCGGTCCAGCCTCTCCAGGAACGCCTTGAGGTTCCGGCCGGCCCGCTCCGGCGAGGTGCCAGGGCCGCCCAGCGGGCAGTCGGGCCGGCGCACGCAGTTCCGCGCGAACGACCGGAACGCCGTGTCGAAGCCCGCGGTCTGTTCCAGGTTCAGCCGCCGGGCGGGCAGGGAGGGGTCCATCGCGCCGTCCAGGACCAGCCGTCCCACCCGCTGCGGGAACAGCCCGGCGTACGTCGCCCCGAGGAACGTTCCGTACGACGCTCCCACGTAGTTCAGCTTCCTGTCCCCCAGCACGGCGCGCAGGATGTCCATGTCCCGGGCCGCCTCGACGGTCGACACGTGCCGCAGCAGCTTCGGCGAGCGGGCGCCGCAGCCCTCGGCGAACCTCTTGTAGGAGGCGACGAGTTCGTCGGTCTCGCGCCGGTCGTCCGGTGTGATGTCCGTCCGCGTGTACGCGTCCATCCCCGGCCCGTCCAGGCACTGCACCGGCTCGCTGTGGGCCACGCCCCTCGGATCGAACGCCACCATGTCGTAGCGGGCGCGGATCCCGGCCGGGTAACCGAGGCCGGCGTACTGCTGCAGGTAGCCGACCGCCGAGCCTCCGGGGCCGCCCGGGTTGACCAGCAGCGAGCCGATCCGCCTGCCCGGGCCGGTGGCCTTCTTGCGGGACACCGCGAGGCGGACGTCGCCCGCGGCGGGGCGGGCGTAGTCCAGCGGGGCCTTCAGCGTGGCGCACTCGAAACCGGCGGCGTCGCAGCCGCGCCAGATCAGTTTCTGCTTGTAGTACGGCGACAGGGCCGCCGGCGTGGCCCGGGGCAGCGCGGCCACCGCCGAGCCGGTGGAACTCGTGGCGCTCCCGGAGGAGCAGGCGGTGGCCAGCAGCGCGGCGGTCAGGAGGAGGGCTCCGGTGCGGAACGTGCGGAGAGTGCGCCTGGTGTGCATTGAGCGAGCGTAACTCTGTGCGACGAAATGCTCACCCTGTGCGCGCTGTGTGCCACGTACGGGTTACGTCTTGTGCGCTCCGTTGCCTTCCGGGAGGTCTTCCGCGCCCCTTGGAGATCCCCCGGCGCCTCCCGGAGGACTGCCTGCCGCCCTCCGGGAGATGCCCCGGGCCTTCCGGTGTCTTCCGGATGTTCCCGGCTTCTCCCGTCGCCGCCTGTTGCCGTCCGTCCGTCGTCGTCCGCTGCTCGCCGGGCGCCCTCCGGGTGTCTTCCGGGCTGCCGTCGGCCCGGTCCGGGGCACGGGTGCCCGGTCAGCCCAATCTGAGGGCCATCGTCATCGCCTCCACCGCGAGGAGCGGCGCCACGTTGCGGTCGAGGGCCTTGCGGCAGGCGGCGATCGCCTCGATGCGGCGCAGGGTGGACTCCGGGGTGCTGCCGCGGGCGAGGCGCTCCAGGAGGTCCTCGGCGTCCGCGTTGGCGATGGCCACCCGGGAGCCGAGCTGGAGGGCCAGGACGTCGCGGTAGAAGGCGGTGAGGTCGGTCAGGGCGAGGTCGAGGCTGTCGCGCTGGGTGCGGGTGCGGCGGCGCTTCTGCTTGTCCTCCAGGTCCTTCATCACCCCGGCCGTGCCGCGCGGCAGCCGGCCGCCCTGGGCCGCGCCGAGGGCGGCCTTCAGCTCCTCGGTCTCCTTGGTGTCGGTCTCCTCGGCGAGCTGCTTGGCGTCCTCGGCGGCCGCGTCGACCAGTTCCTGGGCGGCCTTGAGCGCGCCGCCGATCTCCTCGACCCGCAGCGGCAGCTTCAGCACGGCGGCGCGGCGCTCGCGGGCGGCCGGGTCGGTGGCCAGGCGGCGTGCCCGGTCGACGTGGCCCTGGGTGGCGCGGGCCACCGCGGCGGCGACGTCGGGCTCGATGCCCTCGCGGCGTACGAGCATGTCGGCGACGGCGTCGACGGACGGCGTCCGCAGGTTGAGGTGGCGGCAGCGGGACCGGATGGTCGGCAGCACGTCCTCGACGGACGGGGCGCACAGCAGCCAGACCGTGCGGGGGGCGGGTTCCTCGACGGCCTTGAGGACGGCGTTGGCGGACTTCTCGTTCAGGCGCTCGGCGTCCTCGACGAGGATGACCTGCCAGCGGCCGCCCGCCGGTGAGGTGAACGACTTGCGGACCGTGTCCCGCATGTCGTCGGCGAGGATCTGCGTGCCGACGGCGGCGACGGTGGTGACGTCGGCGTGCGTGCCGATCAGGGTGGTGTGACAGCCGTCGCAGAATCCGCAGCCGGGTGCCCCGCCGAGGGCGCGGTCGGGGCTCACGCACTGCAGGGCGGCGGCGAAGGCGCGGGCCGTCTGCGTGCGGCCGGCACCGGGGGGGCCGGTGAAGAGCCAGGCGTGCGTCATCCTGGACGCCTGCGGGAGAGGGGCGTCGGCCGCGGCCGCCGTGACCAGGGCGTCGGCGTCGCGGGCGGCCGCGTCGAGCACGGCGCACACCTTCTCCTGGCCGACCAGGTCGTCCCATACGGTCATGGGTCACGCCGCCCTTTCGTCCTGCTTGGGGTACGGGATCCATTGTGGGGGTGACCACTGACAGCACCCGACTCGCGGTGGAGGCGGGGGCCGGGGGTCGGGCCGGGGGCCGCGGGCGGGCGCCCGGAGGAGGCGGGCCCGCGGCCCGGACGGCCCCGGATGCGCGGCCGGGCGGCGCACGTCACGGACGCCTCCGGCCCCCGTCCTCCCCGTACTCGTCCTCCCGCGGGCCCAGCAGTTCGTCCGCCAGGGTCGGCAGGTCGTCCAGCGGGGTCTCCTCGGCCCAGTCCGAGCGGCGCCGGCGGCGCGGTGCCGGCTCGGCGTCGACCTGGGGCAGCTCGCGCGTGCGGTCGTCGGATCCGTCCGGCCCGCCGGCGGGGCGCTCGTCCCGGAAGAAGCCCGGCGGGACCCGGTTCGCGGGCTCCTCCCCCGGCACCGGCGGCAGGACGGCCGTCCCGTCCGCGGGTTCCGGCGTCGCCGAGGGCAGGACGGCCGTCTCGTCCGCCGCGCCCGGCACGACCGGCGGCTTCGGCAGTTCGGCCGTCACCTCGGAGTCGGGGCTGCCGGAGGACCCGGCGGCGGTCTCCTCGTCGCCCCGTTCCCGCACCGGTCGCAGCACGGCCGTCTCCTCCAGCGGGCCGCCGGAGGCGTTCTTCGGCGTCACGACCGGGGTCGGCACGGTCACCGCGTCGGGCGCGGCGGCGGGCCGGCGGCTGTGCGTGTCACCGGGAGGCGTCGGCTTGGGGCCCGCCGCGGCCGCAGCGGCCGCCTGCTCGGCCAGCCGGCGTGCCTCCTCGGCCCGCAGCAGGGCCTCCTCGGCCTTGCGCTGCTTCTCCAGGCGCCGGGCCTCGGCCTCGGCGCGCAGCCGGGCCTCCTCCTCGGCCTGCTTGCGGCGGCGCTCCTCCTCCGCCTTGCGGCGGGCCTCGGCCTCGGCGCGTGCCTTCTCCTCGGCGAGCAGCCGCGCCCGCTCCTCCTCGGCCCTGCGGCGCGCCTCCTCGGCCCGGCGCCGGGCCTCCTCGGCCTGCCGTTCGGCCTCGCGCCGCTGCGCCTCCTCCAGCTCGCGCCGCTTGCGCTCCTCCTCCTCGGCGCGCAGCCGCGCCAGCTGCTCCTGGCGCTCGCGCTCCAGGCGCTCCTCCTCGGCCTTGCGGCGCGCTTCTTCCTCCGCCCTGCGGCGCGCCTCCTCCTCGGCCTTGCGGCGGGCCTCCTCCCGGGCCTCGATCTCGGCCTCGGACAGCGGCAGCACCTGGTCGAGCCGGTGCCGGATGACGGTCGTGACGGCCTCGGGCTCCTGGCCCGCGTCCACCACGAGGTAGCGGCCCGGGTCGGCGGCGGCCAGCGTCAGGAAACCGGCCCGCACGCGCGCGTGGAACTCGGCGGGCTCCGACTCCAGGCGGTCCGGCGCCTCGGTGAAGCGTTCGCGCGCGGTCTCCGGGGAGACGTCCAGCAGGACCGTGAGGTGCGGGACGAGTCCGTTCGTCGCCCAGCGGTTGATGCGGGCGATCTCGGTCGGGGACAGGTCGCGGCCCGCCCCCTGGTAGGCCACCGAGGAGTCGGTGTAGCGGTCCGAGATGACGACCGCGCCGCGCTCCAGGGCGGGCCGGACCACCGTGTCCACGTGCTCCGCGCGGTCGGCGGCGTACAGCAGGGCCTCGGCGCGGTGGGAGAGGCCGGCGCTCGACACGTCCAGCAGGATCGAGCGCAGCCGCTTGCCGACCGGGGTCGCCCCCGGCTCGCGGGTGAGGACGACCTCGTGGCCCTTGGCCCTGATCCACTCGGCGAGCGCCTCGGCCTGGGTGGACTTCCCGGCCCCGTCGCCGCCCTCCAGCGCGATGAAGAAGCCGGACGGCGCGGGCGTCGGCACGGGGTCGTCGCCGCCGAGCAGCGCGTCCCGCAGGTCCTGCCGCAGCGGCACCCCGGAGCGGTCGTCGGCCTTGGCGAGCACCAGCGCGGCCACCGGCAGCAGCAGCGCGCCGGCCAGCATCAGCGTGAACGCGGCGCCGCCGTGCGCGAAGACGAACCTGCCGCTCTCCAGCCGGTGCGGCCCGATCGCCGCCGCCACCACGGGGGCGACCGCCGCGCACAGCGCCACGCAGACCCGGACGACCGCGTGCAGGTGCTCGGTCGTACGCGCCCGGCGCTGTTCCTCGGCCTCCTGGTCGAGCAGGGCGTGCCCGGTGTTGGCGGCCACGCCCGCGCCGACGCCGGCCAGCGCGACGATCAGCAGCACGCTGGTGACGTCCGGGACGAGGCCGGCGGCGAGCAGGGCGACGCCGGTGAAGGCGATCGCCAGCGCCAGCAGCCGGCGCCGCGACAGGGCGGGCAGCAGGGCGGGCGCCGTGCGGATGCCGGCGACGACTCCGCCGGTCAGCGCCAGCACCAGCAGGCCGTACAGCACGGGGCCGCCGCCGAGGTCCTTGGCGTGCAGCACCGACACGGCGACCGCGGCCGCCACCGCGCCCGCCACGGCCGCGCAGGCGAGCACCAGCAGCGGCATCGCGCCGGTGCGGCCCTTGACGACGCCCGCGGCCGTCCTGGGGCGGCGCAGCCCTTCCAGCGGCGACCGCGGGCGGGGGGTGCGCGTGCCGGGCACCTCGAGGAGGGTCAGCACGGACAGGGACGCGGCGAACAGCCCGGCCGCGACGTACGACGCGAGGGCCGCCTGGTGCTGGGCGAACCAGTCGAGGCCGGCTCCCAGGAGGTTGTTGAACAGCGAGGCGGTGACGAGCACGGCCCCGGCGAGGGGGATCGCCACGAAGCCCGTGCGCAGGGACAGGCGGCGCAGGGCGTCCAGGTGGTCCGGCAGCGGCCGTACCGTGGCGCCCTCCGGGGGCGGGGCGGGCAGCAGCGCGGGGGCCGCGCTCTGTCGGCAGACCGTCCAGAAGCGCTCGGCGACGCCGCTGACGAAGACCGTGACGAGGAGGACGGCGAGGGCGTCGTCCGGTGTCCAGTCGATCCACAGCGGGGCGACGATGAGCAGCGCGGCCCGCAGCCCGTCGGCGCCGACCATGGTCCAGCGGCGGTCGAGCGGGCCGTCCTGCCCGGTGAGCGAGGTGAGCGGGCCGAGGAGGACCGCTCCGAAGAGCAGCGTGGCGAGGATGCGCACGCCGAAGACGGTCGCCACCGCGAACGCCACGCCCCGGTAGCCGCCGCCGAAGGAGCCCTCCGCGATCGCCGCCTGGAGGACGAGGGCGACCAGCACGAGGAGCGCGAGCACGTCGCCGGTGCCGCTCACGAGCTGCGCGCTCCACAGCCGCCTCAGCCGGGGCCGGCGCAGCAGGGCGCGGACGGCGCGCTCGCGGGAGTCCGCGACCAGGGCGTCGTCAGGGGCGGTGTGAGGGGCCGTTGGCTGCTCGGCTCGCGTCATGCATTCAGACTATCGGCACCCGCCGACAGCCCGGAGCGCCCGTCCGGGCGGGCGCGCGCCCCGGCACCTGCGGGGTGCCGGGGCGGCGTTTCGCGCAGCGGCCGTGCGGAACCGGGAGCCGGAGACGCCCGGCCCTCCGGGGTTCGATCCGGTCCTCCGAAATCCGGTCCGGCCCGGTCCTCCGAGGTCCGGTCCGGCCTTCGCCGTCCGGTCAGTCCTCCGCCCTGGCGGCGGTCGCCTTCCTCGCGGCCGTCTTGGTGGCCGTCGTCTTGGCGGCGGTCTTCTTGGCCGTCGTCGTCTTGGCGGCGGTCTTCTTGGCCGCCGTCGCCTTCGCCGCGGTCTTCTTGGCCGGGGCCTTCTTCGCGGCGGCCTTCTTCGCCGTCTTCTTGGCGGGCGCCTTCGCGCGCTTCTCGGCGAGCAGTTCGAAGCCGCGCTCCGGGGTGATCGCCTCGACGCTGTCGCCGGAGCGCAGGGTCGCGTTGGTCTCGCCGTCGGTGACGTACGGGCCGAAGCGGCCGTCCTTCACCACGACCGGCCTGCCGCTGACCGGGTCGGTGCCCAGTTCCTTCAGCGGCGGCTTGGCGGCCGCCCGGCCACGCTGCTTGGGCTGGGCGTAGATCGCCTGCGCCTCCTCCAGCGTGATCGTGAAGAGCTGGTCCTCGGACTGCAGCGACCGCGAGTCCGTGCCCTTCTTCAGGTACGGGCCGTAGCGGCCGTTCTGCGCGGTGATCTCCTGGCCGTCGGCGTCGGTGCCGACGACGCGCGGCAGCGACATCAGCTTCAGCGCGTCGTCGAGGGTCACCGTGTCCAGCGACATCGACTTGAAGAGGGAGGCGGTGCGCGGCTTGACCGCGTTCTTGCCCGTCTTCGGGGTGCCCTCGGGGAGGATCTCCGTGACGTACGGGCCGTAGCGGCCGTCCTTGGCGACGATCTGGCGGCCCGTCTCCGGGTCGCGGCCCAGCACGCGCTCGCCGCTCGGCTTGGCGAGCAGTTCCTCCGCGAGTTCGACGGTCAGCTCGTCCGGCGCCAGGTCGGCGGGGATGTCGGCGCGCTGGTGCTGCTCGGAGTCCTTCTCGCCGCGCTCGATGTACGGGCCGTAGCGGCCGACCCGCAGCACGATGCCGTTGCCGACCGGGAACGACGACACCTCGCGCGCGTCGATCGCGCCCAGGTCGGTCACCAGGTCCTTGAGGCCGCCGAGGTGGTCCCCGTCGCCGTTGCCGGCCTCGGCCGCGCCGCCGATGCCGTTGGCCTCGCCGAAGTAGAACCGCTTCAGCCATGGCACGGCCTGCGCCTCGCCGCGCGCGATGCGGTCGAGGTCGTCCTCCATCTTGGCGGTGAAGTCGTAGTCGACGAGCCGCCCGAAGTGCTTCTCCAGCAGGTTGACCACGGCGAAGGACAGGAAGGACGGCACCAGGGCGGTGCCCTTCTTGAACACGTAGCCGCGGTCGAGGATCGTGCCGATGATCGACGCGTACGTCGACGGGCGGCCGATCTCCCGCTCCTCCAGCTCCTTGACCAGGGACGCCTCGGTGTAGCGGGCCGGGGGCTTGGTGGCGTGCCCGTCGACCGTGATCTCCTCGGCGGCCAGGGCGTCGCCCTCGCCGACCTGGGGCAGGCGGCGCTCGCGGTCGTCCAGCTCGGCGTTCGGGTCGTCGGCGCCCTCGACGTAGGCCTTCAGGAAGCCGTGGAAGGTGATCGTCTTGCCGGAGGCGCTGAACTCGACGTCCCGGCCGTCGGCCGCCGTGCCGCCGATCCTGACGGTGACGGAGTTGCCGGTCGCGTCCTTCATCTGGGAGGCGACCGTCCGCTTCCAGATCAGCTCGTACAGCTTGAACTGGTCGCCGGTCAGCCCCGTCTCCGCGGGCGTGCGGAAGCGGTCGCCGGAGGGCCGGATCGCCTCGTGCGCCTCCTGGGCGTTCTTGACCTTGGCGGCGTACGTGCGCGGCTGCGGCGGCAGGTAGTCGGCGCCGTACAGCTGGGTGACCTGGGCGCGGGCGGCGGCGACGGCCGTGTCGCTCAGGGTCGTGGAGTCCGTACGCATGTACGTGATGTAGCCGTTCTCGTACAGCTTCTGCGCGATCTGCATGGTCGCCTTCGCGCCGAAGCCGAGCTTGCGGCTGGCCTCCTGCTGCAGCGTCGTCGTACGGAACGGGGCGTACGGCGAGCGGCGGTACGGCTTGGACTCGACGGACCGGACGGAGAACCGGGTGTTCTCCAGGGCGGCGGCCAGCGCGCGGGCGTCCGCCTCGTCGAGGTGGAGGGCGCCGGCGCTCTTGAGCCGGCCCAGGGAGTCGAAGTCGCGGCCCTGCGCCACCCGCCTGCCGTCCACCGTCTGCAGACGGGCGACCAGCGACGACGGGTCGGACGGGTCGCCCGCGCGGCCGGTCGCGAAGGTGCCCGTCAGGTCCCAGTACTCGGCGGAGCGGAAGGCGATGCGCTCGCGTTCCCGCTCGACCACGAGCCGGGTGGCGACGGACTGGACGCGGCCGGCGGACAGCCGCGGCATGACCTTCTTCCACAGCACCGGCGAGACCTCGTAGCCGTAGAGGCGGTCGAGGATGCGGCGGGTCTCCTGGGCGTCGACCAGCTTCTGGTTCAGCTCGCGCGGGTTGGCCACGGCGGCCCGGATCGCGTCCTTGGTGATCTCGTGGAACACCATGCGCTTGACCGGGATCTTGGGCTTGAGCACTTCCTGCAGGTGCCAGGCGATGGCCTCGCCCTCGCGGTCCTCGTCGGTGGCGAGGAAGAGCTCGTCCGAGTCCTTCAGCAGGTCCTTGAGTTTCTTGACCTGGGCTTTCTTGTCCGCGTTGATGACATAGACCGGCTGGAAGTCGTGTTCGACGTCCACACCGAGGCGGCGGACCTCGCCGGTGTACTTCTCCGGCACCTCCGCGGCGCCGTTGGGAAGGTCGCGAATGTGCCCGACGCTCGCCTCGACGATGTATCCAGGGCCGAGGTAGCCCTTGATCGTCTTCGCCTTGGCAGGCGACTCGACAATGACGAGTCGGCGGCCGCCCTTCGCGGTCTCGCTGGTCGGGGACAACTTCGCTCTTCTCTCCGGTCGACGCTGGGTCCCCCCAGGCCTTGGTTCCCGGGGTCGGGTCGTGCTGACGCTGCGGAGTGTGACGGTACATCCCGCCCCCGTGTCAAACGGGAAAAGCCCGCAACGGCCACTCGAACGGTAACCCGACTCGTGCCATTCCTGCCGCCCGGAGTGCCCACCAGCCCTTTCGGCCCGGTCCGGAGTGCCGCCTCCCACTTATCGGAGTGGCGGTTCCGTCACTGTTCAAACGCGCTTCTCAGACGCGCGTGAAGCACCAGGCCCCGAGGGTCAGGGTGATCACCGCGACGCCGCCCGCGACGGTCGCGGATGCGACGGGGTTCACACCCTGGGCGACGGGGCGGCGCTGGCGCGCGCGGACCGCGGTCCACACCAGCAGTCCCAGTCCGAACAGGGCGAACACCACTCCCGCGAAGATCGCCGGTCCTCTCTCCATGGCCGCCCGTGCCCCTTTTTCTCCCGTCCGTGGATGCCCAGCCCCGGAAGGCTGACACGCACGGGCGGCGGGCAGGCGAAGCACGGGTGAACGCGAGGCCGGCGGGGCCGTGAACCGGACCGCGGGGTGCCCGCCGGTCCGGACCTGGGCGGGCGCGCGCACATTTCCGGCCGTCTTTCACGGTGGCCGGACGCTCCGCGCAATTGATCCCGGGAAACCCCGGCGCCTCCGATTCCGCTGCTCGGGCCGGTTCGCCCGGCTCCCCTTCGCCGCGGGTCCCGTCCGTGCGCGTTGCCGGCGCACTTCCTGCCGCCGCGCTTCCCGTCCTGTGTCCGCGGACCCCGTCGCCGTCCTTCGGATTCCTCTGTTCCTCTTCGGGCCCCGCCCCTGTTCTCTCCGGACCTGGCCGCTGTGCTTCGGGTTCTGTCGCGTGTCTTCGGGTGCTGTCGCGCACCCTCGGGTGCCGTCGCGCCGCTTCGGGTCCTGTCGCGCCGCTTCGGACCCCGCCGTCGTTTCCCGGTCCCGCCGCCGCTCCCCGGTGTCCGGTCAGCGCCCGCGGCCCCGATCAGGATCGGGCCGGTTCGAGGAACCCCTGCTCCACCAGCAGCCGGATCTGGGCCGGCGCGCGGTCGCGCAGCAGTACCGGGTCCTCGCCGACCAGCTGGGCGATGGCGTCCAGGATGCGGCCCGCGCTCATCGTCCCGTCGCAGACGCCGGCGAAGCCCGCGCCGACGGTGTCGACCCTGGTGGCCCGGCGCATACCGCGGTTCTGCCGCAGCACGACGTGCTCGGGGTCCTCGGCGCCGGGCAGCCCGACCTGCTCCTGGACGACCTCGCCGGCCAGCTCGAAGTACGCCGCGAGCAGGGCCGCGTCGTCGCGCGACCGCAGCCAGTCCAGGCGGTCGAAGTGCGCGCGGACCGTCTCCCCCAGCGGTTGTTCGACCGGGTGCGGCCACTCCTCCACCGTGACCGAGGGCTCGGCGGCGCCGGTCCGGCGCAGGGTGATCCAGCCGAAGCCCACGGCCCGCACCTTGCGCGCCTCGAACTCGTCGAGCCACGCGTCGTACCGCGCCCGGTACTCCGCCGCGTCGCCGCGGTGGTCGCCCGCGTCCCGGAGCCACAGCTCCGCGTACTGCGTGACGTCCTGCACCTCGCGCTGCACGATCCAGGCGTCGCAGCCGCGCGGCACCCAGGAGCGCAGCCGCTCGGTCCACTCCTCCCCCTCCACGTGCTGCCAGTTGGCGAGGAACTGGGCGAACCCGCCCTCGTTCAGCCGCTCCCCCGCCTGCTGGACGAGCGTGCGGCACAGGTCGTCCCCGCCCATCCCGCCGTCGCGGTAGGTGAGGCGGGCGTCCGGGGAGATCACGAACGGCGGGTTGGAGACGATCAGGTCGAACGTCTCGTCGTCCCGGACCGGCTCGAAGAGCGAACCCTCCCTCAGGTCCGCGGCGGGGGCGCCGGACAGCGCGAGGGTGAGCGCGGTGATATGCAGCGCGCGCGGGTTCACGTCGGTCGCCGTCACCCGCGTGGCGTGCCGGGCGGCGTGCAGCGCCTGGATGCCCGAGCCGGTGCCGAGGTCGAGGGCGGAGGAGACGGGCGTGCGGACGGTGATGCCGGCCAGCGTCGTGGACGCGCCGCCCACGCCGAGGACGACGCCCTCGTCCCGCCTGCCGATGCCGCCGGCGCCGCCGACCGCGCACCCCAGGTCGGACACGATGAACCAGTCCTCGCCGTCGGGCCCGCCGTACGGCCGCACGTCCACGGTCGCGGTCACCGCGTCCTCGCCGGCGGGCACCAGCCACCCGCTCTCCAGGCAGTCGGCCACGGGCAGGACGTCCGCCACGCGCGCGTGCGGCACGGGCTGCTGCAGCAGGAACAGCCGTACGAGCGCCTCCAGCGGCGTGTCCCTGCGGGTGGCCCGGAGCGCGGGCACGGTCTCGCCGCGCGCCAGCGCCGCGTACGCGGGGGCGCCGAGCAGGTCGAGCAGGCCGTCGGCGGTGAAGGAGGCCGCGAGCAGGGCGTCCCGGAGCCGGGCGGCGACGTCGGGGCGGCCGGCGGAGGGCAGGGGGGAGAGGCTGGCGTTACTCACGCCCCCATTGTGTCCCCCCGCCCGGCGGCGTTCCGGCTCAGCTCGCCGCGGACGACGGCGAGGCGGACGCCGCCTGGCAGCCCTTCTGCTTGACCAGCGCCTTCTTCGGGTCGCCCGCCTCCAGCTCCTTCAGCGCGCCGAGCGCGCTCTGGCGCTGCTTCTCCACTTCCTCCATCCGGTCCGAGACGTCCTGCAGCCCGGAGGCGAAATCGGCCTGGTCCTTCGTGTCGAGCGCGTCCACCTGCTTCTTGAGGTCGGCGTACGACGCGGAGAGGGTGGTGAGCTTCTTGACGGCGTCCTGCTGCTTCCGCTCGCCGTCGTCGACGCCCGGGGGCGGTCCGGCCTTCTGGATGACCGCCGCGCGCGCCCGGTAGCCGTCCGCCAGGTCCTGGAAGGCTTGGGAGTCGGTCTCCTGGAGCTTCTCCGGCGGGCTGTCCTTGGCCGCCTTCGTGATCGATTCGTAGGCGGCCGCGATCTTCGCGTTCTGCGCCGGCACGACGTCGCAGATCTGCTTGGCCCAGGCGTCCAGCTCCGCGTTGCCCTCGTCTTCACTGCACCCGGACAGCGCCAGTACCAGTACCGCACCGCCGGACAGCGCGGCCGCGAGCTTCTTGTTCACCGGATTGGTCCCTTCCATGGCTCTCGGCCCGGAACATACACGCCGGACGAGCGGCAGCCGCATGCCGAAGGTCGGCTAAAACATATATTGCGCCGTTTGCGTCAAGCGAGAGAAGGCTCACGGCGCGGGCGCGCACGGACGCGGCGCGGGCGGACGGCACGTCAACACGCGCCGTCCGCCCGCGCCTTGAGCTGGGGCTCGTCCGAGAACCGGGGGGAGGACCTAGGAAACCACCGCCGGGTCGGCCGACTTGGTCTCCCGGCCGGCGTCGTCTTCGTCACCCATGGCGATGCCGCGCCGCTTGGAGACGTACACCGCGCCGACGATCACGGCGAGCGCGAGGACCGCGATCAGCACCCGCATCCCGACGTTCCGGTCGGCGCCGTACGAGAAGCTGATCACCGCGGGCGCGATCAGCAGCGCCACCAGGTTCATCACCTTCAGCAGCGGGTTGATCGCGGGACCGGCGGTGTCCTTGAAGGGGTCGCCGACCGTGTCGCCGATGACGGTCGCCGCGTGGGCCTCGCTGCCCTTGCCGCCGTGGTGGCCGTCCTCGACGAGTTTCTTGGCGTTGTCCCAGGCGCCACCGGAGTTGGCGAGGAACACCGCCATCAGCGTGCCCGCGCCGATCGCGCCGGCCAGGAAGGCGCCGAGCGCGCCGACGCCGAGCGTGAACCCGACGAAGACGGGCGCCAGCACGGCGAGCAGGCCGGGCGTGGCGAGTTCGCGCAGGGCGTCCCTGGTGCAGATGTCGACGACCTTGCCGTACTCCGGCTTCTCGCTGTGGTCCATGATCCCGGGCCTGTCGCGGAACTGCCGCCGCACCTCGAAGACCACCGACCCCGCCGACCGCGACACGGCGTTGATCGCCAGCCCCGAGAAGAGGAAGACCACCGCCGCGCCCGCGACGAGGCCGACGAGGTTGTTGGGCTGCGAGATGTCCATGATCAGGCTCATCGGCGCACCGGGTCCGCTGAGCTGCTCGCCCACGTCCCGCGCGCCGGTGACGATCGCGTCGCGGTACGAGCCGAACAGCGCCGCCGCCGCGAGCACGGCGGTGGCGATCGCGATGCCCTTGGTGATGGCCTTGGTGGTGTTGCCGACCGCGTCGAGGTCGGTGAGCACCTGCGCGCCGGCGCCCTCGACGTCGCCGGACATCTCGGCGATGCCCTGCGCGTTGTCGGAGACCGGCCCGAAGGTGTCCATCGCGACGATCACGCCGACCGTGGTGAGCAGGCCGGTGCCGGCCAGCGCCACCGCGAACAGCGCCAGCATGATCGACGCGCCGCCGAGCAGGAAGGCCCCGTACACGCCGAGGCCGATCAACAGGGCGGTGTAGACGGCCGATTCGAGCCCGACGGAGATGCCGGCGAGGACGACGGTGGCGGGGCCGGTCAGCGAGGTCCGGCCGATGTCCCGCACCGGCCGGCGGCCGGTCTCGGTGAAGTAGCCGGTCAGCTGCTGGATCAGGGCGGCGAGCCCGATGCCGACGGCCACCGCGACGAGCGCGAGGATCCGCGGGTCGCCGTCCCTGCCGCTGATCGCGGTGTCGGTGACGCCGTCGAGGTCGGAGTACCTTCCAGGCAGATAGACGAAGGCGGCCACGGCCACCAGCACGAGCGAGATCACCGCCGAGACGAAGAAGCCGCGGTTGATCGCGCTCATGCCGCTGCGGTCGGCCCGCCGCGGCGCCACCGCGAAGATGCCGATCATCGCGGTGATCACGCCGATCGCGGGCACCAGCAGCGGGAAGGCGAGCCCCGCGTCGCCGAAGGCCGCCTTGCCGAGGATCAGCGCGGCGACCAGGGTCACGGCGTACGACTCGAACAGGTCGGCCGCCATGCCCGCGCAGTCGCCGACGTTGTCGCCCACGTTGTCGGCGATGGTCGCGGCATTGCGCGGATCGTCCTCCGGGATGCCCTGCTCGACCTTGCCGACCAGGTCGGCGCCGACGTCGGCGGCCTTGGTGAAGATGCCGCCGCCGACCCTCATGAACATCGCGATCAGCGCCGCGCCGAGGCCGAAGCCCTCCAGCACCTTCGGCGCGTCGGCCGCGTACACCAGCACCACGCAGGCGGCGCCCAGCAGGCCGAGCCCCACCGTGAACATGCCGACGACACCGCCCGTGCGAAATGCGATCTTCATCGCCTTGTGCGAGACGAGGGTGAGGTCCTTTTCCGGCTCGCCCTTCGCCGGTGTCGCTTCCCGGGCCGCCGCGGCGACACGGACATTGCTGCGTACGGCGAGCCACATGCCGATATAACCGGTGGCTGCCGAAAATGCCGCGCCGATCAGGAAGAACACCGATCGTCCGGCACGCTGATTCCAGTCGTCCGCGGGCAGCAGCAGGAGCAGGAAGAAAACAATCACGGCGAATACGCCGAGCGTGCGCAATTGCCGGGCCAGATAGGCGTTCGCGCCTTCCTGGACCGCCGCCGCGATCTTCTTCATGCTGTCGGTCCCCTCGCCCGCCGCGAGGACTTGGCGCACCAAGACGCCCGCGACCACCAGCGCCGCCAGCGCCACGGCCGCGACGACCGCCACCAGGACGCGGTTGCCGTCCGTCAGCACCGCGGCCGCGAAAGTCGAGGGATCACCCAGCTGATGGGAGGTGGAAAGCCCCGCCATTCGTCCTCCTTGACGCTTGGGCCGAGCTCAAGATGTGGACGGATTGTAGGTACCGGAACCCGATCGAAACGGGGCGCGGTACATGGAATTGGCCTTCGGACACTCCTCGGCGAACGATCTCCGGGCGGCCACGGAACCCGAGAACGGTAATGCCCTGGAAGCATGGGCATGTGATCCGGTTCGGCGCGCGACCGGTCGTGAATTGATTCACGCAAAGTGTCGCTGGAAACACTGTATGCGCGGACCTCGTGTTCCGCACACGACGAAGGGCCCTACGAGGTAGGGCCCTTCGAGAAGGAGGTCGCTGTGCGAGGGGGCGGGTCAGGGCAGCGGAGCCGACGGGGGTGTCGTCGACCAGGTCATCCGGATCTGCCCGCCATGGGCCCCGGTCGTGACCTCGACGTCGTCGACGAGCCCGCTGATGACCGCGAGACCCATCTCGTCCTCCTCGGTCTCCCCGTCGTCGCCTGCGGCTCCTGGGGCGTCGCCGGCGGGGACCGAGTGCGGAGCCTCGTCGCCGACCTCGATGGAGAACTGCTTCTCCTCCTCGATCAGCAGCACCTTCACCGGCGCGGTGACACCGCTGTTCCGGTGCAGCCCGACGGCCCTGGTGCAGGCCTCGCCGACGGCCAGCCTGACCTCGTCGAGAACGGCCTCGTCCACCCCGGCCCTGCGTGCCACCGCGGCCGCCACCAGACGGGCGGTCCTGACGTGCTCGGGCAGCGCGCTGAAGCGGAGTTCGACGGTGGCCATGCATCCCCCTCGGAGCTACGGGCGTGCTGTCGAGGTCCCGGGCAGCCGAGAGCCCGGACCCCCCTGCGATGCGACATGGCGGCCCGGGCACATGGCCCGGGCCGGTGGTTCAGTCGGTGGCCGCCACCGCTTCCTCGACCGAGGTGTGGATCGGGAACACCTTGGTGAGGCCGGTGATGCGGAAGATCTTGAGAATGCGCTCCTGGTTGCAGACCAGGCGCAGCGAGCCCTCGTGGGCACGCACTCGCTTCAGACCGCCGACCAGCACGCCGAGCCCGGTGGAGTCGAGGAAGTCCACGCCCTCCATGTCGACGACGAGGTGGAAATTCCCGTCGTTCACCAGCTCGACCAGCTGCTCGCGCAGCTTGGGCGCGGTATATACGTCGATTTCGCCACCGACCTCGACGACCGTACGATCGCCGACGGTACGGGTCGACAGGGACAGGTCCACGGATCCTCCAGCACCTTGCTATCGAGCGGTCGCCCCTCGGGCACCTCGGCTTGAAGCCCCCGGGACGGTTCGCCAGCCGCGATGGCATTCAATCACTTACCGGCAGGCGTGCACGACGCCTTGGGCCCATTGTCCGTCACGCCAGTGACACACTCGGTGCCGATGGCCGAGAATCACCGATCCGATCGAACCTCGACGGACCCCGCCCCCCAGCTCGCGCCGGGCACGGTCCTGGACCGGCTCGCCGCGGGGCCGAGCAGGGCTGCGCGCATCACTCATACGGAGCACTTGCCCCCACGCGCGGGCCGCCATGCCGTCTGGCCCGACCGGATTCGCGCCGAGGTCGTCGCGGCCGTGCGGGAAGCCGGCATCGAGCACCCGTGGGCGCACCAGGCGCGGGTGGCCGAGTACGCCCTGGACGGCGAGTCGGTGGTCGTGGCGACGGGCACGGCCTCCGGCAAGTCCCTGGCCTACCTGGTCCCGGTGCTGTCGACGCTGCTGGACGGCGCCGAGGCCCCGAACGGCCGCGGCGCCACCGCCCTGTACCTGGCCCCCACCAAGGCCCTCGCGGCGGACCAGTGCCGGTCGGTGAGGGAGCTCTCCCGTCCGCTGGGCACCGCCGTGCGGACCGCGGTGTACGACGGCGACACCCCGTTCGAGGAACGCGAGTGGATCCGCCAGTACGCCACCTACGTGCTGACCAACCCGGACATGCTGCACCGCGGCATCCTGCCGTCGCATCCCCGCTGGGCCTCCTTCCTGAAGGCGCTGAAGTACGTCGTCGTCGACGAGTGCCACACCTACCGCGGGGTCTTCGGCTCGCACGTCGCCCAGGTGCTGCGCCGGCTGCGGCGCCTGTGCGCCCGCTACGGCGCCTCCCCCGTGTTCCTGCTGGCCTCGGCCACCGCCGCCGAGCCGGCGGTGGCCGCCCGGCGGCTGACCGGTCTGCCGGTGGTGGAGGTCGCCGACGACGCCTCCCCCCGCGGTGAACTGGTGTTCGCCCTCTGGGAGCCCCCGCTGACCGAGATGCGGGGCGAGAGGGGCGCGCCCGTCCGCCGTACGGCCACCGCCGAGGCCGCCGACCTGCTCACCGACCTCACCGTGCAGGGCGTGCGCTCGGTGGCCTTCGTACGGTCCCGGCGCGGCGCCGAGCTGATCTCCGTCATCGCCCAAGAACGCCTCGCCGAGGTCGACCGGTCGCTGGCCCGGCGGGTCGCGGCGTACCGCGGCGGCTACCTGCCCGAGGAGCGCCGCGCCCTGGAACGCGCCCTGCACTCCGGCGAGCTGCTGGGCCTGGCCGCCACGAACGCCCTGGAGCTCGGCGTCGACGTCTCCGGCCTGGACGCGGTCGTCATCGCCGGTTACCCGGGCACCCGGGCGTCCCTGTGGCAGCAGGCGGGCCGGGCCGGACGGTCCGGGCAGGGGGCGCTGGCCGTCCTGGTGGCCCGCGACGACCCGCTGGACACCTTCCTCGTCCACCATCCGGAGGCGCTGTTCGACCGGCCGGTGGAGTCGACGGTGCTGGACCCCGACAACCCGTACGTGCTGGCCCCGCATCTGTGCGCGGCCGCCGCGGAACTGCCGCTGACCGATGAGGACCTCGACCTGTTCGGGCCCGCGTGCGCGGACCTGCTGCCCCAGCTGGAGGCCGCGAAGCTGCTGCGCCGCCGGACGAAGGCCTGGCACTGGACGCGCCGGGAGCGGGCCGCCGACCTGACCGACATCCGCGGGGCGGGCGGGCGGCCGGTGCAGATCGTCGAGGCCGGGACGGGGCGGCTGCTCGGCACGGTCGACGCCGACGCCGCGCACACGACCGTCCACGAGGGCGCGGTCCACCTCCACCAGGGCCGTACGTACCTGGTGCGCTCGCTCGACCTGGAGGACTCGGTCGCCCTGGTCGAGGAGGCCGGCCCGCCGTACTCGACGGTCGCCCGCGACACGACGTCGATCTCCGTCCTCGAGACCGACACCGAGATCCCGTGGGGCGACGGGCGCCTGTGCTACGGCTCCGTCGAGGTCACCAACCAGGTGGTCTCCTTCCTGCGCCGGCGTGTCGTCACCGGTGAGGTGCTCGGCGAGACGAAGCTCGACCTGCCTCCTCGTACGCTGCGCACGCGTGCCGTGTGGTGGACGGTCACCGAGGACCAGCTGGACGCCGCCCGGATCGGCCCGGAGATCCTCGGCGGCGCCCTGCACGCCGCCGAGCACGCGTCGATCGGCATGCTGCCCCTGTTCGCGACCTGCGACCGCTGGGACATCGGCGGCGTGTCGGTCCCGCTGCACCCCGACACGCTGCTCCCGACGGTCTTCGTCTACGACGGCCATCCCGGCGGCGCGGGCTTCGCGGAGCGCGCCTTCCACACGGCCCGCGCCTGGCTCACCGCCACCCGCGAGGCCATCGCCTCCTGCGAGTGCGACGCCGGGTGCCCGTCCTGCATCCAGTCCCCCAAGTGCGGCAACGGCAACGAACCGCTGCACAAGCGGGGGGCCGTGCGCCTGCTCACGGTGCTGCTGCGGGGGGCGCCTGCGGAGAAGGCGGACGGGGAGCGGCGGACCGGAGCCGTGCCGGGGGCGGCGGCGCCTTCCCCGGAGCGGCCGGCGGGGGCTGCGCGGCCGACGACGTCTTCCCCGGGATCGCCGGCGGGGGCTGCTCAGGGACCGCCGCTCCCTGAGGAGCCGGCGCGCTCCGGGGAGCCGGTGACTTCCCGGGAGGGGACTGCGGAACCTGCCTGGAACGACTCCTGTCCCCAGGAGCCCCCGCAGTTTCCGCAGTCCCCATAGCGCCCGCAGTCCCCGCAGTCCCCGCAGCCTCCGCGGGGCCCGCCCGCGCCCTGACCTCCGCCGCGAACGGCCCCCGTCCCGAGGCCGCCGTCACGTCCGAGATCTCCCCGGTGAGCGCGCACCGTACGAGCCGTGCGCCCTGGGCCCGGGCCACCCGGTCCGCCCGGGCGCAGGCGGCCGTGGTGCCGTCGGCCCAGTGGTCCGCCGCCGCGAGCGCCGCGAGGTCGGCGCCGCCGGCCGCGCGGTGCCGGGCCACGACGGCCTGCCCCAGGGCGAGAACGGCGCCGAAGACCACGCACAGAACGGAGATCGCGCACACGCTCCACACGGTGGCCGAGCCCCGGTCCGAGGGGCCGTCGCCGGCCGGTCCGCCCGTCACGTCCCCGCCCCCGTCGTCCCCTCCGCCGGCGCCACGGCCTCCTCCACCGACGCGACGGCCTCCTCCCGTACCTCGAAGGGAAGGCCGCGCAGCGCCGCCGGCTTCGCGACGACCACCACGCGGACCCGGTCCGCCTCCCGGCTGACCGTGACCTCCGCGCCGCGCGGTGCCGCCGCGCGGGCCACCTCGACGACCGCGTCGACCGGGTCCTGGCGGGCCGCCGCCCGGGCACCGGTCCGCGCCGCGTCCACGCACTGGATCTGCGCGGCCACGACCAGCAGCCCCCACACCAGCGCCATCGCGAACGCCACCAGCACGGGCAGTGCCACGGCGGACTCCGCCGTCACGAATCCCCGGTCCGTCCCCCGCTCACATCCGCGCATCGAGGGCCTGCTCCACGATGCCCTGCAACTGGGCGGCGACCGCCCCGCTCGTCACCACCTTGTAGAGCACCACCGCGAACGCCACCGCCGCGACGATCCCCATCGCGTACTCGGAGGTGACCATTCCCGCGTCCCTCCGCGCCGCACGCACCCTGCGCACCAGGACGCGCAGCCATACCTGTACCGCCTTGTACATCTCAACCCCCGTGGAAAACGGTTCCTGCGAACAATTCGGATGATCCAGCCCTGTCGGGCCGTTCAGTGCTGCCGGATCGGTCAGTGCTGCCGGCGCTCGTCATCCACCACCCCCTCCCAGCGCCCCGCGCGCCAGCCCGATCACCACGGGCAGGACGCCGACCGCGATGAACGCGGGCAGGAAGCACAGCCCCACCGGTGCGGTGACCATGACGGCCGCCCGGCGTGCCCGTGCCGTCGCGGCGCGCGCCCGGCCGGCGCGGGCCTCCGCGGCCAGTCGCGCGACCGGCCCGGCCGCGGGGAGGCCGGACACGTCGGCCCGTTCCAGCAGCCGCGCCAGCGCTTCGGCACCCGGTGCCGCGGCCAGCCTCCGCCAGGCCCCGGCCGGTTCGCCGCCGAGCCGTACCTCGGCCGCGCCGCGCGCCAGCGCGTCCCCGACGGGCCCGCCCAGGGCGTCGCCCACGGCCTGGGCCGCGGCCACCGGACCGGCGCCCGCGGCGACACAGGCCGCCACCAGGTCGGCGGCGAGGGGAAGCTGCCGGGCCGCCGCCACGGGATCGATCCGCTCCGGGCCATCGGGGCCCGCGTCCGTCCGCCGCAGGCGCCACCGCCACAGCCCGGCCGCGGCGGCCAGCCCCAGCACGGCACCGGCGACGCCTCCGACCAGGGCCCATCCGGCGCACGCCGTCCCCGCCAGGGGCAGCCACCTGCGCGCGGCGCTCCCCAGCCCGGTGCGCGGGGCGGTCCCGGCCGGCTCGGCGGCGGCCAGTCCGGCCAGCCGCCGCCGCATCCTCCGCTCGCCGCGGACGGCGCTCAGCCAGTGCGCCAGCACCAGCAGCGTCCCGACGGCCGCCCCCAGCCGGTGGACGGCGTCCCCGCTCATGCCGCCGCCTCCGCCCCGCGCACGATCCGGGCCACCCACCACATCCCCACGGCCTCCAGCAGGCCCCCGGCCAGCAGACAGCCCAGCCCCGGTCCGGTGTGCAGGAGGACGTACAGCGGGTCGGCGCCGAGGCCGGTGCCGATCAGGAGCCCCAGGGTCGGCAGGGCGGCGAGCATCACCGCGGTGGAGCGGGCGCCCGCCAGCTGGGCGCGCAGGTCCGCGCGCTGGTCCCGCTCGGCGCGCAGCGCCCCGTCCAGCCGGTCGAGTCCGGCCGCGAGGCCCGCGCCCTGGTCCACGGCCACTCGCCAGCACGCCGCGAGGCCCAGCAGCCCGTCGGCGCCCGGCTGCCGGGCCGCCGCCGTGAGCGCGCCCGGCACGTCCCCGCCGAACCGGGCCGCCGCCAGTACGGCCGCCTGCGCGTCGCCGAGCCCGCCGGAGTCACGCGCGGCCCGCAGCAGGGCCTCACCCGGCTGCCGGCCCGCGCGCACCTCCCCGGCGAGCGCCCCGCACAGCGCGATCACCGCGTCCGCCCGCCGGTCCCGCGCCCGCCGCGCACGGCCGGCCAGCCGCATCCGCCGCAGCACCGGCACTCCCACCGCCCCCGCGACGGCGGGCAGCGCCGAGGCTCCCAGCACCGACAGCACCAGCCCGGCCACCAGCGCCCACCACTCGGCCCGCAGCCGCCCGCGGATCCGCCGCGTGCCGCCGGTCGCCCGCCGCCATGCGGGAGACCCGGTGCCCGCCGCCGCCCCGCCCGCGAGCAGCAACCGCGCCCGCCGCTCCCCGGAGCGCCACCCGCCCGTCAGGCACACCGCGGCGCCCAGGCACGCCACGGCCGCGCCCATCGACAGCTCACCGATCCCGTTCATCCCCGCGCCTCCCCTCGAAGCACTCGGTGCCGAGCAGCCCGCGCAGCCGCTCCCACCCCCGCTCGTACGCGAACGCCTCCGCGCCCCATCGCAGCGCCGGCACCGTCCGCACCAGTCCCGTCGCATCCCGCTCCAGCACGTGCACCTCGGCGATCCGCCGCCGCCCGGTCCGGTCGCGCACGAGGTGCAGGACCACCGACAGCGCGGCCGCCACCTGGCTGTGCAGGGCGGCCCGGTCGAGCCCGGCGGCCGTGCCGAGCGCCTCCAGCCGGGCCGGCACGTCCGCGGCGGCGTTGGCGTGCACGGTCCCGCAACCGCCGTGACCGGTGTTCAGCGCGGCCAGCAGGTGCACCACCTCCGCGCCCCGCACCTCGCCGACGACCAGCCGGTCCGGCCGCATCCGCAGCGCCTGCCGCACCAGGTCCTCCAGGGCGACCAGACCCGCCCCCTCCTGGTTGGCGGGTCTGGTCTCCAGCCGTACGACGTGCGGGTGGTCCGGCCGCAGTTCGGCCGAGTCCTCGGCGAGCACGATCCGCTCGCGCGGCCCGACCAGTCCCAGCAGCGCGCTCAGCAGGGTCGTCTTGCCACTGCCGGTGCCCCCGCTGACGAGGAAGGACAGCCGCGCCTCCACCAAAGCCCGCAGCACGCGGTCCCCGCCCGGCGGCACCGTGCCCTCGGCCACCAGTTCGTCGAGCGTGAACGCGCGCGGCCGTACGACGCGCAGGGACAGGCAGGTGCAGCCGACGGCGACCGGGGGCAGCACCGCGTGCAGTCGGGTTCCGTCGGGCAGCCGGGCGTCGGCCCAGGGCCGGGCGTCGTCGAGCCGGCGTCCGGCCACGGCGGCGAGACGCTGCGCGAGGCGCCGCACGGCCGCCGCGTCCGGGAACGAGACGTCCGTCAGCTCCAGGCCACCGCCCCGGTCCACCCAGACCCGGTCCGGGGCGGACACCAGCACGTCGGTCACCGACGGGTCGGCGAGCAGGGGTTCCAGGGGCCCGCTGCCGACGAGTTCGGACCGCAACCGCTCGGCCGTGCGGAGGACCTCCGCGTCACCGAGCACCCGCCCCCGCTCCCGCAGGGCCTGTGCCACACGCGCGGGCGTCGGTTCCGCCCCGCTCTCGGCGAGCCACTGCCGCACGCCGTCCAGCAGCGCGGCACCGTCCGACCGGTCGGGCCCGGCCGGCGTCCTCATGCGGTCCCCGCTTCCAGCAGTGCCCGCTCCCAGAACTCCCGGCAGAAGCGCGCGAGTGGTCCGCGGCCGGTCGCGGCGGGAGGCTGCCCGTTCCCGTTCGCGCGCGGCAGGGCGGCCTCGACGGGGACCTCGCCGGCCAGGGGCAGTCCGAGCAGCCGGGCCACCTCACGGTCGTCGAGCCCGGGCGCGTACGGGCCGCGCACCGCCACCCGCAGGTCGCGCAGGACCATGCCGACGGCCGAGGCCACACGTCCGGCCGCCGCGACGGCGCGCAGTTCGCCGGGGACCACGAGGAGCCCGAGGTCGAGCTGGGCGAGCACCTCCGCGACGCCGTCGTCGACACGGCGCGGCAGGTCGACGACGACCGCGCCGCCCCGGCGCCGGGCCGCGGCGAGCACCGCCCGCACGGCCTGCGGCGGAACGGCGACGCGGTCGCCGCGGTCCCAGCTGAGCAGCCGCAGCGAGTGCAGCTCGGGCAGCGACTCCTCCAAGGCCCCGCCGCCGACCCGTCCGCGGGAGGCGGCGAACGCCGGCCAGCGCAGTCCCTCGGCCGTCTCGCCGCCGAGGAGCACGTCGAGTCCGCCGCCCAGCGGGTCGGCGTCCACCAGCAGGGTGCGCAGGCCCTGGCGCGCCGAGGTGACGGCGAGCGCGCAGGCCAGCGTGGACGCGCCGGAGCCGCCCCGGCCGCCGATGACGCCGACGGTGAGTGCGGGCCGGCCCGTTCCCTCGGTGACGTCGGCGATGCGGTCGACGAGCCACTGTTCGCCGTCGGGCAGCATCAGGACGTGGTCGGCGCCGATCTCGACGGCCCGCCGCCACACCCCCGGGTCGTCCTGGTCGCGCCCGACCAGTACCACTCCGCGTCTGCGCGCGGCCCCGCGCACCCGCCGCGCGGCGTCGTCGCCGACCAGGACGAGCGGTGCGGCCTCCCAGCCGCCGCGCCCTTCGGGCACGCCGTGGTGCACCTCGGGTGTGGCGCCGGCCGCCGCGCACAGGCGCAGCAGGTCGTCGAGGAGTCCGGCGTCCTCGGTGACGATCAGCGGTCCGCTCCGCCGCCCTCCGGCGGTGGGCGGCGGATGGTGTGTGACGGCTCCGGTCACGGTGGTGATCCCCCTTCGCTGCATCTCCCGCGCGGCCCCTGCGGCCTCGCGGTTTCCGGACGCGTGGAGAGCCGGCGACCGGTCTCCGTATGAGCGGCCGGCAGGAACCGGCCTTGCGCGCCCGACAAACGGAACCGGCCGTGAACTCGGTGCGGCCGGAACGCGTCGGAAACACGGTGCGGCGATCCGGGAAATCGTGTGGATCTTGGTTGATAACCGTGGACAACTCGGTGGTTGTGAATATCGCCGTCACCCTTACCGGTGATGACCGCACCACCGCTCGCGCACCTTCCGCAGAGCAGCCCGACGACTACGCACAGTGACGGATCATGAGCGTGATCGCCGGATGGCCGCCGACGCTCCGGCCCGGCGGCCCGGCCGCCCAGAAGAGGAAAAACCCACCCGGACATGCGACGACCCCCGCCGGGGGGGAGAGCGGGGGTCGTCTCCACGGCCGACTCGGGGGGGGAGGAGTCGGACCGGGTTAGCACGGTCGCGAACGATCCGTGACTTCCATGGTGTACCCGAGAGCCTTCTCAGGCAAACCCACGCGCCCCACCTTACGCCGAATGGGCTGCCCCTATGCTCAGGGGCGTGGAAAACCACTCCCTCCCCCGTGCAGCGGCCTTCTTCGATCTGGACAAGACGGTCATTGCGAAGTCGAGCACACTCACGTTCAGCAAGTCGTTCTACCAAGGCGGACTGATCAACCGCCGGGCCGTCCTGCGGACCGCGTACGCCCAGTTCGTCTTCCTCGCCGGCGGCGCCGACCACGACCAGATGGAGCGCATGCGCGCGTACCTGTCCGCGCTGTGCCGCGGCTGGAACGTCCAGCAGGTCAAGGAGCTCGTCGCCGAGACGCTGCACGACCTGATCGACCCGATCATCTACGACGAGGCCGCCTCCCTGATCGAGGAGCACCACACCGCCGGCCGCGACGTCGTGATCGTCTCCACCTCGGGCGCCGAGGTCGTGGAGCCGATCGGCGAACTGCTCGGCGCGGACCGGGTGGTGGCGACCCGCATGGTCGTGGGCGACGACGGCTGCTTCACCGGGGAGGTGGAGTACTACGCGTACGGCCCCACGAAAGCCGAGGCGGTCAGGGAACTGGCCGCCTCGGAGGGGTACGACCTCTCCCGCTGCTACGCCTACAGCGACTCGGTGACCGACCTGCCGATGCTGGAGTCGGTCGGCCACCCCCACGCCGTGAACCCGGACCGTGCGCTGCGCCGGGAGGCGCTCGCGCGCGGGTGGCCGATCCTCGACTTCCACCGCCCGGTGCGGCTCAAGCAGCGGCTGCCCGCGTTCTCCGTACCGCCCCGTCCGGCACTTGTCGCGGCCGCCGCGATAGGCGCCGCGGCGGCCACCGCGGGTCTCGTCTGGTACGCCAGCCGGCGCCGGGCATCGGCGGCCTGACCCACCGGCCGCCGAAATATCGTCCTTCAACATTTAGGCGCCCGTTTACCACCCTTTCGCACCTAAAAGTAAAGAACTACGGTCAGCACTTCCGCTTACCGCGGTCCTGGAGTACAAAGGACTCAACGGCCCGCGAGACCAAGGACATCCGAAAGGATCACCTTAAAACCGCATTTGGCCCCACGGACCGAGCATGAACACCGGGCACCCACGCGACGTCGACCCGTCGATTACGGGCCAGCCGCACCAGGTGACGGGCAACGTTCCCGACCTGATGGGCGACATATCGAGGACGCCTGGTAACCCGGTGATCATGCCAGCGGCGGTACGAGTACTCGTACCGCCGCAACCCTGCGAGGCCCCCGCCGGGGGCCTCCTCCCTGTTCCGCCGCCGTTCCGCCGCCCCGCCCGGGGCGGGTCACGCGGCTCCGCGCTGCAGTGCCTCGCACACCGCCGTCGACTCGCGCGCGCCCAGTCCGACCGCCCTGCCGCAGTGGGCGATCCAGGCCGCCACGCCCTCCGGGGTGCCGGAGACGTAGCCGTCGAGCGCCGTCAGGTAGGCCTCCCGGCCCAGTTCGGCGTGGCCGACCTCGGCCGGGCAGACCGACTTCGGGTCCAGACCGCTGCCGACCAGGACGATGCGCTCGGCCGCGCGCGCCACGAGGCCGTTGTGAGAGGCGAAGGGACGCAGCGCCAGCAGTTCGCCGTGCACCACGGCGGCCGTGACCAGGGCGGGAGCCGAACCGCCCGCGATGATCAGCTCGGCCAGGCCCTCCAGCCGGCCGTGCATCTCCGCCGCGTCCGGCAGCGGCAGCCCGATCAGCGGCTCGTCGACCGGCTCGCCCTCCCGGCGGGGCCGCCCGACGTGGTCGGCCTTGTCCGCGGCGGCCACCAGGTGCAGCCGGGCCAGCACCCGCAGGGGGGACTGCCGCCAGACGGACAGCAGCTGCCCCGCCTCGGCGGTCAGCCGCAGGGCCGCGCCCATCGTGCGCGCCTCGCCGTCACCGCTGAAGTCGGTGCGCCGGCGCACCTCCTCCAGGGCCCAGTCCGCGCCGGACAGCGCCGCCGAACCGCGGGCGCCGCGCAGCGCCGCCTCGGAGGTGATCTCGTTGCTGCGGCGCCGCATGATCCGGTGCCCGTAGACCCGGTCCACGGCCTTGCGCACGGACTCCACGGACTCGGCCACGCCGGGCAGTGCGCCCAGCGCCGCAAGGGGGTCCCCCTCGCTCGGACTCGTCCGGGAGCTCGGGGGAGGATCGGCGGCCGCACCTGTCGTACTCATGAGTACGACCCTACGCACTTCGGTGGTCCGCCCCTCGAAGAAGTGGCCTTCTTCACCTCGGCCGCGACGCGCGGCCGCCTTCTCGCCGCGGTCGGCGAAGACGGGACCTGCTTCCGCCGGGAAAGGCGGCAGCGGCAGGACGCCCCGGCCCTCACCGGCCCTCACCGGCCCTCACCGGTCCTCGCCTGTCGTCCTTGTCCGTCCGCCGTCCCGCGGCCGCCGGCGCCCCGTGCGAAGCGCGGGACCGGGAGCGCTGCGCGCACCGGACGGCCCACCTCCGCCTGGAGAACGCCCGGACCCGGGGCGACGAGCGCGCCGGGGCCGTCCCGGCGGCGCGGACCGGCCCCGGGCTCGTCCTCGGCGAGGGCGTCGTCACACCCGCGTGGCACCGGTTCCCGGGCGGCACCGGCCCCTGCGCGGCGCCGGCGTCCGGGCGACGGGGCCCGCGTCACCCGGCGCGGCCCCCGTCACCCGCGGGGCCCGTGTCCGCCCCGCGTCGCCCGGCGCGGCCTCACGTCCGGGGCGCGGGCTCCCGCCCGGCCGCCGGCGCCCCGGGCGCGCCCTTCGGGGCCGGGGCGGGCCGGGCCGCCAGGAAGGACGCCCAGCCCCGCCGGGGGGCCTCACCGACCCGCAGGGTGCGCAGCTTGCGCAGCGTCTCGGGATCCTGGGCGTCCAGCCAGTCCGTGAGCTGCCGGAAGGACACGCAGCGGACCTCCGGCTTGGTGCACACCTCCTCGACGACCTCCTCGACGGCGCGCATGTAGGTGCCGCCGTTCCAGGACTCGAAGTGGTTGCCGATGATCAGCGGCGCGCGGTTGCCGTCGTAGGCCCGGCGGAAGCCCCTGAGCAGGCCGTCGCGCATCTGGTCGCCCCACATGTCGTGCCTGGCGGGGTCGCCCTGGGTGGTGCCCGACTGGTTGACCATGAAGTTGTAGTCCATGGCGAGCTGCTCGTACGAGTGGCCGGGGAACGGCACGAGCTGCAGCGGCAGGTCCCACAGGCCCTGTTCCTTCCTGGGCCAGACCTGCCGGCCGATGCCGCTGGTGTCGTAGCGGAAGCCCAGCCGGCGGGCGGCCTTCAGGAAGTTCTCGCGGCCCTCCAGGCAGGGGGTGCGGGCGCCGACGAGTTCCTTGTCGTAGTCGAAGGGCAGCGGGGCCGTCCGCGTCAGGCCGGTGTTGGTCCTCCAGGTCCGCACGAACCGCTTGGCCTGGGCGATCTCGTCCTTCCAGTCCGCCACCGACCACTCGCCGACGCCGCCGTCGCTGCCGCAGAAGTGGCCGTTGAAGTGGGTGCCGATCTCGTTGCCCTCCAGCCAGGCCAGGCGCAGCTGCCGCACGGTGTCGGCGATGCCCCGCCGGTCGTTGAAGCCGATGTCGGAGCTGCCGGGTGCGTGCCGCGGCGGCCGGTACAGGTGCCGTTTCTCCTTCGGCAGCAGGTACACGCCGCTGAGGAAGTACGTCATCGTCGCGTCGTTGTCCCGGGCCACCCTGCGGAAGCGGGAGAACAGCCGCTGGCCGTCCTCGCCCGCGCCGTCCCAGGAGAACACCACGAACTGCGGCGGCCTCCGACCGGGCCCGAGACGTTCGGGCCTGGGCAGGTGCGGTTGTGCTCCGGTGTACGCGGTGGAGCCGTCGCCGATCAGCCGGACCGCTCTGTCCGGCGCCGGGACCGGCTTCGTCCTCCGCGGGCCGGGTGCCTCCTCGCCGCCGGCCGCGCAGCCGGCGAGCGGTGCGGCGCAGACCGCGGCGATCAGGGCGCCCGCGGCGATCCTCCGGGTGGCGGTCATGCTCCGCCCACCTACTTCCTTCTCTCGGACTTGTCCCGGGCTGCCTCCCGGGACAGGTCCCGGGCTGCTCCGGGGCTTCTCCCGGACCGGCGCGGACGAGGGCGGCATCCGGCGCGATGCCGGGCCCGCCGTCAGCGCCGCCAAGGTCGCACGGGACCGAGAAGGAGTTAGTACGACAAGCCGATCAAAGAGCTACTTCACTCGCCGGGGTGATTAATTGCTCCATTCGCCTGGATTGTCTATTCCCTTCCTTTACTCAGCATTACGATCCATTTACTGAGCGTTGATTCATCCCGCCGCTGCACGCCGTGACCCACGGCCGCGACCCTTCCCGCCCCATGCGGGAGACCACCTGTTCCGCGACCGCGTAGCCCCGGAGGAGACGGGAAAAATGTCAGCCTGCGTCCCCACTCGCGCCGTCGACCCGACCGGACCCGACCGCGCCCACCGATCCCACAGCCCGCCACCGTCCCGGCCCCGCCGCTTCCGCATCGCGGGCGCCGACGTCTCGGCCTCGATCGCGGTCTTCCTGATCGCGCTTCCCCTGTCCCTCGGCATCGCCCTCGCCACCGGCGCGCCCCTCCAGGCCGGCCTCGTCGCCGCCGCGGTGGGCGGCATCGTCGTCGGACGGCTGGGCGGCTGCCCGCTCCAGGTCAGCGGTCCCGCCGCCGGGCTCACGGTGGTCACCGCCGACCTCATCCACCGCTACGGGTGGCGTACCACCTGCGCCATCACCGTCCTCGCCGGCCTCGCCCAACTCGGCCTGGGCTGCCTGCGCGTGGCGCGCAGCGCGCTCGCCGTCAGCCCGGCCATCGTGCACGGCATGCTCGCCGGCATCGGCGTCACCATCGCCGTCGCCCAGTTGCACATCGTCCTCGGCGGCACCCCGCAGAGCGCGGTCCTGGACAACCTCCGCGCGCTGCCCGCCCAGTTGGCGGACCTGCGTCCCGCCTCGGTGTCGGTGAGCGCGCTGACCCTGGCCCTGCTGCTGCTCTGGCCACGGCTGCCCGGCCGGGCCGGCCGGCTGCTGCGCAAGGTGCCGGCCGCGCTCGTCGCCGTCGCCGGCGCCACCGCGGCCGCCGCGCTCGCCGGGCTCCGCCTGCCCGAGGTGGACCTGCCGAGCTGGAGCAGCCACGCCCTGGCCGCGCTGCCCGAGGGCCCGGTGCTCGGCCTGGTCGCCGCCGTGCTCACCACCACGCTGGTGTGCAGCGTGCAGTCGCTGCTCGGCGCGGTCGCCGTGGACAAGCTGGTGGCGGCCCGGCCGGGCCCGCCCGTCCGCGTCGGCCGCGCCGACCTGGACCGCGAACTGCTCGGGCAGGGCGCCGCCAACATCACCTCCGGCGCGCTCGGCGGACTGCCCGTGGCCGGTGTGGCCGTGCGCAGCACCGCGAACGTGAACGCGGGTGCCGTGAGCCGGAACTCCACGATGCTGCACGGCGCTCTCGTGGTGGTCGCCACGCTGCTGATGGTCCCGGTCCTGGAGCTCATCCCGCTCGCCTCGCTCGCCGCCCTGGTGATGGCCGTCGGCATCCAGATGGTGTCCCTGAACCACATCCGCACGGTGACCCGCCACCGCGAGGTGCTGGTGTACGCGGCCACCGTCCTCGGCGTCGTGACGTTCGGCGTCCTGGAGGGCGTGGCCCTGGGCATCGCCGTGGCCGTCGGCGTCGCCCTGCACCGCCTGACCCGCACCCGCATCACCCACGAGGAGCGGGAGGGAGTCCACCACGTCCAGGTCCGGGGGCAGTTGACGTTCCTCGCGGTGCCGCGGCTCAGCCGGGCCCTGCACCTCGTGCCCCACGGGGCCGACGCCGTCGTCGAGTTGGACGGGTCGTTCATGGACCACGCGGCGTTCGAAACCCTGCAGGACTGGCAGAACACGCACACCGCGCACGGCGGCACCGTCGAGATCACCGGCCGCCGCCCCGGCACGCGCATCGCCGAACCGGACGACTCGCCCGGCTGCCGCTGCCGCCCCTGGACGCCCTGGCGCAACCACCAGTGCGAACGCCCCCGGTCCATCCCGCCCCAGGACGGATCCGGGAGCACCGCCGACGCGCCGAGCGGTCATGAACTGGCACGGGGCATCAGCGCGTTCCAGCGCAACACCGCGCCGCTGGTGCGCGGTGAGCTGGCCCGGCTCGCCCGGGAAGGGCAGCGGCCCTCGCAGCTGTTCCTCACCTGCGCGGACTCGCGCCTGGTGACCTCGATGATCACCTCCAGCGGTCCGGGCGACCTGTTCGTGGTCCGCAACGTGGGCAACCTCGTGCCGCTGCCCGGCGAGGAGAGCGGCGACGACTCGGTGGCCGCCGCGATCGAGTACGCGGTGGACGTGCTGAAGGTGCGGTCCATCACGGTCTGCGGGCACTCCGGCTGCGGAGCCATGCAGGCACTGCTCGACTCCGAGCCCGGGGGCGCCCGGACACCGCTCAAGCGGTGGCTGCGGCACGGGCTGCCGAGCCTGGAGCGCATGGCCGACGGCGACCGCCCCTGGGCCCGGCTGGCCGGGCGCGAACCCGCCGACGCGGTCGAGCAGCTCTGCCTGACCAACGTGGTCCAGCAGCTGGAGCACCTGCGCGCCCACGACTCGGTGGCCCGGGCCCTGCGGGAGGGCGAGCTGGAGCTGCACGGCATGTACTTCCACGTGGGCGAGGCCCAGGCCTACCTGCTCACCGGGGCCGACGGCGACCGGGTCTTCGACCACGTACGGGAGGTCGGCCGGCCCGCGTGAGGAGGACGCGGCGACGGACGCGGTGCGGGGCTCCGCCCGGTGGGCGGAGCCCCGCGCCGCGGACACCGGCCGACGCGAGGACCGAGCCGCCGACCTGCACGGACCGGCACGGGCCGACACGACCGAAACGCACCCGCGAAGCCGAATACCGACACGGACCGGCACGCCGGGAGTCCACCGCGGGACTCCCTACGGCAAGATCCGACATGCCGGCATCCGCCAGGACAGGAGCCGGCACGCCGAGGACCGGCACGCCGGGAGAGCGGCATCCGGGCGCCCCGGTGTGAAAGGCGTTACAGCACCTGAACTCCGGCCGGCCCGCGTCCGTGGGTACGGGTGACCCAAGCAGCCGCACCCCAGCCGCAAGCCACCGGGAGACCTCCGCCGCGCGACCGGAACACCGCCGGGAACACCCGGGACCACCCCGTGACCGCCTCACCAGAGGTCTAAACCAATTTTCCATCGGCCCTTGTCAGCGGGCCGTCCGGTCTGATGAGCTGTGGCCTGGGACACAGCGGACAACCCTGAGAAAGGGAGATGTCGTGAGCAACGAAAGCCTGGCCAACCTGCTCAAGGAAGAGCGCAGGTTCGCACCCCCCGCCGACCTGGCCGCCCACGCCAACGTCACCGCGGAGGCGTATGAACAGGCCAAGGCTGACAGGCTCGGCTTCTGGGCCGAGCAGGCCCGCCGGCTGACCTGGGCCGAGGAGCCGACGGAGACCCTCGACTGGTCGAACCCGCCGTTCGCCAAGTGGTTCAAGGACGGCACGCTCAACGTCGCGTACAACTGCGTCGACCGGCACGTGGAGGCCGGGCACGGCGACCGGGTCGCCATCCACTTCGAGGGCGAGCCCGGCGACTCCCGCTCGATCACCTACGCCCAGCTCAAGGACGAGGTCTCCAAGGCCGCCAATGCCCTGCTGGAGCTGGGCGTGCGCAAGGGCGACCGGGTCGCCGTCTACATGCCGATGATCCCCGAGACGGCCGTGGCGATGCTGGCCTGCGCCCGGATCGGCGCCACCCACTCGGTGGTCTTCGGCGGCTTCTCGGCGGACGCGCTCGCGACCCGCATCCAGGACGCCGACGCCCGGGTCGTGATCACCGCCGACGGCGGCTGGCGGCGCGGCAAGCCGTCCGCGCTGAAGCCGGCCGTCGACGAGGCGGTCGGGAAGGCGGGCAGCGTCGAGCACGTCCTCGTCGTGCGCCGCACCGGCCAGGAGGTCGCCTGGACCGAGGGCCGCGACCTGTGGTGGCACGAGCTCGTCGAGCGGCAGCCGGCCGAGCACACGCCCGAGGCGTTCGAGGCGGAGCACCCGCTGTTCATCCTCTACACCTCCGGTACGACGGGGAAGCCGAAGGGCATCCTGCACACCTCCGGCGGCTACCTCACGCAGACGTCGTACACGCACTGGGCGGTCTTCGACCTCAAGCCGGAGACCGACGTGTATTGGTGCACCGCCGACGTCGGCTGGGTCACCGGGCACTCGTACATCGTCTACGGCCCGCTCGCCAACGGCGCCACCCAGGTCATGTACGAGGGCACGCCGGACACCCCGCACCAGGGCCGCTTCTGGGAGATCGTGCAGAAGTACGGCGTGACGATCCTCTACACCGCGCCGACCGCGATCCGCACGTTCATGAAGTGGGGCGACGACATCCCCGCGAAGTACGACCTGTCCTCCCTGCGCGTCCTCGGGTCCGTCGGCGAGCCGATCAACCCGGAGGCGTGGGTGTGGTACCGCAAGCACATCGGCGCCGACCGGACGCCCGTCGTCGACACCTGGTGGCAGACCGAGACCGGCTCGATCATGATCTCGCCGCTGCCCGGGGTGACCGAGGCCAAGCCCGGCTCCGCGCAGCGCCCGCTGCCCGGCATCTCCGCGACCGTCGTCGACGACGAGGCGAACGAGGTGCCGAACGGCGGTGGCGGCTACCTGGTCCTCACCGAGCCGTGGCCGTCGATGCTGCGCACCATCTGGGGCGACGACCAGCGGTTCATCGACACGTACTGGTCGCGCTTCGAGGGCAGGTACTTCGCCGGGGACGGGGCGAAGAAGGACGAGGACGGCGACATCTGGCTGCTCGGCCGCGTCGACGACGTGATGCTCGTGTCCGGACACAACATCTCCACCACCGAGGTCGAGTCCGCGCTGGTGTCCCACCCGTCGGTCGCCGAGGCGGCCGTCGTCGGCGCGGCGGACGAGACCACCGGGCAGGCGATCGTGGCGTTCGTGATCCTGCGCGGCACGGCGGCGGAGACCGAGGAACTGGCCGCCGAGCTGCGCAACCACGTCGGCGCCACGCTCGGCCCGATCGCCAAGCCCAAGCGGATCCTGCCGGTCGCCGAGCTGCCGAAGACCCGCTCCGGCAAGATCATGCGGCGCCTGCTGCGGGACGTCGCGGAGAACCGCCAACTCGGTGACGTCACCACGCTCACCGACTCCGCGGTGATGGACCTCATCCAGGCCAAGCTCCCGGCGACGCCCAGCGAGGACTGAGCCGACTGAACCGCGCCCGGAGGGGGCACCCGGCACGGAGCCGAGGGTGCCCCTTCCGCGCCCGCGAGGCGCTGCGGATGCGCCCCCGGGCACCTTTAGGTAAGCTAACCAAAAACAGTGATCACTCCATGGTGTGCCGGGAAGTCTGGTCGGCATGTGTTCCGTCCTGCCCACCGACCGGAGGTCTCCCCGTGACCGCCCCCCGCACCAGCAGCTCCCGCAAGGTCTTCGGACGTCTCTCGCTCCCCGAGCGCACCTTCGTCGCGGACGCGCTACGCACCGAGACGGTCGGCGGCGTGCTGCTGCTCGCCGCCGCGATCGCCGCGCTGATCTGGGCGAACGTTCCCGCGCTGCACGACAGCTACAAAGACGTCAGTCACTTCCACTTCGGCCCCGACGCCCTCGGCCTGAACCTGTCCGTCGCGCACTGGGCGGCCGACGGCCTCCTGGCCGTCTTCTTCTTCGTCGCCGGCATCGAACTCAAGCGCGAACTGGTCGCCGGCGACCTCAAGGACTTCAGAGCCGCCGTGCTGCCGGTCGTGGCGGCCCTGTGCGGAATGGCCGCACCGGCGCTCGTCTACACGCTCACCAGCGCCACCGGCGGCGGCTCCCTGGCGGGCTGGGCCGTGCCCACCGCCACGGACATCGCCTTCGCGCTGGCCGTGCTCGCCGTCATCGGCACCTCCCTGCCCAGCGCCCTGCGCGCCTTCCTGCTCACCCTGGCCGTCGTCGACGACCTGTGCGCCATCCTGATCATCGCGGTGTTCTTCACCGACCGCCTGGACTTCGCCGCGCTCGGCGGCGCCGTCGCCGGCCTCGCCGTCTTCTGGCTGCTGCTCAGGAAGGGCGTGCGCGGCTGGTACGTGTACCTCCCGCTGGCCCTGGTCGTCTGGGGGCTGATGTACAACAGCGGCGTCCACGCCACCATCGCCGGCGTCGCCATGGGCCTGATGCTGCGCTGCCACCGCCACGAGGGCGAGGAGCGCTCCCCGGGCGAGCGCGTCGAGCACCGCGTCCGCCCCCTGTCGGCGGGCCTGGCCGTCCCGCTGTTCGCGTTGTTCAGCGCGGGCGTCTCGGTCTCCGGCAGCGCGCTCGGCGAGGTGTTCACCCAGCCGGAGACGCTCGGCGTGGTCCTCGGGCTCGTCGTCGGCAAGACGCTCGGCATCTTCGGCGGCACCTGGCTGACGGCGCGTTTCACCAGGGCCTCGCTCAGTGACGACCTCGCCTGGGCCGACGTGTTCGCGGTGGCGACCCTCGCCGGCATCGGCTTCACCGTGTCCCTGCTCATCGGCGAACTCGCCTTCGAGGGCGACGCGGCGATGACGGACGAGGTCAAGGCGGCCGTCCTGACCGGCTCCCTCGTCGCGGCCCTGCTGGCGGCGGTGCTGCTGAAGATACGGAACGCCAAGTACCGCAGGTTGTCCGAGGCCGAGGAGCGCGACGACGACCACGACGGCGTGCCCGACATCTACGAGGAGGACGACCCGGCCTACCACCTGCGCATGGCCGGCATCCACGAGCGCAAGGCCGCCGAGCACCGCAGGCTCGCCGAGCTGAAGGCCGCGCAGCGGCACGGGCTTGCCGAAGTGCCGGGCGGGGCAGGCGAGGACACGGACGGTCCGGCATGATCTGACGAGACGGTACAAAAGACGGGACCGTACGCAGTCGGACACACGTCAGGCCACCACGGAACCGCACTCAGAAGAGGGAGACCGCGATGAGCGCACCCGACGGCAGCCCGGTCGGCGCCGAACGCAGCATCGGACAGCTGTTCGCCTCCGCGACGACCGAGTTGTCGGCGCTGGTGCACGACGAGATCGCGCTGGCGAAGGCGCAGCTGAAGCAGGACGTCAAGCGCGGCGCGACGAGCGGTGGCGCGTTCACGGTGGCCGCCGCGGTCCTGCTGTTCTCGCTGCCGATGCTGAACTTCGCCCTCGCGTACGGCATCCGGACCTGGAGCGGGTGGAACCTCGCGGTCTGCTTCCTGCTGTCCTTCGCGGCGAACGTGCTGATCGCGGCCGTCCTCGCGCTGATCGGCGTGGTCTTCGCGAAGAAGGCCAGGAAGGGCCGGGGCCCGCAGAAGGTCGCCGCCTCCGTGAAGGAGACGGCGGGCGTGCTGCAGAAGGCCAGGCCGCACCCGCGGCCGGCGCCGGAGGACCGGTCCCCGCAGGCCGTCGAGGCTGTGGCACGCTCGTCCTCATGACGGGCTCCTCCCTCCCTTCGGGGCACTCCCCCTCGGCGCACCCCGCCTCGGTCGTACGGCTCGGCATCCCCGGCGGGTACGAGGTGACCCACCGGGACGTGGCCGCCAACGGCGCGCGCTTCCACATCGCGGAAGTCGGTGACGGCCCGCTGGTGCTGCTGCTGCACGGCTTCCCGCAGTTCTGGTGGGCCTGGCGGCACCAACTGGGCGCGCTCGCCGACGCGGGCTTCCGGGCGGTCGCCATGGACCTGCGCGGCGTCGGCGGCAGCGACCGCACCCCGCGCGGCTACGACCCCGCCAACCTCGCCCTCGACATCACCGGCGTCATCCGCTCCCTCGGTGAGCCGGACGCCGCGCTGGTCGGCCATGACCTGGGCGGCTACCTGGCGTGGACGGCGGCCGCGATGCGCCCCAAGCTCGTCCGGCGCCTCGCGGTGACCTCGATGCCGCATCCCCGGCGCTGGCGTTCGGCGATGCTCTCGGACGTCCGGCAGACCCGGGCGGGGTCCTACGTCTGGGGGTTCCAGCGGCCCTGGATCCCGGAGCGGCAGCTGACGGCCGACGACGGCGCGCTGGTGGGCCGGCTCGTCCGGGAGTGGTCGGGTCCGCGGCTGCCCGACGAGGAGGCGGTGGCGGTGTACCGCCGCGCGATGTGCATCCCGTCCACGGCGCACTGCTCGATCGAGCCGTACCGCTGGATGGTGCGGTCCCTGGCCCGCCCGGACGGCATCCAGTTCAACCGCCGTATGAAGCGGCCCGTCCGGGTGCCGACCCTGCATCTCCACGGCTCCCTCGACCCGGTGATGCGGACGCGGAGCGCGGCCGGTTCCGGGCAGTACGTCGAAGCCCCGTACCGCTGGCGGCTGTTCGACGGGCTGGGCCACTTCCCGCACGAGGAGGACCCGGTGGCGTTCTCCTCCGAGCTCATCAACTGGCTGAAGGACCCCGAGCCCGATCGGTGACCGGACGGGCTTGGTGACCGACGGGGCCGGTGCGACTTCCGGGAAACGCGATCGGCGACCGGACGAACGCGCCCGGTATCCGGACCCGCATCCGCGTCACGAACACTTGTCGTACGAACGGCCACTTGCCCGCCGCATAGGCCAATTGGGGGCCCGGGGAGCGGTTATCGACCTTGGGGCGGGGGCACACGTCGGGGTATGGGCTGGACGCACGACTACAGTGACGCAGCACGCGACCGCCGCTCCGCCGGCGGTGTGAGCACCCACCAGCGAAGCGGCTCGCCGCAGTTGCCGGGCTCGGACCCGAGGGTGGGGATTCCGCACATCCTGCGCCGCCGGGCCCGCTGGGTCTCGGTCCGCCTGCGTCACTCCCGCGACTGACCCGGCAGGCCCCCGCCGGCCCTACAGCGCGCAGCTGTCGCTGTCCACCTGCTGGTTCGCCGTCCGTCCCCGGGCGATGTCCTCCCGGATCTCGTCCGCGGTGAGCGCGTACCCCGTCTCCGCGTCGTCGAGGGACTTCGCGAAGACCACGCCGTAGACCTCGCCGTCGGGCGTGAGCAGCGGGCCGCCGGAGTTGCCCTGGCGCACGGTCGCGTAGAGCGAGTACACGTCGCGGCGGACGGTGCCGCGGTGGTAGATGTCCGGGCCGTTGGCCGTGATGCGGCCGCGCACGCGCGCGGCGCGGACGTCGTAGGCGCCGTTCTCCGGGAAGCCCGCGACGATCGCGCCGTCGCCGCTGCCGGCGTCCTCGGCGGTGAACCGCAGCGCGGGCGCGTCCAGGTCCGGGACGTCGAGCACGGCGATGTCGCGCCGCCAGTCGTAGAGGACGACCGTGGCGTCGTACACGCGGCCCTCGCCGCCTATCTGCACGGTGGGCTCGTCGACGCCGCCCACCACATGGGCGTTGGTCATGACGCGGCGCTCGGCGAAGACGAAGCCGGTGCCCTCCAGGACCTTGCCGCAGCTCTGCGCGGTGCCCATCACCTTGACGATGGAGCGCTGGGAGCGCGCGGCGACGGCGCTGCCGGCCAGGGCCGGGTCCGGGGGCCGCACCTCGGCGATCGGCTCGTTGGCGAACGGGCTGAAGACCTGCGGGAAGCCGTTCTGCGCGAGGACGGAGGAGAAGTCCGCGAACCAGGTGTCGGCCTGCGCGGGCAGCGCCCGGGAGACGCCGAGCAGCACCCGGGAGCTGCGGACCTCCTTGCCGACCGTCGGCAGCGTGGTGCCCGCGAGGGCGGAGCCGATCAGCCAGGCGACCAGCAGCATCGCGACGACGTTGACGAGGGCGCCGCCCGTCGCGTCCAGGGCGCGGGCCGGGGACCAGGTGATGTACCGGCGCAGCTTGTTGCCGAGGTGGGTGGTCAGGGCCTGGCCGACGGAGGCGCAGACGATCACGACGACGACCGCGGCGACGGCGGCGGCGGTGCCGACCTCCGCGTCGTCCGTCACGGCGTCCCAGACGGCCGGCAGCACGTAGACGGCGGCGAGACCGCCACCCAGGAAGCCGATCACCGACAGGACGCCGACGACGAAGCCCTGGCGGTAGCCCACGACCGCGAACCAGACGGCGGCGACCAGCAACAGGATGTCCAGCACGTTCACCGCTTCAGGCCTCGCCTCGTCGTCTTCCGCCCACACCAGCCCGGTCCGGGGCTCCGGCCCGCCGCACGGCGGCGGCCGGACGCAGCGTCCCGGGGAGAACACCGTACGCGGGCCACCCTGTCACGACCGCCAGTCGAGCGGGACCTGCCTGTTCCTGTCCCAGGGGCGCTCCCAGCCCGCGTAGTGGAGGAGCCGGTCGATGATTCCGGCCGTGAAGCCCCACACGAGGGCCGACTCGACCAGGAATGCCGGACCGCGGTGGCCGCTGGGGTGGACGGCGGTGGCCCGGTTGGCGGGGTCCGTGAGGTCCGCCACGGGAACGGTGAAGACCCTGGCGGTCTCGTTCGGGTCGACGACCCCGACCGGGCTGGGCTCGCGCCACCAGGCCAGCACCGGGGTGACGACGAAGCCGCTGACCGGGATGTAGAGCCTGGGCAGGACGCCGAAGAGCTGCACGCCGGCCGGGTCGAGCCCGGTCTCCTCCTCGGCCTCGCGCAGGGCGGCCCGCAGCGGGCCGTCGGCCTGCGGGTCGCCGTCCTCGGGGTCGAGGGCGCCGCCGGGGAAGGAGGGCTGGCCGGCGTGGGAGCGCAGGGAGCTCGCCCGCTCCATGAGCAGCAGCTCCGGCCCGCGCTCGCCCTCGCCGAACAGGATCAGCACGGCCGACTGCCGCCCCGCGCCGTCCTCGGGCGGCAGGAAGCGGCTCAGCTGTCCCGGCCGGACCGTCTCCGCCGCGCGCACCACCGGGTCGAGCCAGGCGGGCAGGCCTTCCTTGCGGAGCGCCGCGCCCCGTGTGTTGCTCGCTCGCGCCATCACCACCCCCGTCGTTCCGCCGGATCCAACGCGCGAGGGCCCCGAGATCGTTCCCGGGCGGGCGTACGGGGCCGCCCCGACCGGTCCGTCATCCGGTGGCCCCCAGCGGCGGCGCCGGCTTGCCGCCCGCGTCCAGATACGCCTGCGGGGGCCGCAGGCGCTGGCCCGGGAAGCCGCCCTTCTCGTACTTGAGCAGCTTCTTCGCCTTCTCCGGGTCCGTCTCGCCCTCGCCGTAGGCCGGGCACAGCGGGGCGATCGGGCAGGCGCCGCAGGCGGGCTTGCGGGCGTGGCAGATGCGGCGTCCGTGCCAGATGACGTGGTGCGAGAGGTCCGTCCAGTCGCTCTTGGGGAAGAGCGCGCCGACGGCGGCCTCGATCTTGTCGGGGTCGGTCTCGTCGGTCCACCGCCAGCGGCGCACCAGGCGCTGGAAGTGCGTGTCCACGGTGATGCCGGGGCGGCCGAAGGCGTTGCCGAGCACCACGAAGGCGGTCTTGCGGCCGACGCCGGGCAGCTTGACGAGGTCCTCCAGCCGGCCCGGGACCTCGCCGCCGAACTCCTCCGCCAGCGCCTTCGACAGCCCGATCACCGACCTGGTCTTGGCCCGGAAGAAGCCGCACGGGCGCAGGATGTCCTCGACCTCCTCGGGGTCGGCGGCGGCCAGGTCCTCGGGGGTGGGGTACCGGGCGAACAGGGCGGGGGTGGTCTGGTTGACGCGCAGGTCGGTGGTCTGGGCGGACAGGACCGTGGCGACCAGCAGCTGGAAGGGGCTGTCGAAGTCCAGCTCGGGGTGGGCGTACGGATAGACCTCGGCGAGTTCGCGGTTGATCCGGCGGGCGCGGCGGACCAGGGCGGTGCGCGACTCGCCGCGCGGCGAGTCGCCGGCGGTCCGCGCACGGGCGGCGCCCCCGACCGGGGCGCCCTCGGCCGGGGCGGGCCTCCCGGCGGCGGTTTTCTTCCCGGACGTCGTCTTCTTCACCGGCACCCTCTTTGCCGCTTTCGCCGTTTCACTGCCGCTATCGGGGCCCTGTTCGCCCACAGCGGAATCGCGACGTATCACCATCCGCGCAGCCCCCTCGGCCTGTGCTCTCACCGGCTGTTTGGACACCCGGTCAGCCTACGGCCCGGCACCGGCATCCGCCGCAGGCCCCGGGGACCGGCGTCCGATCGGACCCCTGACGCGTACCCGGGGACACATGTGCGGCATCCTTGTGATAGATCACACTGTTTGGACTGTCCGGCAAAATGGGCACCACGGTCCCCTGGTGCACGGGGGAGCAAGATCCCCTGAGCAGGTCGACAAGGAGAGAACTCGTGGACGACGTTCTGCGGCGCAACCCGCTCTTCGCGGCGCTCGACGACGAGCAGGCCGCGGAGCTCCGCGCCTCCATGAGTGAGGTGACCCTCGCCCGTGGCGACTCGCTGTTCCACGAGGGCGACCCCGGAGATCGCCTGTACGTGGTGACCGAGGGCAAGGTCAAGCTGCACCGCACGTCCCCCGACGGCCGCGAGAACATGCTGGCCGTCGTCGGTCCCGGCGAGCTGATCGGCGAGCTGTCGCTCTTCGACCCGGGCCCGCGTACGGCGACCGCCACCGCGCTGACCGAGGTCAAGCTGCTCGGGCTGGGCCACGGCGACCTCCAGCCCTGGCTGAACGCCCGCCCCGAGGTGGCCGCGGCGCTGCTGCGCGCCGTCGCGCGCCGGCTGCGCAAGACCAACGACGCCATGTCCGACCTGGTCTTCTCGGACGTCCCGGGCCGGGTCGCCCGCGCCCTGCTGGACCTCTCCCGCCGCTTCGGCGTGCAGTCCGAGGAGGGCATCCACGTCGTCCACGACCTGACGCAGGAGGAGCTGGCCCAGCTGGTCGGCGCGTCCCGCGAGACGGTCAACAAGGCCCTGGCGGACTTCGCCCAGCGCGGCTGGCTGCGCCTGGAGGCCCGCGCGGTGATCCTGCTGGACGTGGAGCGCCTCGCCAAGCGGTCCCGCTGACGCCGGGTCCCGGCCGTACGTCCCGGAGTCCCGTCTCCCCCGGAGGCGGGACTCCGCGCGTGTCGCCGCGCTCCGGGGCCGCCGCCCCGGGCTCCCGTCAGACGTCCTCGGACCGTCGCGGGATGAGCCCGTGCTCCTCCAGGTAGTCCAGCTGCGCCCGGACCGACAGTTCCGCCGCCGGCCACAGCGAACGGTCCACGTCGGCGTACACGTGGGCGACGATCTCGGACGGCGTCCGGTAGCCGTCCTCGACGGCCGTCTCGACCTGGGCCAGCCGGTGGGCGCGGTGGGCGAGGTAGAACTCGACGGCGCCCTGGGCGTCCTCCAGGACGGGGCCGTGGCCGGGGAGCACCGTGTGCACGCCGTCGTCGACCGTGAGCGACCTGAGCCGCCGCAGGGAGTCCAGGTAGTCGCCGAGGCGGCCGTCGGGGTGCGCCACGACCGTCGTACCGCGGCCCAGGACCGTGTCGCCGGTCAGGACGGCCCGGTCGGCCGGGAGATGGAAGCAGAGGGAGTCCGCGGTGTGCCCGGGGGTCGGTACGACCCGCAGCTCCAGGCCGCCGACGGTGATCACGTCTCCGGCGGCCAGGCCCTCGTCGCCCAGCCGGAGCGCCGGATCCAGGGCGCGCACGCGGGTGCCGGTCAGTTCGGCGAACCGGGCGGCGCCCTCGGCGTGGTCGGGGTGGCCGTGCGTCAGCAGGGTGAGGGCGATGCGCCGGCCGGCCCGCTCGGCCGTGTCGACGACCGCGCGCAGGTGGCCCTCGTCCAGCGGTCCCGGGTCGACCACGACGGCCAGGCCGGAGCCGGGCTCCGAGAGGATCCAGGTGTTCGTCCCGTCCAGGGTCATCGCGGAGGCGTTGGGCGCGAGGACGTTGACGGCCCGCGCGGTCGCGGGACCCGTGCGGACCCCGTCCCGCGGCCGGCCGGGCAGAACGCTTGCGTCCGTCATGCGGGGACTCCCCCGGTCTCGGTGGTGGTCGGGACGTGCCGGGTGAACTCGTCGTGGCCGGGCCAGGAGAGCACGATCTCGCCGTCCACCAGGCGGGCCCGGGCCAGGACGGGGGTCAGGTCGCGGCCGGGCGCGTCGGCCAGCGCCTCGGCGGCCGTGGCGTACGGGACCAGCCGGCGCAGGGTCGCGACGGTCGGCGGCATCATCAGCAGCTCGCCCCGGTCGTAGCCGCCGACCGCGTCCGCCGGCCGGATCCACACCGCGCGGTCGGCCTCCGTGGAGGCGTTGCGGGTGCGCTGTCCCTCGGGGAGGGCGGCCACGAAGAACCACGTGTCGTAGCGGCGGGGCTCGAACTCGGGGGTGATCCAGCGGGCCCAGGCGCCCAGCAGGTCGGAGCGCAGGACCAGGCCGCGGCGGTCCAGGAACTCGGCGAAGGACAGGTCGCGGGCGACCAGGGCGGCGCGGTCCGCCTCCCAGTCCGCGCCCGTGGTGTCGCCGACCACCGAGCGGGGGTCCGGTCCGGCGAGGAGGACGCCCGCCTCCTCGTAGGTCTCCCGTACGGCCGCGCAGACGATCGCCTGCGCGGCGGCCCCGTCGACGCCGAGCCGGTCCGCCCACCACGCGCGCGGGGGGCCCGCCCAGCCGATGTCCCGGTCGTCGTCGCGCGGGTCGACCCCGCCGCCGGGATAGGCGTACGCGCCTCCGGCGAAGGCCATGGAGGCGCGTCTGCGCAGCAGGTGGACGACGGGGCCGGAGCCGGTGTCCTTCAGGAGCATGACGGTGGCCGCGCGCCGGGGGGTGACCGGTGTGAGGGTGCCGGCCGCGAGCGCGCGGATGCGGTCCGGCCACTCCGGTGGGTACCACTGCCCATTCGCCATGGCCGGAGGCTATCCCGAGACGGGCGGATGTTCGAGTGGCCGTCGTCCCCGGCGTCCGGGCCGGACGGCCCGCCCGCTCCGCCCGGCCCGGGCGTCCGGCGGCGCGGAACGGCCCCGGCGCGGAACGGCCGGTCCGGCCGGGCGCCCCGCCGGGGCCCCGCCCCGGCCGGGCACCGCCGCGCCCGCGTCCGCCGCGTGGCGCTACGCCTGTGTCAGCTCCACCTGGATCTCCACCTCCACCGGGGCGTCCAGCGGCAGCACCGCCACGCCGACCGCGCTGCGCGCGTGCACGCCCCTGTCGCCCAGGACCTCGCCCAGCAGCTCGCTCGCCCCGTTGACGACACCCGGCTGGCCGGTGAAGTCGGCCGCGGAGGCCACGAAGCCGACCACCTTCACCACGCGCGCGATGCGGTCCAGGTCACCGGTGACGGACTTGACGGCGGCCAGGGCGTTCAGCGCGCACGTCCGCGCCAGGTCCTTGGCCTCCTCCGGCGTGACTTCGGCGCCCACCTTGCCGGTGACGGGCAGCTTGCCGTCCACCATGGGGAGCTGGCCGGAGGTGTGGACGTATCCGCCCGACTGCACGGCCGGCTGGTACGCGGCGAGCGGCGGCACGACCGCCGGCAGCGTCAGGCCCAGCTCGGCCAGCCGCGCCTCGACCGCGCTCATCCCTGCTTCTCCCGCTTCAGGTAGGCCACGAGCTGTTCGGGGTTGTTCGGCCCGGGCACGACCTGGACGAGCTCCCAGCCGTCCTCGCCCCAGGTGTCCAGGATCTGCTTCGTGGCGTGGACGAGCAGCGGCACGGTCGCGTATTCCCACTTCTTGGTCATGCGGCCGACTCTAGCCGCTGTCCGGACCGCCCCCGGCGGCCGACTCCGGCCCCCGCCGGGGGCGGTCCGGACGGCGTCGGCGGGCACGTCGTCCACAGCCTCCCGCCCGGTTCCGCCCCGGACTGGTTACGCTCGAAGACGTGAGCAGGCTCCAGGTCGTCAGCGGCAAGGGCGGTACCGGCAAGACCACGGTGGCCGCGGCCCTCGCGCTGGCCCTGGCCACGGAGGGGAAGCGGACGCTTCTCGTCGAGGTCGAGGGCCGTCAGGGCATCGCGCAGCTCTTCGAGACGGAGGCGCTGCCGTACGAGGAACGGAAGATCGCCGTCGCCTCCGGGGGCGGGGAGGTGTACGCCCTCGCCATCGACCCCGAACTGGCCCTCATGGACTACCTCCAGATGTTCTACAAGCTGGGGGGCGCCGGACGGGCCCTGAAGAAGCTCGGCGCCATAGACTTCGCCACCACCATCGCGCCCGGCCTGCGGGACGTCCTGCTGACCGGCAAGGCGTGCGAGGCGGTGCGCAGGAAGGACCGGAACGGACGGTTCGTCTACGACTACGTCGTCATGGACGCGCCGCCGACCGGGCGCATCACCCGGTTCCTGAACGTCAACGGCGAGGTCGCCGGGCTCGCCAAGATCGGCCCGATCCACAATCAGGCGCAGGCCGTGATGCGGGTGCTGAAGTCCCGTGAGACGGCCGTGCACCTGGTGACGCTGCTGGAGGAGATGCCGGTCCAGGAGACCGTGGACGGCATCGCCGAGCTGCGGGCGGCCCGGCTGCCGGTGGGCCGGGTCATCGTGAACATGGTGCGGCCCGAGGTGTTGGACGCGGCCGACCTGGAACTCGTACGGGCGGTGCCGCGTTCCTCCGTCGCCCGGGCGCTGTCGTCCACGGGGCTCGGCGGGGCGGGGCGCGGCGGGCACGCCGAGCGACTGGTGGATCCGCTGCTGGAGCAGGCCGCGGAGTACGCCGAGCGGCACGCGCTGGAGCAGGAGCAGCGGGCGGTCCTCGGCGAGCTGGACCTGCCGCTGCACGAACTGCCGCTGCTCGCCGAGGGCACGGACCTGGCGGGCCTGTACGAACTGGCCGCCGAGCTGCGGAGGCAGGGCCTGTCATGAGACCGTCCACGAGTCGGAAGCAGGGAATGTCATGAGCCGTCCGGACCCGGCCCAGGCGCACGACACGGCCCGCCCCCACCTCTCCCCCGCGCGCGTCCTCGACATCGATCCGCTGCTGGCGGACCCCGGGACCCGCATCGTCGTGTGCTGCGGCTCGGGCGGGGTCGGCAAGACGACCACCGCGGCGGCCCTCGGCCTGCGCGCCGCCGAGCGGGGCCGCAAGGTGGTGGTCCTCACCATCGACCCGGCCCGTCGGCTCGCCCAGTCCATGGGCATCGACTCCCTCGACAACACCCCGCGCCGGGTGAAGGGCATCGACGACTCCGCGGGCGGCGAGCTGCACGCGATGATGCTCGACATGAAGCGCACCTTCGACGAGATCGTCGAGGCGCACGCGGACCCCCAGCGGGCGGCCGCGATCCTGGGCAACCCCTTCTACCAGTCGCTCTCGGCGGGCTTCGCGGGCACGCAGGAGTACATGGCGATGGAGAAGCTGGGCCAGCTGCGGGCGCGGGACGAGTGGGACCTGATCGTCGTCGACACCCCGCCGTCCCGTTCCGCGCTCGACTTCCTGGACGCGCCCAAGCGCCTCGGCTCGTTCCTGGACGGCAGGCTGATCCGGGTGCTGCTGGCCCCGGCGAAGGTCGGCGGCCGCGCCGGGATGAAGTTCCTGAACGTCGGCATGTCGATGATGACGGGCGTCCTGGGGAAGCTGCTGGGCGGTCAGCTGCTGAAGGACGTGCAGACGTTCGTGGCCGCGATGGACTCGATGTTCGGGGGTTTCCGTACGCGCGCGGACGCGACGTACAAGCTGCTCCAGGCGCCCGGCACGGCGTTCCTGGTGGTCGCGGCCCCGGAGCGGGACGCGCTGCGCGAGGCCGCGTACTTCGTGGAACGGCTGGCGGCCGAGAAGATGCCGCTGGCCGGTCTGGTGCTCAACCGGGTGCACGGCAGCAACGCCGGCCAGCTGTCGGCCGAGCGCGCGCTCGCCGCCGCGGAAAATCTTGAGGACCCTCGCATTGTGGATCAGGACGGCGGGAAAGCTGGACTTCGTAACTCTCACGAAACGTACGGCAGTTCCGACTCTCCCGCTTCCGCGGCGCCGGCTCCGGACGACGGCTCCCCCACGGCCGTGGACCCGCCCGCGGACACCGCCGCGGATCCGGAGCGATCCGTCGACCGGCTCACGGCGGGCCTGCTGAGGCTGCACGCGGACCGTATGCACCTGATCGCGCGCGAGCAGCGCACACGTGACCGCTTCACCGCGCTGCACCCCGAGGTGGCGGTGGCCGAGGTGGCCGCGCTCCCCGGCGACGTGCACGACCTCGCGGGCCTGCGGGACATCGGAGACCGTCTCGCGACGGGCCGGCCCGAGCCGGCGTAGTCCGTCGCCGCCGCCGTCAGCCGGCGGTCAGCTGACGGCGGCGTAGTCCTCGTACACCCCGTCGCCGTTGAGGGGCACCACGCCGGCCCCCCGCTCGTACTCCGTACGCGCGGTCTCCAGCAGCCGGCGCCAGGAGGTCACGGTGGGCCGCCTGCGCAGCAGTGCGCGGCGCTCCCGCTCCGTCATGCCTCCCCACACGCCGAACTCGACGCGGTTGTCCAGCGCGTCCGCCAGGCACTCCGTGCGCACCGGGCATCCGGTGCACACCGCCTTGGCCCTGTTCTGCGCTGCTCCTTGAACGAACAGTTCGTCCGGATCGGTAGTGCGGCAGGCAGCCTGCGCACTCCAGTCGGTCACCCAGCCCATACCGGCGCCGTCCTCTCCCGAATCGAGGCTCCCCCACGGCGACAGCGGCATATTCACCGCTGCCAGTTGAGGACGTTACGGAAGGTGGGCACAGTGCAACACCCCCAGCGGGCCCAATCTTGAATGGCCCGAACGGACTATGGGTAAGCGGCAGATCACCCGGGGGAGTGAGCTGGCGACATGCACGGCATTCGCGGCATAACGGGACAGTCGCGTTGCGCCACAAGGGGCATCGGCTGACACACGAGGCGGATTCGGACGCCGCCGCCCCCGCACGCTCCGCTCCGGCCCGCCTCCCTCCGCCCGCGCCCCGACGGCGGGCCGGCGGCGAGCCCACGGAAAAAAGACCGAGCGGATCCGGAACGATTCGACGTCACCGGACGTGTCTGGTACATGGCCCCACTGCTGTAACGGTCGAGAGCAGCTTAGGCCAAGGCATATACGTGTGTCCGGCGAATGAGAACGTAGGCTGCCCCTATGCCAAAGAAGCGCTCCGGCGGTGGTCTGTCGCCAACGCAGCAGGCCGCCAAGTTCCTCGGTGTCAGTGTGCTCTCGGGAGCGGTGCTGGCCGGCATCGCGCTGCCCGCCGTCGGCGCGCTGGGCCTGGCGGCGAAGGGCTCGGTGGAGAGTTTCGACGAGCTCCCGGCCACCATGAAGACCCCGCCGCTGAGCCAGCGCACCACGATCCTCGACTCCGAGGGCGGCACGCTCGCCACGGTGTACTCGCGCGACCGCACGGTGGTGCGGCTGAAGGACATCTCGCCGTACATGCAGAAGGCGATCGTCGCCATCGAGGACGCGCGCTTCTACCAGCACGGCGCGATCGACCTGAAGGGCGTGCTGCGCGCCCTGAACCGCAACGCGCAGAGCGGCGGAGTCGCCGAGGGGGCCTCCACGCTCACCCAGCAGTACGTCAAGAACGTCTTCGTCGAGGAGGCCGGCGACGACCCGACGAAGGTCGCCCAGGCCACCCAGCAGACCCTCGGCCGGAAGATCCGCGAGCTGAAGTACGCGATCCAGGTCGAGGAGGAGCTCGGCAAGAAGAAGATCCTCGAGAACTACCTGAACATCACCTTCTTCGGCCAGCAGGCCTACGGCGTCGAGGCCGCCTCCCAGCGCTACTTCTCCAAGCCCGCGAAGGACCTGAACCTCCAGGAAGCGGCCCTGCTCGCCGGCATCGTCCAGTCCCCCAGCCGGTACGACCCGGTCAACGACGAGGCGGAGGCCACCAAGCGGCGCAACGTCGTGCTGCAGCGCATGGCCGACGTCGGCGACATCTCCCAGGCCGAGGCCGACCGGGCGATGCGCACGCCGCTCGGGCTGGACGTCAGCCGCCCGAAGAACGGCTGCATCACCGCGGTCAAGGGCGCCGGCCACTTCTGCAAGTACGTGGAGAAGGTCTTCCTCAGCGACCCGGTCTTCGGCAAGACCAGGGAGGAGCGGGCGAAGCTCTGGAACCAGGGCGGCCTGACGATCCGCACGACGCTCGACCCGCAGGCCCAGGAGTCGGTGCAGGAGTCGCTCAAGGACCACGTCGACCAGTCCGACGAGGTCGCCGCGGCGGCCACGCTGGTCCAGCCCGGCACCGGAAAGATCGTCGCGATGGGCCAGTCGAAGCCGCTCGGCTACGGCAAGGACGAGACCGAGTACAACTACTCGGTCGACGCGGCGTACGGCGGCTCCAACTTCGGCTTCCCGACCGGTTCGACCTTCAAGCCGTTCGTGGCGGCGGCCGCGCTGGAGGAGGGCCGCCCGGCGACGCAGGAGTACTCGTCGCCGTACGAGATGGAGTACCCGAGCCCCGTGCGGACGTGCGGCGGCAAGCCGTGGACCAACACGGACGACGAGACGGTCGAGAACGAGGACGAGTCGGAGGTCGGGCCGTACCGGATGAAGGAGGCCATGGCGAAGTCGGTCAACACCTACTTCGTCCAGCTGATCTCCGACATCGGCCTGTGCCCGGTGGCCGACATGACCGACAAGCTGCACGTGCGCCAGGGCAACGGCGACAAGCTGCCGCAGACCCCCGCCATCGCCCTGGGCTCGATCGGCCTGTCCCCGCTGACGATGGCGAGCGCGTACGCCGCCTTCGCCTCCCGCGGCATGTACTGCACGCCGGTCGCCATCGAGTCGATCACCCAGAAGATCGGCAACGAGCAGAAGCCCATGGAGGTGCCGAAGTCGACGTGCTCGCGGGCCATGTCCGAGAAGACCGCGGACACCGTCAACACGCTGCTGCGCGGCGTGGTCGACTCCGGTACCGGCCGGGAGGCCGGCCTCACCGACCGGGAGAGCGCGGGCAAGACGGGTACGACCGACGAGCGCCGCAACGCCTGGTTCGCCGGGTACACGCCGAACATGTCGGGCGCCGTCTGGGTCGGCAGCGCCACCCAGGAGGTCGAGATGAAGAACATCACGATCGGCGGCGTCTACCGCCCGCTCGTCTACGGCGGCGAGGTCCCGGGCCCCATCTGGAAGGACGCCATGAGCGGCGCCCTCGCGGGCAAGGACGCCCCGTCCTTCCACCTCGTCGACATCCCGGACGGCGGTGACGAGGGCCGGGACGACGAGAACGAGGACGGCGGGGACGGCGGGGACGACGGGGACGACGGCAACGGCGACGACGACGGAAGCGGCGACGGCGGCCTCATCGGCGGCCTGTTCGGCGGCGGCACCGGCACGAACGGGAACACCGGCACGGGCGGCGGCACCGGCACGGACGGGGGCACGGGCGGCGGCACCGTCCCGACCCCCTCGTTCTCCCTCCCGGAGGGTCTCTTCCGGGGACAGGACGGGGGCAACGGGAACGGAAACGGGGGGTGGCGCTGAGCGGGCGGTCCCCCTCGGCGGCCCGCCACCTCCCCGGAAACCCCGCGGCGCCTCCCCGGTCCCCGTACCGATTCGTACGGGGACCGGGGAGGCGCCGACTGCCGTACGGCACGGCCCCGCGCGGGAGCCGGCGGATCAGCCGGCGGATCAGCCGGCGAGAAGCTTCTTCACCGCGGCGGCGACACGTCCGCCCTCGGCCTGACCGGCCACCTTCGGGTTCACGATCTTCATGACCGCGCCCATGGCCCGCGGCCCCTCGGCGCCGGCGGCCTTCGCCTCCTCGACGGCCTGGGCGACGATCGCGTTCAGCTCCTCGTCGGACAGCTGCTTGGGCAGGTACGCGGCGAGCACCTCGCCCTCCGCCTTCTCCCGCTCGGCCTGCTCGGCACGACCGCCCTGCGCGAACGCCTCGGCCGCCTCCCGCCGCTTCTTCGCCTCGCGGGTGATCACCTTCTGCACCTCGTCGTCGGAGAGCTCCCGCTTCTCCTTCCCCGCGACCTCCTCCTTGGTGATCGCGGCGAGCGTCAGCCGGAGCGTCGAGGAGCGCAGCTCGTCACGCTCCTTGATCGCGGCGTTGAGGTCGTCCTGCAGCTTCGACTTGAGCGTGGTCATGGCATCGATTGTCGCAGGTACGGGGAGCGGGACGCCCGCCGATTTCGAGGGCGTGGCGGGGGGGCATCGGATCCAGGGGACGGCCGGGCGCACCGCGCCGGCGGGGTCTGACACGATGGTCGCATGCGCGCGCGATACGGAGTGCCCCTGGGAATCGCGGCGGTTGGCGCCGCCGGACTGTTGTACGCGGCGGGCTTCGAGGCCCGCTCCTTCCGCCTGCGAAGGGTGACGATCCCGGTCCTGCCCCCCGGCATGCGCCCCCTGCGCGTGCTGCAGGTCTCCGACATCCACATGGTCGGCGGCCAGCGCAAGAAGCAGCGCTGGCTGCGCTCGCTGGCGGGCCTGCGCCCCGACTTCGTGATCAACACGGGCGACAACCTCTCCGACCCGGAGGGCGTCCCCGAGGCCCTGGACGCCCTCGGCCCGCTGATGGAGTTCCCGGGCGCGTACGTCTTCGGCTCCAACGACTACTACGGCCCGCGGCTGCGCAACCCCGCCCGCTACCTGATCGAGAAGGCCCAGGGCCGCCACGGCCTGAACGGCAACCCGCCCGCCGTGGGCGTCGTCCACAACCCGTGGGAGGAGCTGCGGGACGCCTTCGACGCCGCCGGGTGGCTCAACCTCACGAACACGCGCGGCACGCTGAAGATCGACGGCGTGTCGGTCGAGCTGACCGGCCTGGACGACCCGCACATCAAGCGGGACCGGTACGCGGAGGTGGCCGGGGGCCCGTCCGGCACGGCGGACTTCGCGATGGGCGTGGTCCACGCGCCGTACCTGCGCGTGCTGGACGCGTTCACGGCGGACGGCTACCCCCTGATCCTGGCCGGCCACACGCACGGCGGTCAGCTCTGCATCCCCTTCTACGGCGCCCTGGTCACCAACTGCGACCTGGACACGGACCGGGTGAAGGGCCTGTCCACGCACACGGCGGACGGCCGCACGGCCTACCTCCACGTGTCGGCCGGCTGCGGCACGAACCGCTACACGCCGGTGCGCTTCGCCTGCCCGCCGGAGGCGACGCTGCTGACGCTGGTGGAGCGGGCGTGAGGGGCTGACGCTGGTGGAAGGGGCGTGAGGGGCTGACGTCGGCGGGGGTGCGGTGAGCCGACGCGGGCGGAGAGGGGAGGCAGGGATCGGCGTCGGCCGGGGGAAGCAGGGAGCCGGGGTCGGCCGGGAAGAGGCAGGTGGCTGCCGGGAAGAGGCAGGTGGCTGACGTCGGCGGGGCGGAGCCGGGAGGCTGTGACACCGGCGTGGGCGGACATGACCCGAACAGCCCCGCCCGTATCGCCCGGTATGCCCCACCTGCCTAGCGTGAGGGCATGACCGCCCCGATACCCAGGGACATCCCGGACCTCCCCGCGGTCCCGAGCCCGCCCGCGCTGCTCCCCTCGCCCGTCCCGGCCGCGGCCGTCCTGCCGCGCGTACGCCGCCCCCTGACCGCGGTCTACCGCCTGCTGGTCGCGTCCATGGCCCTCGCGGCAGTGACCGTCGAGCTGCTCCTCGGCAGCCCGAGTCGCGCCCTGGCCCACTTCACGGTCCAGAGCGGCATCCTGCTGGCGCTGGTCCTCACCCTCGCGGCCCGCCGCGCGTGGACCGCCCGCCACCCCCTGCCGACCGCCCTGACGGGCGCGGCACTGCTCTACGTCGTGATCAGCAGCCTCGTGCACCACCTCCTGCTGGCCAACACCGCGAGCCCCTTCGCCCTGCCGGGCCCGGTGTCGCCCTCGGCGCCCGCCGCGCCCACGGCCTGGCAGACGGCCGCCGGCCACGTCCTGCACACGGCGGTCCCGATCGCGGCGGCCCTGGAGTGGCTGCTCCTGACCGCACCGGGCCGCCTCCACCTCCGCCAGGCCGCCCCCTGGCTGCTCTACCCCCTGGCCTACCTGGTCTTCTCCCTGGCCCGCGGCGCACTCCTCGCCCCCGACACCCCGGCCCGCTACCTCTACCCCTTCCTGGACGTCGACCGGCACGGCTACCGGAGCGTCCTCGGCAACGCCCTCCTCCTGGGCCTCGCCTGCTACGCCCTGGCGGTCCTCCTCGTGGCCCTCGACCACCTCCGCCCGAACCCGATCCGCCACCGCTCGAAAACCGGATTTCGTCTACAGCCACCAGTGGGCTAAAGTAAACGTCGTCGCCGCGACAAGCAGCGACGATCGGGGTGTAGCGCAGCTTGGCAGCGCGCTTCGTTCGGGACGAAGAGGTCGTGGGTTCAAATCCCGCCACCCCGACAGAGAAACACCAGGTCAGGGGCCTGATCCGCAGCGCGGGTCGGGTCCCTGACTCGTTTCCAGGGTCTCCTGGGAGCCGTTTGGGAGCCAACTTCGGAATCCGGCTCCCGGACTGCTCCCATTCCGCTCGGGCACTCGACACATCGGGGAAGCCGTCGAGCACAGGAGCCGGGGTGAGGTCCGTCAAGCGGATGCTTGGCGGTGATCTGGCGGGCCTAGGCGGCAGGTGCATCCAGCGAGCCACCGTATGAGCCGGTAGAGCTGAACCCGCAGGCAGGAGCCGATGTGGTTAAAGCTCATGGAAAGTTGAGGGGTCGCTGTGACGCCGACGAGATGGTCAACTTCTCGCGTCCACCAGTGTCGTCCCTTAGCTCGGGCGGGCTGTTTCCTGCGGCCGACCGATACGGGGACCCCCCATTCAGGAGGAATCGTGAACGCTGCCGACCAGCTGCTCGAGGGTTACACGGCCTACACGACGGCCGAAGAGTTCGGAGTGGCGGCCGAGAGCGACGCTCCGGCCATCACCACCACCGTCACTTCGTCGGAGATCTGTGTCTCTCTGGTCTCCGCGTCGGTGACGGCGACGTGGGACAGCGGCTGCTGAGAACCGCCTGCTTCGGCGGCGGCTCGGGTACAAGGCCCGTGCTGAGTCGGCGACAGCGGCGTGGATGCCCTGGTGAGGGCATCCACGCCGCTGTCGTTCAGCGTTCCGGGGTCTTGCTGCCCAGATGCTGCTCCAGTGCCCGGAGCATCTCCACGGCAGATTGTGCCTCTCGCAGTAGCCGTTGCAGCTCCGCTGCCTGCTTCTCCAGAAGTGCCAGGCTCTTCGCGCCTCGCCGGGACCGCCCTTGGAGCCGACGGTAGCCGCCTGCGGCGAAGACGCCGTGTGCGTTCTGCAGGGCGTCCACAGTCAGTCCTGCCCGTGTTGCGCATTCGGCGGCAGTCGCCTTTCCTGCCAGCAGGTCCAGCAGGAGCGCCACGAGCTGGTCGCGGTCCATGTCCGCGAAAGGGGACGCGGAACGAGCGGTCTCCCCTCGGTCCGGCACCGGTCACGCCAATCCGAAGCCGGGCAGGGTGGGCGAAGAGAGGTTGCGAGCGGGAAACAGCGGGTCGATGCCGGCGTCGATGAGACTTTCGGCGACGCATGCTTCACGAGTCCGAGGAGTGGCGGACAACGCTTGCGCCACCAGAGCCTCGGCCAGGACCTGGGAACGATGCTCGCCGAAGCTGAGCCCCTTCTTCCCCGGGCGCTGGTCCCTTGGTTCCCAGGCAGCGCCGACTCCCGGGGCAAGCCGGTGGACGAACGGCGACGTGCTGTCTCCCAGCCCTTCCAGGCCGCGCACCGCGTCGGCGACGTGAGCGATGCGGTCCCAGGCATCGGGCCCGAGGTAGACGACGAGACCGTCGCGGCGGGGCAGAAGACCGCCGTTCGACGTCACCTTACTTCGGTATCGCAGGCCCAGTGACTCAAGCCTTTCCAGTACCACTCCCCAGACCTGGGGAGCAGCCTCCCGGTCGGTCAGGTGAATGTACATCCGCAGCGTGGCGGGCCCCGTCCGTAGCCCCCGCGAGCTGTCGGTGAGAAAAAAGCCGGGGGAGCGTCCTGGGCGCTGAGCGGGCAGGCGGAGGAGGGCCGGACCGGACGCCCGCTGAGGCCACTTCACCACGCAGCTAACCGGGACCCGGGTGCGCACGCCCTCCACCACTACAGTGATCACGGGCTGGTCGTTCCGGCTGCCCAGGACAATGGCAGGAACGATCGTCGTGGAGTGGGGCATGGCCGCGGTGTACCGCGCGTCCAGGTCGTTGTCGCGCATGCTGCGCGCTCGGGGACCGTCCTGCTTGTCCATTCCTGCGTGCAGCCTCCGGTAAAGGCTGGTCCGCAGTTGACTCACCAGCCCGCTCGGATTCTCAGCGGTCAGTTCCTCGTCCAGGACGGTGGCTTGCGTGGCGTCTTCCGCGACTTGAACCGCGTCGAGGGCCCTGAGCAAGTCTGCCGACACCCGTGGCACGGTGGTGGTCATCGCGTCTTCTCCAAGCCCAGCGTCGATACGTGTACGTGCGGGTCGAGCAGCAGGACGCGCCCGATGCCTGCGGCTGCACGGTCGGCTGCGCCGATTCTGGGCACGTACGGGGCGTTCGCAAGGAGTCGGTCAATCATGTGCCAGCCTGCGAACGCCACGGCCCGAGCGGGCAGGTCGGCATCGATTGCTTGCCCTGACGGCTTGCCGGCCGTCGTCCCTTCCCGCAAATAGCCTTCCCAGAAAGCGTGCATGCGGGGGTGCAGCCGTTCTATCTCCCGGGCCCCGTAGGTCAGGATTTCCCGGTGGGTCGCCTCCTGGTCGAATGGCCGGTCCGCGTCGTGTCTCAGAGTCTTGGGGATGTCACGCACTGCCCGGTAAAGCCACTCGCCGACGAACCCGCCGATGTCCCGTGCGGGGTCCCCGAGCCGGAGTTCCTCCCAGTCCGTCAGGTGCAGTGTGTCACCGTGCAGAAGGTACTGGTCGAGGCGCAGGTCTCCGTGCGTGGGCACTTTCCGGACCGAGGCTTCGTGCTCACGCAGGGCGCCAAGGACCGAGACCAGTTGCCGGTCGGCCTGGAAAAGGCTCCAAGCCTCCATCTCGGCGAAGCCGGCGTCTACGAACCTCGGCAGTGAGAGGGCTTCAAAGCTCTCCATCGGCGGAAGGGGATGCGGTGTCTCATCCAGTTCCCCAGGTTCCACTACCGAGGAATGAAGGACGCCCAGCATCCTGCCCGCTTCACGGCACAGGTCCTCGTCGAAGTCGCCGTCAGCGGCAAGTTCCGAGCCTGATCTGGCGTCCTCCAAGCCTTCGAACAGCACAAGAAGCTGCTGCTCATCTGCTCCAAGGAGTCGCGGGCTTGCCAATGGTGTCTCGACGAGTTCCGCCGCCAGCCTTTCGAAGGTGACGATCCGGCGATATCGGCGTGCGGCCTCGGATCTGTCACCCCCAAGCCGTTTCACGAACACCGGCCGTCCGGTGGTTGTCTTTCCTGCCCAGTTATCGTTACGACCTACGTGCGCCACGACGGTATCGATACGGAAGCTGCCGAGGCCGAGCCGGGTCAGTAATGCGTTCACTTCGGGGGCTGTGCTCAGATCCACCGGTTCGAAGCGTGCCTGTGCCGGTTCATGCAGCATCTCTTGGCTATCAATCATGTCTGGCGACCGTAGGGACGCCTCGCTTCGAGGACAAGGGGTGGCTCACCCTTAAACCGGCGTAGCTTGGATGGGGTTGACGGCTCGTGCTGGGTAGCAGTAGACATGCACACCGCCAGCCCAACATATGACTCGCTTGTGGCGTTTTGAAACTTACCCGACTCCTCTAGGGTGAGCCGCATGCCCATTCCACGCCTCCAGCGGCACACGCTGCCAAATGGCCTGCGTGTAGTCATACAGCCGCTCACGAGCGGACCGACAGTGGGAGTTAGTGTCCACTACGGCGTCGGTTTTCGTTCCGAAAGCCCGAGTCGATCCGGCTTCGCACACCTTTTTGAACACCTAATGTTTCAAGGCAGCGCCCGAATACGACGCGGGGACCATTTCCGACTGGTCCAGTCCGCAGGTGGCACGGTCGATGGGTCCACGCACCAGGATTACACGGTGTTCCACCAGGTAATCCCGTCGAATGCGCTTGAACGCGTTCTATTCATGGAAGCTGACCGCATGAGAGAGCCCATCTTCACGATGGAGAGCCTCCGCACGCAAGTGGATGTCGTGAAGGAGGAGATCCGGCTCAACTTGATGAACAAGCCGTACGGGGGATTCCCGTGGACCGTCCTGCCGTCAGCATTGTTCAGCGATTTCCGCAATGCGCACAACGGATACGGCGACTTCGCCGCTCTCGAGAAGGTGACCGTTGCAGACTGCGAGGCATTCTTTGAGTCCTACTATGCACCGGGCAACGCGGTGTTGACCGTGACGGGTGACATCCAGCCGCGCCAGGTGATGGAACTTGTGTGGCGGCATTTCGCGAACATTCCCTCGCGTCCCGTTCCAACGGTTTCCGATTCCGACGAGCCAGCACCGAGAGGCATGCGAACGGGCGTGCATCACGACCGGCACGCCCCGCTGCCTGCGACAGCGATCGGCTACCGGCTGCCTGATCCGCGGACTGCGCTGCATTCATACCTGGCGCACATGGTGCTGTGCTCCCTCCTCGCCACCGGCGAGTCCTCCCGCCTGCGGCGAAAACTGATCGGACGCACAAGTATGGCAACCGACGTGAGCATGGGGTGCGGACTGTTCGGAGCTCTTGACGCGCGCCACCCGGACCTTCTGCTGGGCGTGGTCGTGCACTCCCCCGGCACATCGACCGATGCGGTGATCTCGGTCTTGGATGAGGAGTTGCACAGCTTGGTGGCCGAGGGGCCCACTCCGCGCGAGGTCAACCGAGCGGTGGCAATGTCAGCGGCTGCGAGGCACCGCAAGTTCGACTCCCTCGCTTTCCGTACCCCGGCACTCGGCACGCTGGAGCTGCTGTTCGACAGTGCCGAGCTGCTCGACCAGCTGCCCGGCGCGCTGTCCTCGGTCGACGCCGTGGACGTGGCCATGGCCGCACAGGGACTGAGCCCCGATGCCCGTGCCGTCGTCCAATTGGTACCGGGGGCAGCGGGGGCTGACGAATGAACGAGTGGAACCCGGCACGCTCCGGGCCAGGTCCGATCCCTGTCATGACGTCCGGACTGCCGCCCGTGGGCTCCACCCCCGTCCTGAGCATGCCACCGCTCGTGGACTCCGTCCTGGCCAACGGAGTGCGAGTGGTGGCAGCACATCGACCGTCGAGTCCCATGATCGAGGTGCGTGGCGCTGTTCCGATACCGTCTCCGGCCACCGACGAGGCCGCCGCCTTGATGGTGCTGTGCGAGACGCTCCTGCGTGGGACAGGCACCCTGGCACAGGACGAGATGGAGACACGGCTATCCGACCACGGGGCGTCCCTGGTCGTGCAGCGCTCTGCACGTTGGCTCACCTTCTCGGGCTCGGCCCCGGCAAGCGCTCTGGGCGACCTCATGTCCGTTGTCACCGAGATGCTGGTGCGCGCCGAGCACGCGGAGGCGGAAGTGGCCGAGGCTCGGCTGCGTCTGACACGGCAGTTGTCTCTCGCCCGCGCACAGCCTCATGTGGTGGCGGAGCAGAGTCTGATCACCCACTGTTTCGGTCCTGGTGCGGCGCTGCGTGACATGCCCTCGGGTGCCGACGTGACTTCCGTGACGGCCGACGAGGTACGAGCGCTGCATACACGCTGCCTGCGACCTGATGGTGCGGTTCTGGTATTGGTTGGCGATCACAATCCGGAGCGAACGGTTCGCTTCCTGGACAGCGCTCTCGGTGAGTGGCGCGGTGCTTCCGTACCCACCACGCTGCCGGCGCTGCCCTCACCGGTTCCCGGGGTGCGGTTGCGACACCGCCCCGGCTCCGTCCAGTCGCAGATCAGGCTTCTGCGCTGCACAGTGCCGCGCTCCGACGTTGCGTTCCCCGCCCTGTGCCTAGCTGGAGCGGTGTTCGGCGGCTATTTTTCCTCACGTCTGGTCACCGTTCTGCGCGAGCGGTACGGGTTGGCCTACCGAGTTAGTTCTCGGCTGCGTGACACCGCAGATCGGTTGTCTCTGGTCATCGAAGCCGACAGCGCGACAGAGGCGACCGCTCGTTCGTACGGAACTATCCTGTCGGAATTACGACGCATATCTGACGATCCGCCCTCTTCAGAGGAAATAGACGGCGCCCGCCAATACACCGCCGGCGTGATGACGATGTCGCTTTCCTCCCAGTCTGGACTAGCATCCGCCCTTCTCACTGCCTTGCTCCTGGACTTGCCCATCGACCACGCATGCACTTTCCCGCACAGACTCTCGGCCGTTTCGCAGAGAGAGATCCGCGAGGCGGTTGACAGGTTCTTCACCCCTGACGCCTTCAGCGGGGTCGTCATCGGTGATGCGCAGGCTTTATCCGACCCTTTGGCGGCCCTGGGAGTGCGGTCCGACAGCGATGCGCCGGTGTAGCGAAACGACTATCACGCGCGATGGGATAAACGAAGACTTTCGGCCAACGCCCGCCCGACATTCCGGCCAACCTACCGAGGTCACGACTTAAGAGGTTGCCCCCTACATGCTTGCCACGTAATGTCTGGGAGCAAGTGAGAAAACTGTGCAGAATCGATTAGGAACACGCCATCGCTTCAAGCACGCCACACCTGATGCCGGAAGCAATACAGCAGTAACGACCTTACGGGGAACTGAAAATATGCCGCGCCCTCCTGCCATATCGGTCAACGAAAAGCTCGAACTGGTACTGAGAGTCCTGTCAGGTGAATTGTCACTGGCACAAGCCTCACGCCAGGCCAAGGTGTCCCAACAGTCGGTCGCCAACTGGAGGAATAAGTTCATCGACGGGGGGAGAGAGGCTCTCGAGGGCGTCCTTTCCAAGACCGCAAGGCGAGAACGTGAGTTACAGGCGGAGATCGCCGAACTCAAAACTGCCCTCGGCGAGGCTTATATCCAGTTGCGTGTCCGGAGGCGAGCCGGGGAGTACCGATCGATCCCTTTCTCGAACTCGAGAAAATCCGACGGGAGTCCGGAATCAGCATCTCGCTCTTCTGTGACATCCTCGACATCCCACGACGCACGTATACACGATGGAAGGCCGTCCACGCGCCTGCGACAGTCTGTCTGAAGTAGCACTGCTACGGGTTGCGCCGCGCCGTCCTGCGTATGAACGGTGCCGTGCCTGCCGGGGCCGACCACCGGACATCACAGCTTCTACAGCAGGCCCGAAAAAGCGAGCAGTTTCCCCGCGCGCGTCTCATCGACCAAGCGAGACAGAGATCTGGCGTAGTGCGTCAGCTCTGGATGCCAACCACGGTAGGCGGCGAAGTCGTGTGCGTGAGTGAGAACGCGTAGCACGGCCGCCCGGCTGACCACCGTTGCGTCGGGCAGCGCGCCGTAGCCGCCCAGCAGCGCCCGGCCCACGTGCCGGGCCGCTGCTCGTTTGGCGGTGTTTTCGGGCGCACTCGCCGTCATATCCCATTCGAGGATCTCGCCCACCAGCCAGCCCACGTCGTATCCAGCGGCGCCACGAGACACCTCTTCGCCGGTCAGCAGGCAGTCCGCTGCCCCCTCGGAGGCCAGGATCACTGATCCAAGGCTGGGAGCCCCGTGCAGAAGGACGGTGTCGGCATGTCCAGGTTCGGCGAACTCCTGACACCAGCGCAGTATCCGACGCCACCGTGCGGGGCCAAGGTGGGCGTGCAGGACTCCATGGAGGGCTGCGGCCCCTCGAGGCCCCTGCCCCGTGGACATCCAGCGGATTACGCGTGAGAGGGCCGGAGGACTCGCCTCGGCCGCAGTGACCGGCACGTCGGCGTGCAGCCCTGCAAGGCTGCGGCCCACCGCGTGTGCCGCAGATGCCAACCGCTCACCTTGGTCCGCGCCGCCCTGCCGGCCCAAGGCCACCCGCGCGGCCGTCTTGCAGCCCTTAACCCGGTAGACGAGAGACTCGTCGGCCTTCTCGGCCAGCCGCAGAGCCATGCCGCGGGGAGTGTGGGCCGTGAGTGCCGTACGTAGCTCGGGACCGGGTTCCACCATGCCGCCCGGCCGATCCGGACCGGGGCTGCGCACCCATAGGTAGCCGCTGTCCGTTCGGTAGACCGCTGTCCGCTGATAGCCGGTCCCGAACTCCTCCACGAGCTGTCGCATCCTGGAATCACCGCTCCTCAAGTCCGGATTGCGCGAGCATCCGCAGGCGCAGTTGCTCAGTGCGCGCCAGTACCTCCGATAGCGGCGCCGCCACTGATGCCTCCATTCGGCCCGTCGTGACGCTGCGCCCGGTCGTCGGAGGTATGACGATGACGTTGGGGCGCTCCGCGAGGGCTTCGATGTGTCGCCGGTAAGCAGGTGAGTCGGTCCCGCCCGGCGGCAGGGCAGGAGCGACGACGACGGGGGCCTGTGTGCACTGCAGAGCGAGGAGGACGGGAGTGTCCGCCATCCCCAGGGCCAGCCTGCTCACGAAGTGAAAGCTCGCGGGGTGTATCACCACGGCGTCGGGCCACTGCGCAAGTTCGACGTGCAGGGCCTTCGGACGCGGCTCGTCAGGCCATGCGTCCACCAGGATCTCGCGGCCGGTGAAAACGGTCAGTGCCGTGCGTGTGACGAACTGCTCCGCCGAACGCGTGATGACCGTGCGCACCTCCAGCTGCGGATAGCTTGTGCGCAGCCACTGCGACCACATCGGCATGAACATCACACCCAGGGATCCGGTCCCGACGTAGAGCAGTTGGCGGGCACCGAAGGCGGGCGCGGGCGCAGCACTGACGGGCGGCTCAGCCATGAAGCCGATCCAACGCGGCGAAGATCTCTTCGAGATCCGTCATAGCGGCGCCGAGCCCCTCACTCTGGATCACTCCCGCCGGATTGAGCGCGATCTCGTCCACTCCGGAACGACGGTAAGCGTCCAGGTCCCGCGCGATGTCGTCTGCCGAGCCGGAGACGAAGACCCCCGACTTCACCAGTGCGTCCGCTCCGGCAGCCGGATCGTCCGGCCATGCCTCGACTCCGGCTCTGCGCAGCATGTCGGTGTAGTGGGCGGCCCCCAGGTGAGCACCGGCACCGGCGAGGGCTGTGCGCCGGATGTCACGCCCAGGTCTGGCCACGGCGACGTGCACCATCGTGGCCACTCGCGGCCGGGGCCTGTCTGCGGCGGTGGCACCCTCGGCCAGGGCGGGCACCAACGTGTCGGCCACGTAGTGAGCCGGCGTCATCCATGTGACGGCGACGTCAGCGACGGCTCCTGCCAGTCGCGCCATCCGGGGCCGCAGCACGCCGAGCCCCAGCTCCACACCGGAGTGCGACTGAGGCACCAGCTGGCCCCGCACGTGATAGTGATCGCCTGCGAAGTCGACGTGCTCGTCGGCGAGTAGCCGCCGCATGATCGAGACGTACTCCCGCATGGCGGGGAGAGGCGCGGCGTACGGGTCCTTGCGGAGCGACCTCTGGAATTCCGGCGCGGCAGGGCCTATGCCCGCCACATAGGGCATGCCGCTCAACGCGGCCACGGACCGTGCCTGCATAGCGGCGTCGTAGGGGTGGCGCAGCGGCGCCAAGGCGACTCCACTGCCCATGGGGATGCGTACGCCCATACCCGTCAGGGCGGCGAACACCTGATGCGTCTCCACCCGCAGGGACTGGCCGAGCCAGAGCCTGCCCGTGCCACCGCGCTGTTGCAGCAGGCGGGCCATCGGCAGTACCTGGCCGATGTCGGCCACCATCAGCGGGCAGACGATGCCGGTGCTGTGTTCCATTGACGTCATCGTGTCCTCTGTCGGTCAGGAGCGATGGGTGGCGAACTCGCGGCGGGCGCTGAGCCTGCTGCCCGACTGCTGGCGAGCAGCGCGCCTCAGCAGGCTCGGGGCAACCAGTAGTGCGGCCAGCAGCCAGGCCGTCAGCGCACCAGCCGTCTGGAGGTGCTGCCAGCTGTGACCGGTTTCCGCGGTGAGTGCGCTGTCGGGGAGGAGCGCGGAACGCACTCCTTTTGCCATCCATGCGAGGGGGAAGACTTCCCCAGCCGTCTGAAGCCACCGAGGCATCTGATTCATCGGATAGAAGACACCCGAGATGAAGATGAGCCCGAAGACCGGAAGGGACAGCAGCGCGACCGCTTCGCGCGAACTGGGAAGCACTGCTCCGATGGCGGCTCCGAGCGGGGCAAGCGCGGCGAGTCCGAGGAACAGCACCCACAGCAGAGTCATCCAGCGGCTGATGTCGGTGGGCAACGTGGCGTCGGTCAGCAGAGTGCCGCTGATGAGCAGGACCGCGACTGTGATGAGCGCCGTACCGGTGAGCGCCACGACCTTGGACAGCAGGTACGCGGGTATACCTCCCGGCGTGCCGCGGAGCCGCAGAAGGGTTCCGTCCTCCCTGTCATTGGCCAGTTGCTGAGGCAGCCAAGTCATAGCCGCCAAGAAGATGACGGAGGCGATGCCGCCGCCGATAACCTGGTTGGCGGCAGGTACGTGGCTACCGGGGATATCGCCGTCACGCCCGGACGCCACGAGGAGGAACATGAGCGGGTTCACCAGGAGCCCCACCTGAGCGCGGCGGTCGCGGCGGATGTGGCGCAGTTCCATCATTCCGCGGTGGAGTCCTGCCGCGATGTGACGTCGGTTCATGACACTTGCTCCTGACGCAGCAGCCGCAGGTAGGTGTCTTCCAGAGTGGGTCGGCGGATCTCCAGCCCGTCGATGGGGCCGTCGATCCGGCAATGCAGCTCCCAAACCAGCCTCGACGGGTCGGATGTGAACTGGCGCTGGACGGAGCCTTCTTCCACCCAGCGCACTTCGGCCTCAGCTCCCACCTCGCGGACCAGTTGATCCGCCGGCCCGCACGTGATGAGGCGTCCGTTGATGAGCACGGCGATGGAATCGGACAGGCGCTCGGCCTCCGCCAGGTCGTGTGTGGTCAGCAGGATGGTCGTGTTGTCCGTGGTACGCAGGCGCTCGATGAGCTCGTGGAAGGCGAATCGTGACTCGGGATCGAATCCAGTGGTCGGTTCGTCCAGGAAGAGAAGCTCAGGCCGACCGATGATGCCCAGGGCGACGTCGAGGCGACGTCGTTGCCCGCCAGACAGTCTGTGACACTCCTGCGTGGCCTGGTCGGTCAGGCCGACGGCCATCAGCAGTTCGTCGGTGGTCCGCGCGTTGCGGTAGTAGCGGCCGAAGTGGTCCAGTAACTCCCGTACGCGCCATCGCGCATGGTCCCGCCATGACTGCATGACGATCCCGACCCGTGCCCGCCAGTCGTCCCCGACATACTGGGGGTCGTGCCCGAGCACGCGGACCTCGCCTTCGGAGCGACGCCGGAACCCTTCCAGAATCTCGATGGTCGTGCTCTTGCCTGCACCGTTCGGGCCGAGCAGCGCCAGTACTTCACCGCGCCGGATGTCGAGGTCGACCCCGCGCAGAACGTCTCTATCGCCGTACCGCATACGCAGCCCGCGCACGCTGACGGCAAACGGGTCGGGTGCAGGGGACGTCCTGACCTCCGAGGCGTCGGCCGGTGTGGGAGCAACCATGCGGCCGAGCCTAGGCGCGGGACTTGCCAGGGCCCTACTTCCGGCCGAATATGGCTCAGCAGGTGCACAGGCGCGGTTTGGCTGCCTCCCGCTGCTGCCAACGTGCGCGCTTGTGATCCTCAACTTACCGTGTTGCTTCGTAGCTTGGCGGCCCGGCTGCTGCTACAGGCGTCAGCGCAGCAGCAGCCGGAGGAGTCAGCCGTGCAGCCGCCGAGCGGTGCGACGGGCCCAGAGCAGGCCCGCGACACCGGCCAGGAGCAGCCAGGCCGTGCCCAGCGGCCCGCAGGACCCAGCCGCGGCCGCGGCGACCACTGCGGGGGCGACGAGCGCCAGCAGCGCCAGCAGTCCGCGCAAGTACCAGACGGCCGTCTGGACCGGCGCGGTGTTGCCCATCGCCGTCTCGGTGCCCACCAGCAGGTGGAACGGGACCGGGCCCCGGTAGGCGCCGACGAGTGCCGCTCCCACGCTCGCCGGCACCGCCGCCGCCAGCGCCGCCAGCGCGGGTGTCCACCAGCCGCCGGCAGCGCACACGGCGAGGCCGAGCCCCGTCGCAGCGGCCAGCAGCAGTCCGGGCACGACCGCGTGCCACAGCGCCAGGGTCCCCGCACGGTAGGGCAGCAGGGCGCTGCGGCGCATGTCGTCGCTCTCCAGCCGGGCCGGCTCGACGAACTGCGCGGCCGCCAGGTAGAGGAACCACACGGCGGCGCAGGACGACAGGGTGGCGGTCGTTCCGGTCCGGGCGGACGCGAAGGCGAGGGCGGCGGTGGACAGAGCGGACCACGCGCAGCCCCAGCCGAGCCGGCCGGGCGCTCTCACGAGGCAGAGCAGGTCACGCCAGGGAAGCAGCAGCCACGGCAGGCGCGGCGGCCGGACCCGCGGTGCGGGGCGTGCCCCTCGCCGCGGCCGCACGCGCGTCGCGGAGCGCGCCTGGCGCAGATCCAAGGAGAACAGCGAGGCGCTCATCCGGTCGGCGACCGTGGCGCGCAGCCGCAGGGACTCCCCGGAGATGTCCGGTACGGCCCGCACCGCCAGCACAGCCGGCACGGCGACGCCGCACGCCCACATCGGCATGGCCAGGGGCCAGCCCGGCGCTGTGCC
>NZ_BAAATK010000035.1:0-12428 GCF_039533365.1 Streptomyces glaucus
TGCGTGCCGCGCGCCGCGGGCGGGCGCGGCGCCCGGGGCGCCGAGCACGCCCGCGGCGGCGGTGCGCGGACCCTTCCGGCGCCGCCCGCGCGGGACCGGCTCCCCGGCTCCTGAAATGTCCTGTTCACATGGCCTTTTGGCGGTGGGACCCGATCGCTAGGCTGGCCGCGGACGACGACTCGGGAGGAGCACCGACGTGGCCGAGACCACCACCCACCAGCGCCCGCTCACTGGCTGGGACAAGCCGGAGCTGGACCTCAGCAACGCGCAGTGGCAGTCCAGCAGCCGCGGCCTGGGAGATGTCCAGATCGCCTTCGTCGAGGGGTTCATCGCCATGCGGAACAGCGCCCGCCCGGAAAGCCCTTCCCTGATCTTCACCCCGGCCGAGTGGGGCGCCTTCGTGTCGGGAGCGCGGGAGGGAGAGTTCGACCTGACCTGAACCCCCGCGGCGGAACCGGCCGACCGGCCGATCCGGGGGTGTTCCACCCGTTTTTCCGGACACGCGACCTTGAGCGCCCTCCCGGGGCCCCGCCTGAGCCAGGCTGGCCCCCGGGAAGGGAAGGTCTGCTTCCGGAGGTGAGGAACCCATGAGCACCCTGCCGGTCATCGCGGCGGTCGACGGTTCGGACGACGGCCTGCGCGCCCTGGAGTGGGCCCTCGACGCCGCCCGCAGGCGCGCGGCGCCGCTGCGGGTGGTGCACGTGCGGCAGTACGCCGCCTGGGCGCCGGCCGAGTTGCTGGCCGCCGCACCCCCGGACGCGGACGACGACCCGGTGCTCGCCCAGGCCCGCGCCCGTCTGGAGGGACACGCCGACCTGCCGGTGACGGAGTACGTCGGCATGGAAGGGGCGCCCTCCGTCCTGCTGCCCGAACTCGGCTCCACCGCCCAGCTGTTGGTGCTCGGCTCCCGGGGCCGGGGCGGCTTCGCCAGCCTGTTGCTCGGCTCCAACGGCATGGCCGCCGCCCGGGACGCCGAATGCCCCGTCGTCGTGGTGCCCCGGCCCGGACGCGAGGTCCACGGCGAGGGGCCGGCCGAGCCCGGACCGCGGGTGGTCGTCGGCCTGCACGTGGACAGCCCCGACGAGGCCACGCTCGCCTTCGCCTTCGCCGAGGCCGCGCTGCGCGGCGCCCGCCTCCAGGTGGTCGCCGCCTACCCCTGGCCGGTCCAGAGCTGGGCCGCCCCCGGCCGGCTGGTGCCGCCGGTGATCGACCAGGTCGCCGTCGAGAGCGAGACGCGGAGCCTCGCCGAGGGGTTCCTCGCCCCGCACCGCACCCGGCACCCCGGCGTCCTGGCCGAGCCGTCCGTGCTGCCCGGCGACGCCGCCGGGCATCTGGTCGCCGCCTCCAAGGACGCCGAGCTGACCGTCGTGGGCCGCCACCGGCGCCGTCTGCTGGCCCCCGCCCGCATGATGGGCTCCGTCACCCAGGCGGTACTGCTGCACGCCGCCGGCCCGATCGCCGTGGTGCCGCCCGCGCCGCCGGAGGAGTGAGGGCGCCCTGGGGAGCCGGGCGTTCCCGGAGTACAGGGGGTTTCCGCCGGCTGTTCCGGGGCGGGGAGCGGGGCGTCCCGGCGGCCGTCGCGGGTCGCGGAGGAGGGCTCCGCCCGCACGGCACTCCGGGGCCCCGGGCACGTACCATGGCGGCATGTCGTTCCTCCGCCGCCGCAGTGCCACTCCCGCCGGGCCCGACTTCGACGTACTGGCCATGGACCCGGGCGACTGGCCCGGCAACCTCGGTGCCGGACTGCTGCCCGCCCCCGACGGCACCTGCCAGGGCGTGTTCCTGCGCTACGACCTGTTCGGCGGGCGTGGCCCCGCCATGATCATCGGCAATCTGCCGGAGGGCTCCCCGGCCCGCGACGTCCCCGAGGGACAGGTCCCGTTCGAGGTGGGCCAGCTGCTGCTGGCCCTGGAGAACGACGAGGAGGTGACCGTCGTCGGCACCGAGGACGTGCCGGTGATGCAGGGCGACAACCTGCTGATCGTGCGGCGCGTCAAGCTCTCCGAGAGCCGGATCTCCTGCGTGCAGTTCGACCGCAGCGACAACGTCCTGGTGACCATCGCCGCCTGGGACCGCCCCATCACCGACGATCTGTACGCCCTGCTGAAGCCGCTGCCCGCGGAGCTTTTCCAGCAGGGCTGACCGGCTGCCCGGCCAGAGGTCGAGGTCACGACCCGCACGTCGGCGGCGCGCACGAACACCACCCGGTGGCCCGACCGGACCTCCTGACCCCACGGAGGGCCACCAGTCCGCCGCGCGTGCCGGGGGCGGGCTCGAAGGGCGGTCCGGCGGTCCGAAGCAGTGCCGCCGGTCCCAGCAGGGGCCCGGGTCGGTGTGCACACCGGGGACGGCCCCGGCACGTCGCCGTGGCCGAGGACGTGCCGCCGGTCCAGCGGGCCGCCGTGCCTTCTTCCGGCCGGATACGCCACCAGCCGCGCCGACGACCGGTACCTCGCCTCCGCGTACCAGGCGTCCGGATCCCCGCCCGGGGCCCGCCCAGGCCCCGCTGGGCGGCGGCGAGCAACGGAAGCAGCGGGGCCGTCGCGGCCAGGGCGCCGGCCGTCGCACGGGACCGTCCGGGGCCGAGGACGGTGGCGGTTCGTCGCACAGCAGCCTCCTGCGAACCGACGGCCCGTCGAACGGAGGGTCCGTCAATTGCTTCCACGGGAAGGGGACGCGCCGTGTCATCGGAGCGCCCGGCGGAGTTCCGCGGCACCGCCGTACACGACGGTCCGCGGCGCGCCCCTGAGCGGGCGCGCCGCGGACCGTCGTGTACGTCAGCGAGTGCCGACCGCCGCCCGCACGGCTCGCCGGGCCATCTGGCAGTCGTCATGCAGTCGCCTGAGCAGCAGCCGCTGTTCCTCGCCGGACGGCGCGGCACCCGGATGGGCCGCTCCCGGCGCCGCCGGGGCCGTGCCGTGCATCGAACGCTGCACGGCCGTCTCGTACCTGCGGATCTCACGGGTGAGCACCAGCATCAGGTTCACCAGGAAGGCGTCCCGCGCGGCCGGGCCCGCCGACTGCGCGATCTGGCTGATCTGCCGCCGGGCCGCCGGCGCGTCCCCGAGCACCGTCCACAGCGTCGCCAGGTCGTAGCCCGGCAGGTACCAGCCGGCGTGTTCCCAGTCCACCAGCACGGGACCGGCCGGTGAGAGCAGGACGTTCGACAGCAGTGCGTCGCCGTGGCAGAACTGGCCCATGCCCTGCCGCCCGGCCACGTGCGCGATGCCGTGCAGCAGCTTCTGCAGGTCGCCCAGGTCCCGGTCGGTGAGCAGGCCGAGCTCGTGGTACCGGGTGATCCGCGCCGCGTAGTCCAGCGGCCGGTCGAAGGTGCCCGCCGGCGGCCGCCAGGCGTTCAGCCGGCAGATCGCGCCGAGCGCGGCGCGGATGTCCGTCCGCGGCGGTGCCTCCGTCGGGTGCCGCTGGAGCGCCACCACCCTGCCCGGCATCCGTTCGACGACGAGCGTGCAGGTGTCCGGGTCCGCCGCGATCAGCCTCGGCACCCGGACGGGCGGGCGGTGCCGGACGAACGAGCGGTATGCGCCTATCTCGTGCCGGATCCGCTCGGCCCACGCCGGGGAGTGGTCCAGTAAGCACTTGGCGACGGCGGTGCTGCGTCCGGTCGTACCGACCAGGAGCACGGACCGCCCGCTGCGGCGCAGCACCTGCACGGGAGCGAACTCCGGACAGATCCGGTGCACCGAGGCGATCGCCGTGCGCAGCTGGGCGCCCTGCGGGCCGGACAAGTCGAGTCTCCCGCTGAGCGGTGGGGTGCCGGGGCCCGCGGCACGCCGCGTCCGGCCGGTGCCGAGCACCGGGGCCGGTGGGCGCGCGGGGGCGAGAAAGGGACCGCCGCCCGCCGGGCGGGGAAGCGGCGACCGGGGCGGGGCGGACACGGAGGACGAAGCTGCGTACATGGGTGAGACGGATCCCTTCGTATGCCTGCAGTGCCTGCCTGGAACGTCGGCGCACACCCGCCCGGCCGTGCCGGCGCACCCTGGGGAATGCCCCTGCGGCGACCGGGTCGGGGTGGCGCGTTCCTACCTGACACCCGATGCCCCGTGGCACACCATCTGGCGCACCCTGGCGAACCCTGGCGAATAGTCGCCCGGCCCCTGCGGCCCGGCTAGTGTCAACTCAGCCGAGAACCTGGGGGCTTGATGTGAGCGGACGACCCAACACCCGGCTCGCGGACCTGTTCGGCCTGACCGGCTGGTCCAAGGGCGAGCTCGCGAGGCTGGTCAACCGGCAGGCGGCGGCGATGGGCCACCCCCAGCTGGCGACCGACACCTCACGGGTGCGGCGGTGGATCGACAGGGGAGAGATCCCGCGCGATCCCGTGCCGCGGGTGCTGGCGGCCCTGTTCACCGAGCGTCTCGGCCGTGTCGTGACCATCGAGGACCTCGGTCTGGTCCGGCGCGGGCGTGCGGGGAGACGGCAGGGCGGCGGGCATGCGGAGCATCCCGACGGAGTGCCGTGGGCGCCCGAACGGACCGCCGCGGTCCTCACCGAATTCACGGGAATGGACCTCATGCTCAACCGACGCGGTTTGGTGGGCGCGGGTGCCGCGCTCGCCGCGGGATCCGCACTCAGCAGCGCCATGCACGACTGGCTGCACACCGATCCGGCCCTGGCGGCCGACGCTCCCGACCTCGACCATCCTCTGCACGCCGAACCCGCCGGGTTCGACCGCTACGAGGCCGCCCCCATCGGGTCGCAGGAGGTCGAGGAACTGGAGCGCTCGGTCGAGGTCTTCCGCGCCTGGGACGCCGCCCGGGGCGGCGGCCTCCAGCGCAAGGCCGTGGTGGGCCAGCTCAACGAGGTGGGCGGCATGCTCGCCTACCGTCACCCTCCTCACCTCCAGCGGCGCCTGTGGGGCGTCGCCGCCAACCTCGCCGTGCTGGCGGGCTGGATGTCGCACGACGTCGGCCTGGAACCCACGGCCCAGAAGTACTTCGTCATCGCCGCCCACGCGGCGAGGGAGGGCGGTGACCGGCCCCGCGCCGGTGAGGCGCTCTCCCGGGCGGCGCGCCAGATGGTGCACCTGGGCCGGCCCGACGACGCGCTCGACCTGATGAAGCTCGCCCAGTCCGGGGCCGGGGAGGAGGTGCTGCCGCGCACCAGGGCGATGCTCTGCACCGTCGAGGCCTGGGCGCAGGCCGCCATGGGCAGGGGCCAGGCGATGCGCCGCACTCTGGGCGAGGCGGAGGACCTCTTCGTCTCCGACAAGGGCGACGTACCGCCGCCGGACTGGATGCAGCTGTTCACGGAGGAGGACCTGTACGGCATGCAGGCCCTGGCCTATCGCACGCTCGCGGAGTTCGAACCGGCCGCGGCCGTGCACGCGCAGCACTACGCGGAGAAGGCCCTCGCCCTGCGGACCGACGCCCGGCAGCGGTCGAAGATCTTCGACTACCTGTCGATGGCCTCCGCCTGCTTCATCGCCGACGACCCCGAACAGGCGGACCGCTACGCCCGGTTGGCCCTGGTGTCGATGGGCTCCAACTCCTCCCAGCGCACCTGGGACCGGCTGCGTCAGATGTACCGGCTCACCGCCGAGTACGCCGGCTACCCGAGGATCAAGGAGCTGCGGGAGGAGATCGAGCTGGTCCTGCCGAAGGCCCAGGCGAGGAAGCGGGGCGACGGCACCGGCGCATCGGCCTAGGGGAGGGGAGCGCACGGGGGACCGTGCCGCCGCCGTTCCCGCTCCGGTGCTCCCACGGCGCCTCCGCTCACGCGACACGCCTGTTCCCGCGACCCACGCTTCCGTCCCGGTCCCCGCGAGCACGACTGCGCGGTTCCGCGCCACCGCATCCGCGCTCTCCACGCACTCCCTACGACATCACCCTGGCGACGAGCACGCACGCGTCGTCCACGCGTTCGGTTCCACTGAACTCCTCCACCACCGTCCGCACGCACTCCTGTGCGGTCCGCGCCTCGGCGAAGCGCGGAGCCAGACCGAGGAGCCGGCTCACGGCCGCCGTCCCCGCCCCGCTTCCGGCTGCGCTCGGACGGGGAGACTCCCACTGCCGCGGCACCAGCCCGTCGGTGTACAGGAGCAGCAGGTCACCCACCTCGAGGACCTCCTCGGCCTGCCCGTAGCGGGCGTCCGGGGGGCCGCCGAGCGGGACGCCGTCCGGCGCCCGCAGCCCACGCCCCGTCCCGTTGCGGAACAGCAGCGGGGCGGGGTGTCCGGCCTGCGCCCACACCAGCGTGCGGGTCGCGGGGCGGTAGCGGCAGCAGACGGCGCTGCCCAGGGCCGGCCGGACGGTGGTGTCCAGCAACCGGTTGAGCCCGGTCATCAGCCGCCCCGGACGGGTGCCCGCCATCGCCATGCCGCGCAGAGCGCCCAGCAGCATCGTCATGCCCGAGGCCACGGCGATCCCGTGACCGGCCAGGTCGCCGGCGCTCAACAGCACTTCACCGTCGGGCAGTTCGAGCGCGTCGCACCAGTCGCCGCCGACCGGTGCGCCCCGTGACGACGGCAGGCGGTGGCCGTACAGCTCCAGGCGGCGGCGGTCCCGGCGCGGGAGCCGCAGGGGGCCGTGCCACGACGGCAGCACGGCCTCCTGCAGCTCGGCCGCGACCCGGTGCTCGGTCCGCGCGCGCTGCCGGCGGCGGCTGAGCGAGTCACGGGTCTCGCTCACCGCCCGCTGGCTACGCCGCAGTTCACTGACGTCTCGCAGCACCGCCCACATCGAGGCGGTGCTGCCGTCCGTGTCGAGCACGGGCTCGCCCATCATGTGCACGGTCCGTACGTCGCCGTCCGGCCGGACGATGCGGAACTCCCCGTCGACGGGCCGGGCGTCGACGAGGCAGTCCGTGACCATGGCCGTCAGCTTCGGCCGGTCCGCGTCGAGGACCAGGGACGGCAGCTCGTCGAGGGTGAGCGGGGGAGCCGCGGGGTCGCGGCCGAGGATCCGGTAGAGCTCCCCGGACCAGTCGGCCCGGTCCGTCAGCAGGTTCCACTCCGCGCTGCCGACCCGGCCGAGCAGGGAGCCGGACGGGGGAGCGGCGGCCGCCACCGGGGCGGTGACGACCGGCTCGGACGGACCGGGGGCGGGCAGCGGGCCGTCCCGTAGCTGCGCCAAGTGCTGGTCGAGGTCGTCGAGTTGGTGCAGCGCCAGATCGCACAGGGCGCGCTGCCAGCGTCCCCTCGGGTCCGATCCGTCGTCCTGGGCGTCGCGCCGGACGGCGTCCAGGCCACCCTTGAGCCGCCGCGTCTGCGATATCAGCGCGTCGACCGAACCGCTTCCCGGCGGCTGGGCGGCTGGGCGGTCCGCGGAGAGGGGGGACGGCATGACGCACTCCGATGCGGGGACGGTACGGCCAGGGGCCGGGGGAAGAACCGTTACGACTGTTGCACAGCCCGCGACGGCCCGTAAGGGATTCGGCAAGACACGACGCGGCGATGCGCCCGGCATATGCCACGGTCTTCGCGGCGCGTTGAAGACGTACGCCCCTGAGTGCCCAACTCGTAGACGTGCTACGTCACTTGGCGGATGACCGGGAAGTTCCCCGGGGTGCTGCCGGGTGTTCGACGATCCTGTGTTCTCCTGCCTTCAGTACCGCAGCACCCCGGCGATCCCGTTCGCGTCCCCCAGGGTGCCGTCCGGGACGAAGCGGACCTCGGCGCCGGTCTCCAGGCATCGTTCGACGATCTCGTCCACGATGTCCTCGCGGGCGTCGGGGTCGCCGCTCTCGGCCGGCACCAGGTGGTCGCCGGCGTCGCGCACCGTCACCTGGCAATTCTCCTCGACGGCCAGCAACCGCACACGGCCCGCCAGGGCGCTCTGCCACAGCTCGTCCGCGCCGGCCGCGAAGTTCCTGCGGCCCCGGGCCGACGCCAGCTCCCGCAGCACCTCCTCGGCGGACCTGCGCGTCTCGGCGTCGACGACGGGCCGCACCGCCCGCCACACGGCCTCGGGCGTGCCGTGCGCGAGTCCGCCGTGCGGGATGTGCACCGCGCTCTTGGCGACCCCGCCGAGTTCCCACAGCAGGGACAGCGCGGCCCGCTTGCCGGTGACGTACAGCGGCCGGGGGTGTTCGCGCAGGACCGCGTGCATCGCGGTGTCGGCCTCGCGCAGGAAACGGCGGGTGCGTTCGTCGCGGAAGGTGCCCGGCGGGTCGCCGATCCGCTCCTGGCGCTCGGGGTCGAAGTTCTCCGGGTTCCTGATCAGCGGGAACCCGCAGGTGTGGTCCTCGGCGACGCGGTCCGCGCCGCCGCTCCACAGCGTGACGCGGTCCGCGGAGACCGACAGCACCCAGAAGGGCCGCTCGGCGACCCGGGCGGCGACGAGATTGCGGGTCAGGAAGGTGTCCGAGAGCACCACGCGCTCGGGCACGCTCCGGGTCAGGGTCCACACCTGGTGCTCCCCGGGCGCGGCGAAGATCGCCAGGCCGTCCTCGGTGTGCGTCAGGTCGACCTCGGTCAGGGCCCGGTCGAGTTGCCGGGCGACCTCGGCGCGCCGTTCCCGGGGGACCGCGGGGTCGGTCTCCAGTCGTTTCTTCGCCTCGGTCACCGCATTGCGCAGCCGGACCGGATCCTGGGCGTTGTAAGGGTCGCGGCGGTGCGTCGGCGTCAGCACGGAGACCGCGGGGTAGGGGCGGGGGCGCCGCAGCTCGGCGAGGGCGGTGAGGCTGAGATCGTGCTCCATGTCAGCACGATAGAACCGATTCGCCTATCGGGCATTCGGGGTAATCCGCCCATCGTGCCGTCGAGGCGGTGGCGCTGCGGGAAGGGGGCGCGCGGAAAGCGGGGGAGTCTTTGCTCCCGATTGATTCCGCGCATCGGTCACCAGGTGCGGAGCGGTCCAGGGGTTGTCGCATGTGCAAAGCCCGACCGAAGGGGTGCCGGGACGTCGCACGCGTCACGGCCGCGCCGGCCGGTCCCGGCCACCCGGTGCTCACCCCCGTCGGCCCGGGGCGGGGACGGCGGACCGCCCACCGCGACACCCCGCCGATCCCCGGGCGGCGCGGCCCGGAGCGGACCCCGGCCCCGGCGCCGTGGCCGGACCTCCGCACCCGGGGACCTCCCTGCGCCGGGCGGCGGGGCCGTACCGGCCCGCCTCACCCCCTGCCGTCGTCCTCGGCGCCGCAGGAGCTGCGGTCCGGCGGCAGGGAGCCGTACAGCAGGAAGGCGTCGACCGTGCGGTGCACGCACTTCGAGGACGCGTACCCGGTGTGCCCCTCGCCCTTGTTGTCGAGCACCACCGCCGACGGGCCGAGCCGCTCGGCGGTCTGCTCCGTCCACCGGTACGGCGTCGCCGGGTCGCCGCGGGTGCCGACGAGCAGCATCTTCGGCGTGTCGACGTCCTTGACCTCGTCGCGGATGAAGTCGGTGCCCTTGGGGCGGCCGTAGCACATCAGCACCTGGGTGAGCCGGTACCGGCCGAACACCGGCGACGCCTCCTCGTACGCGGCGCGCAGCCGGCCCAGGTCCCTGGTGATCCGCTCGGCGCTGGGGCGGTCCGGGTCGTCCGCGCAGTTGATCGCCATCAGCGCGGCCGGCAGGTTGTCGAGGGGCATGTCCTCCTCGTCGACGAGGCCCCCGGCGCCGTCCTCGCGCACCGGAAGCCCGAAGCCGCCCGACGCGAAGCCCTCCACACCGCGTGTGTCGCCGTCCTCCACCAGCAGCGCCAGAGCCCGCTCCAGCGAGGGCCACAGCTCCCTGCTGTAGAGCGCCTGCCCGATGGCGCCCACCAGGTCCTGGCCGGTGAACACGTCGCCGAAGGCCGTCGGCAGCGGATCCTCGTCGAGGGAGGCGACGAGCCGCACGACCTGCCGGCGGGCCTCGCGCGCGTCCTGCCCGAACGGGCAGGCGATGTCCTCCACGCACCAGTCGATGAAGTTCTCCAGCGCGGTCTGCTGCCCCTGCGCCCCGGCCAGGCCCTGCTCGGACAGCGGCTCCGTCAGCGTGTCCACACCGTCCAGCACCACCCGGCCCACCTTGTCGGGGAACCGGGCCGCGTACACCGCGCCCAGCCGGGTCCCGTAGGAGAACCCCAGGTAGTTGAGCTTCTTGTCGCCGAGCGCCTGGCGCATCACGTCCATGTCGCGGGAGACGTCGACGGTGCCGATGTGGGGCAGGACGGGGCCCGCGTGCTCGGCGCACTCGGCGGCGGCCTCCCGCAGCAGCCGCAGCACGGCCTGCGGATCACGGCGCACGTCCTCGTCCCCGTCCGTCGCGTCCAGCAGGTCGGCGGCCCCCTCGCCGCAGCTGACCGGGGAGGACCTGCCCACACCGCGGGGATCGAAGGACACCACGTCGTAGCCGTTGGTGAGGTGCATGAAGTTCTTCCCGGCGGCGGCGAGTTCGCTGACGCCCGAGCCGCCCGGACCGCCGAAGTTCAGCAGCACCGAGCCCCGGGACTCGCCGGTCGCCCGGTAGCGGGCCAGAGCGAGATCGAGCGTGCCCGCCTCGGGCCGGGCGTAGTCCAGGGGCACGGTGACCTTTCCGCACTGCAGGTCCTCCGGCGCGCTCGCGCCCTCGCACGCGGACCAGGCGATCTTTTGGCGGTAGAACCGGGACAGGCCGGGCCCGGCGTCGTCCGCGGCCGCGGCGGGCAGCCCCGCGCCCAGCAGCGCCAGGCCGACCGCGGCGGCGACCGCACAGCGGCCGACCGAGGACCGATTCGACAGCTTGGCCAGCATCGATGCCTCCAGGGGCGCCCCGTCGCGGACCGGGGAACGGCGCCCTCGATCATCACCATAGGCGGCATTCCCGGGCACCGCCTCCGGAGCGGCGCAGCCGCACGGAAGGGCTCGTCCCGGGTGTTCCGCCGCGCCGCCGGGGCGCCGCTCCCGCTGTCGAGTCGCGCCTTCGCCGCCGGGCCGGGCCCTCGCCGTCGGTCCTCCTCGCCGCCCGGCCGGTCGCCTTTGCCGTTGGTTCGACAAGCGTGCCACTCGATGGGGTGAAAGACCGATAAGCCATAACTCGCATGGTTCTCCGGCGTTTTATCCGATGCGGGCGAGCGCCCGCGACCATGTCTGGAAGGCAGGGACCCATGAAGCGGGTTACCCGAAACCGTGTGATCGCCGTCGCCGCCGCGTCGGGCGCGATGGCCATGACGATTCCGGCATCCGCCGCTTTCGCGACGGACGGCGGCTCGGCGGCGAACGGCTCCGCGGCCGGCTCGCCCGGGCTGGTCTCCGGCAACATCGTCCAGCTCCCGGTGCACGCCCCGGTGAACGTGTGCGGGAACACCGTGAACGTGCTGGGCGCCCTCAACCCCGCCGCGGGCAACCGCTGTGCCAACGAGGGGGCGGCGCGGCAGGGACACGAGGGGGACGGCGGAGCCGGCGGCGCGATCGCCGAGGGCGGCGGAAAGGACGCGCCGGGGCTGCTCTCCGGCAACATCGTCCAGCTCCCGGTGCACGCCCCGGTGAACGTCAGCGGCAACAGCGTGAACGTGGTGGGCGCCCTCAACCCGGCCACCGGCAACGAGTCGGTCGACACACCCGGTGACCGCCCCGACCGCCCGGAACGCCCCGCGAAGCCGGTCCCGGAGCCGGTCCCGGTCCCGGAGCGGGCCGCCCCGCCCGAGCGCCGCGCGCAGCCGAGGCCCGCCCCGCCCGCCGCGCCCCCGGCCCCGGTCGCCCTGGCCCGCACGGGAGCGGACCAGACCCTCCCCGCCCTCGCGGGGAGCGCCGTCCTCGTCCTGGGCGGAGCGATCCTGTACCGGCGCTCCCGGCCGAGGCCGCAGAGCTGACGGACGGCGCCGCCGGGCCCCACCGGACGCCGGTCGGCGGGGCCCGGCGCCGGGCCCGGATCACCCGCTCCGCGCCCGGCGCGGAGGCCGACGGCCGCCCGCGTGGAGGCGGGGAACCGTCCTCAGCCGTGCCCGCGATGGAACCGGCGGTGCAACGCGCGCACCTCTTCGACCAGTTCCGGAACCGGACCCGCCACCACCACACCGGGCGCGACCTCGCCGACCGGCAGTGTCCGTACCGGCGGGGCGGGCACGCCCAATTCCGCGAGCCATGCGGACAGCTGTCGCGACGAGGCGACGTACACGATGCGTCCGAGGCCCACCCAGGCGTGCGCGGCCGCGCACATCGGGCAGTGCTCGCCGGAGGTGTACACCGTCGCGGCCGCCCGCTCCTCGGGGGTCATGTGGGCGGCGGCCCAGCGCGCCAGCTCGAACTCGGGATGACGGGTGCGGTCGCCGCAGGCCACGCGGTTGTGGTCCTCGGCGAGCACCGTGCCGTCCGCCCCCACCAGCACGGAGCCGAACGGCTCGTCCCCGGCCTCCAGCGCCTCGGTCGCCAACTCCACGCAGCGGCGCAGGTACGGCAGTTCGGCTTTCTCCACGACCATGTGCACGGCCCTCCTCCGGTTCGATCGTCGCAGCGCACCCCATGGTCGCCGACGCGCGGCCGCCCGGCCCGCCGCCGCGTCGGCCGGCACCCGACGCGCGGCCGGCCGG
>NZ_BAAATK010000035.1:12437-67378 GCF_039533365.1 Streptomyces glaucus
CTCACAGAACGACATGGCTACGATCCGACTTCGGCCGGCCGCGCGTCGGGTGCCGGCCGGACGCGCCGGGCGGGTGCCCGCCCGGTCGCCGCTCGCAATTCCGGCAGGCCGTACATGTCCGCCCCGATCGAGGGCACGCGGATGGCACGGGAAATGTCGGTTCGAGTCGATGGTCGATCCGGAGGTGTCACGTGTCTGCCGCGATGGGCGCGAAGGTGTTGGAGCGGTTCCCCGCGGGATCCCCGCGCGGATCGTGGCCGGCGGAGGAATACGCGGCGGCGCGCCGCGCGGAGGGCGAGCCCGCGACGGTCGTGATGGACCTGAAGTCGGACGCCTTCCTCGTGGTGGTCCCGGACCACGGCGAGAAGTAGCCGCGGAACGGGCCGCCGGACGGGGTCACCCCGACCGGGGCGGTGCGTCCTCCAGCCGCCGCGCCCTGCGCACGAACACCTCGTGCAGATCGCGCGCCGCCCGCGGCACGGACTCCGCCCGGCGGCGCCGCAGCATCAGCAGGATCCGGGGGGTGTCACCGGCGAGCGGCCGGTACGTGATCGCCCCGCACCGCTCCAAGGGGTCGCCGACGACGCTGAAGTCGGGCAGCACCGTCGCCCCCAGCCCCTCGGCGACCATCAGCTTGCCCATCTCGGCGCCGTCCGTCGAGTAGGCGAAGGACGGCAGGCGCCCGTCCAGCAGACGGTGCACATAGCGGTGCATCACATAGCCGGACCGCATGGCGACCAGCGGCTCGGCCAGCAACTCGTCCACCGACACCGCGGCCCGGGCCGCGAGCGGGCTGTCCGGCCGCATGCACACCACCGGCCGGCCGCGCACCAGTTCGGTGGACTCGAACTCCGCGGGCATGTCGTCGCCCTCCAGGTGGTTGACCAGCCCGAGGTCGAAACCGCCCTCCAGCAGCGCCCGGTGGATGTCCGTCTGCTGCGCGGCGACCACCTCGACCTGGGTGAGCGGATGCGCGACGCGGAACTCCCGCACGGCCGGGATGAGCAGCGGCACGGTCGCCGCGTTCACGGTGCCGACGCGCACCATGCGGCTGATGCGGTGCTGCTCGCCCGCCGCCGCCCGCAGCCGGTCCACCGCGTCCAGGACGTCGACGATGTGCGGCAGCAGCTCCCGGCCCGCCGCGCTCATCGTCGCCCCGGAACGCTTGCGCTCCAGCAGGTCGACTCCCAGCTCCCGCTCCAGGTTCCGCACCGTCTCGCTCAACGCGGGCTGCGACAGGCGCAGTTCCTCGGCCGCGCGGCGCAGGGAGCCCAGCCGGGTCACCGCGGCGATGTATTCCAGTTGCTCGGTCCGCACGCCAGCAGAATGCGGGCGGATTCCCGGCGCGTGCAAGGGTTTCCCTGTCACGCGTTCGTGAAATTCAATGGTCCGGGATACGAGAACGGTCGGGTTTTCCTTGACTGTCCTCACCGGCGGCTGTCACGATCGACGGCATGAAGATGCGACTGGACCTCACGCGGCGACGCCATGTCGACCTCGCGCGCGTCTCCAGCGCCTCCTGTTGCCACGCGGCCTGATCCCCGCCGATCCGCCGCTTCCCCGCACCGTCGCACCCGCCTTCCCCCGGGAAGCCGTGCGTCGCTCTTCCACCGCATCGCCTGAATTCCGTGCGCCGTCGCGCCCGGTGAATTCGGCGTACCGGCTCTTTTCCTGCCTTCTTCCTGTCTTTTCCCGGCAGTCACGCAACAGGAGTTCCGCATGTCCGCGCAGCCCGTGAAATTCGCCTACTGGGTCCCCAACGTCAGCGGCGGCCTGGTCACCAGCAGGATCGAGCAACGCACCGACTGGGGATACGAGTACAACCGCGAGCTCGCCGTCCTCGCCGAGCACAACGGTTTCGAGTACGCGCTCAGCCAGGTCCGCTACATGGCCAGCTACGGCGCCGAGTACCAGCACGAGTCGACCGGCTTCAGCCTCGCGCTGCTGCTCGCCACCCAGCGGCTGAAGGTCATCGCCGCCGTCCACCCGGGCCTGTGGCACCCGGGCGTCCTCGCCAAGTTCGGCGCCACCGCCGACCACCTGTCGAACGGCCGCTTCGCCGTCAACGTCGTCAGCGGCTGGTTCAAGGGCGAGTTCACCGCCCTCGGCGAGCCCTGGCTGGAGCACGACGAACGCTACCGCCGGTCCGAGGAGTTCATCCGCGCCCTGCGCGCGATCTGGACCGAGGACCACGCCGAACTCGCCGGAGACTTCTACCGGCTGCGGGACTTCTCCCTCAAGCCCAAGCCCCTCAACACCCCCGAACGGCCGCACCCGGAGATCTTCCAGGGCGGCAACTCCACCGCCGCCCGCGCCATGGCCGGCCGCGTCTCCGACTGGTACTTCTCCAACGGCAGGGACTTCGACGGGGTCGTCGAGCAGCTCGCCGACGTCCGCGCCTCCGCCGCCCGGGCCGGCCGCACCCCCCCGAAGTTCGGCCTCAACGCCTTCCTCATCGCCCGCGACACCGAGGCCGAGGCCCGCGAGACGCTCCGGGAGATCGTCGCCCGGGCCGACACCGAGGCCGTGGAGGGCTTCGGCGCGGCCGTCCGGCAGGCCGGCCCATCCACCGCCGACGGCAAGGGCATGTGGCAGGACTCCACCTTCGAGGACCTGGTGCAGTACAACGACGGCTTCCGCACCGGCCTGATCGGCACCCCGGAGCAGATCGCCGAGCGGATCGTCGCCTACAAGAGGCTCGGTGTCGACCTTTTCCTCCTCGGCTTCCTCCACTATCACGAAGAGGTCGAGTACTTCGGCCGCCGCGTCCTGCCGCTCGTCCGCGAGCTGGAGGCCGGCCCGCCCGCCGCCCCCGTCGCCGATTCCGTCCCCGCCCACGCCTGACCGCACCGCACCACAAGAGAGGCCGACGCCCATGAGCACCGCCACGCCCGCCGACTGGCGGACCCGCCCCACCCCGAAGACCGCCGAGGAGTGGATCGCCCGCGCCGCCGAGGTCGCCGCCGTCCTCGCCACCGACGCCGTCGAACGCGACCGGGCCGGCGCCACCCCGTACGCCGAGGTCCGGCTGCTGAAGGACTCCGGGCTCGTCACCCTGCTCGGCCCCGTCGAGCACGGCGGCGCGGGCCAGGACTGGCCCACCGCCTACCGCGTCGTGCGCGAGGTCGCCAAGGCCGACGGCTCCATCGGGCAGCTCCTCGGCTACCACTACCTGTGGAACTGGGCCGCCCGCCTGGTCGGCACCCGCGAGCAGTGGGAGCACGTCGAGGCCGAGGCCGCCCGCAACCGCTGGTTCTTCGGCGGCGCGGTCAACCCGCGCGACAAGGACGTGGTCGTCACCGAGGACGGCGACGACCTGGTCTTCACCGGCCGCAAGTCCTTCTCCACCGGCGGCAAGGTCTCCGACGTCACCGTCCTGGAAGGCGTCTTCGAGGGCACCGACAAGCACGTCTTCGCCATCGTGCCCTCCGACAGCGAGGGCCTGACCTTCCACGACGACTGGGACAACATCGGCCAGCGGCTCACCGAGAGCGGCAGCGTCACCATCGACGGCGTCCGCACCCCGTGGTCCTCGGCGGCCGGCTACGTCGGCAAGGAGTTCCAGCCGCGCGTCTACAACACCCTCAACGTCCCCACCATCCAGCTGGTCTTCGTCAACTTCTACCTCGGCATCGCCGCCGGCGCGCTGGAGACGGCCGCCGCCTACACCCGCACCAAGGCGCGGTCCTGGCTGCACGGCGGGTACGAGCGCGCGGTCGACGAGCCGTACGTCATCGACACCTACGGCGACCTCACCGCCAAGCTGTGGGCCGTCGAGGCGTTCGCCGACGCGGTCGCCGCCGAGGGGCAGAAGCTGCACGACGACCCGGACGCGGTGACCGAGCAGGCGCGCGGCGAGTTCGAGGTGCGGGTGGCCGCGGTCAAGGCCCGGGCCACCGACGTCGCCCTGGAGGTCACCAACCGCATCTTCGAGGTCACCGGCGCCCGCTCCACGACCACCGCCGAGGGCCTCGACCGGTTCTGGCGCAACGTCCGCACCCACACCCTGCACGACCCGGTCGCCTACAAGCGCCGCGAGGTCGGCCGCTGGGTCCTCGAGGGCGAACTGCCCGAACCCACCTGGTACTCCTGACCGATCCCGCCCGGGGCGCCCGCCGCACGCGGGCGCCCCGGGCCCGGCGCCCGCCACGAACGCCTTCCGAGAAGAGGACCCCATGGCCACCGTCCTGTCCGTCTCCGGCAGCCCCTCCGCCTCCTCCCGCACCGACCGACTGCTGCGCCACCTGGACAACCGGCTGGTCGCACACGGCCACGAGGTGATCCCGCTCGACGTCCGCACCCTGCCCGCCGAGGCGCTGCTCGGCGCCGACTTCCGCCACCCGGCGATCGTCGAGGCCACCGAGCTGGTCGCCCGCGCCGACGGGGTCGTCGTCGGCACCCCCGTCTACAAGGCGTCCTACTCCGGCGTCCTCAAGGCGCTGCTCGACCTGCTCCCGCAGTACGCCCTCACCGGCAAGACGGTGCTGCCGCTGGCCACCGGCGGCACCACCGCCCATGTCCTGGCCATCGACTACGCGCTCCGCCCGGTGCTGAACTCCATGGGCGCGGCCCACATCGTGCAGGGCTGGTTCACCCTCGACAAGGACATCACCGTGCACGAGGACGGCTCCCTCACCGTCGCCCAGGCCGCCTTCGAGGCCCTGGCGCAGGTGGTCGACCAGTTCTCGGCGGCGCTGGGGCCCGTCCCGGCGCTGGCGGCGGCGGGCCGGGCGGCATGACCGCGCACCTGATCGCCGACGACGCCGAGGCGCTCGCCGTCGCCGCCGCCCTCGCCGAGGAGTTCCGCGCGGGCGCCTCCGCGCGCGACGCCGAACGCAGACTGCCGCACGAGGAGGTGGCCAGGCTCTCCGCCTCCGGCCTGCTCGCCGTCACCGTGCCCGCCGAGCACGGCGGGGCGGACGTCCGCCACGAGACCCTCGCGGAGATCTTCCGGCTGCTGGCCACCGCCGACGCCAGCATCGCCCAGATCCCGCAGAGCCACTTCGTGTACGTGAACGTGATCCGCCGCCAGGGCACCGAGGAGCAGCGGAAGTTCTTCTACGCGGAACTGCTCGCCGGGCGCCGCTTCGGCAACGCCCAGTCGGAGGCGGGCACGAAGCACGTGCAGGACATCCGCACCCGTCTGGAGCGCCGGCCGGACGGCTCGTACCTCCTCGACGGCGTCAAGCACTACGCCACGGGCGCCCTGTTCGCCGACTGGATCCCCGTCCTCGCCCGCGCCGGGGACGATCTGCTGCACGTCGCCCTGGTGCCGCGCGACGCCCCCGGCCTCACCGTGATCGACGACTGGGACGGCATGGGCCAGCGCACCACCGCCAGCGGCACCGTCCGCCTGGAGGCCGTACCGGTCCCCGCCGACCGGGTGTTCCCGCACCACCTCACCTTCGAGGGCCCGCAGCTGCACGGCGCGGTCGCCCAGCTGCTGCACGCCGCCATCGACACCGGGATCGCCCGGGGGGCGCTGGCCGAGGCCGCCGAGTTCGTCCGGACCAGGAGCCGGCCCTGGTTCGAGAGCGGGTTCGAGACGGCCGGGGAGGACCCGCTGCTGATCCAGCGGTTCGGCGAACTGGACCTGAGCGTGCGCGCGTCCGAGGCGCTGCTGCGCGAGGCCGCCCGCACGGTGGACGCCGCCGCGGCCCGCCTCACCGACGACTCGGCCGCCGAGGCCTCCCTCGCGGTCGCCGCCGCGAAGGCGCACGCCGCGGCGGCCGCCGTCGAGGTCGCCGGCGCCCTCTTCGAGGTCTCCGGCACCCGCTCGGCCCTCGCCTCGCTCAACCTGCACCGCCACTGGCGCGACGCCCGCACCCACACCCTGCACGACCCGGCCCGCTGGAAGATCCAGCACCTCGGCCGCCACGTGCTGCACGGCACCCGGCCACCCCGGCACGGCCTGCTGTAACGGACGCCCCCGATCGGAGAACCCCGTGTCCCTCACCTTCCACTGGTTCCTGCCCACCAACGGCGACAGCCGCCATGTCGTCGGCGGCGGCCACGGCACCCCGGCCACCGCCTCCGGACGGGACCGGCCGCCCACGGTCGCCTACCTGAGCCAGATCGCCCGCGCCGCCGAGGACCTGGGCTTCGTCGGCGCGCTCACACCGACCGGAGCCTGGTGCGAGGACGCGTGGCTGACCACCGCGATGGTGAGCCGGCACACCGAACGCCTGAAGTTCCTGGTCGCCTTCCGCCCCGGCTTCGTCTCGCCCACGCTCGCCGCGCAGATGGCCGCCACCTTCCAGCGGCAGACCGGCGGACGGCTGCTGCTCAACGTCGTCACGGGCGGCGAGAGCCACGAGCAGCGCGCCTACGGCGACTTCCTCGACAAGGACGCCCGCTACCGCCGCACCGGCGAGTTCCTGGAGATCGTGCGGGGCCTGTGGGAGGGCAAGACCGTCGACCTGGCCGGGGAGCACCTGCGGGTCGAGGACGCCGCGCTGGCCCGGGTCCCCGACCCGGTCCCCGAGGTGTACTTCGGCGGCTCCTCGCCCCTCGCGGGCGAGGTCGCCGCCCGCCACGTCGACGTGTACCTCACCTGGGGCGAGCCGCCCGCGCAGGTCGCCGAGAAGATCGCCTGGATCCGGTCGCTGGCGGCGGAGCAGGGCCGCACGCTCCGCTTCGGCATCCGGCTGCACGTCATCACCCGCGACACCGCCGAGCAGGCCTGGGCCGAGGCGAACCGCCTCCTGGACGGCTTCGACCCGCAGACCGTGCGGTCCGTGCAGGCCGGGCTCGCCCGCAGCGAGTCCGAGGGGCAGCGGCGCATGCTCGCCCTGCACGGCGGCAGCCGCGAGCGCCTGGAGATCCACCCCAACCTGTGGGCCGGCATCGGCCTGGTGCGCGGCGGCGCGGGCACCGCGCTGGTCGGCAGCCACGACGAGGTCGCCGAGCGGATCAAGGAGTACCACGCCCTGGGCATCGAGGAGTTCGTCCTGTCCGGCTATCCGCACCTGGAGGAGGCGTACTGGTTCGGCGAGGGCGTGCTGCCGCGGCTGGCCGCGCAGGGGCTGTGGCGGCACCCGTTCGCCACGGAGCCCGCCCCCTCGGCCCAGGTGCCGTTCGCGAGTTAGCCGTTCGCGAGCAGGGGGGCCGGGAACGCGGCAGGGCGTCGGCGGCGGACCCGTCCGCCGCCGGGCCGGCCGTCGACGAGCGCGGACGCATCGTCACCGACGCCGCGCTGCGGTCGGTGTCCCACCCCGAGGGGTACGCGATCGGCGACGCGGCCGCGATCCGCCGGGGCCGCATGTTCCTCGCTCCCACCGCGTGTCCGCTCCCCGGCACGGCCTCGACGAACCCCCGCCCCCCTTCTGGCTTCCTGTGAGAAAAGCAGTTGCACCGGTTGTCCTCTCGCGGACAGGGTGCGGTGGTGATCGGAGCAGAGATCGAACTCCCCGTCGTGGACGGGGTCCTGTCCGGTGTGGACTTCGGCGGTCACGGTGCGGGCGTGCTGCTCGTCCACGGCAGCGGACACAACGCCGCGGTCTGGGCGGACGTGGCGTCCCGTCTGGTGAGCGAGTGCCGTCCGGTCGCCCTCGACCTGCGTGGCCATGGGCAGACCCGGCTCGACTCCACCGGCCCCGAGCAGTACTGGCGAGACATCGGTGGCGTCGTCACCGCGCTGGCCTGGGACCGCCCCGTGCTGGTGGGCCATTCCACCGGCGGGTACGCGGTGACGGCCGCCGCTGCCGCTGGACTTGTGGAACCGGCCGCCCTCTGCGTCGTGGACGGCGTGGTACTCGACGACCGTGACGCGTCACTCGCCGAGCATGCCGCCCTGCGGACCACCGAGGCGGCGGACCGCTTGCGGACGATGTTCCGCTACGGCTGGAAAGCCGACGACGACCGGATGCGTGCCTATGTCGAGCAGTGCGTGCGGGAGGCCGGAGAGGACTGGCTCAACGCCGGAGCACGACCCGGGCTCGTCGAGGAGGTCACGCGGCGCTCCTTCACGCGCTGCGGTCACCGGTGGGTACGGCGGCCGGCCGTCGAGGAGGTCGTGACCGTCACCGCCGTGGAGCCCGATGCGGAAGTCTTCCCGGCCGTCGATGTGTACGACCGCCTCACCTGTCCGATGACGATCGTGCTGGCCGAGGACGGCTTCTACGCCTCACGGCGCGACGAGGTGCGCGCCGTCGTCGACGCCGCCCCCGGCCGCCGGCTGATCGACATCAGCTCCCATCACAACGTCCCCATGACCCGGCCTGCCGATCTCGCTGCGATCATTCTCGACCTGGTGCGGGACCGAGCCGCGACACCGGCCGGGAACGCCGGTTGATCCTCGCCCCACCGCTCCACGAGGAGTCGCCGTGCACCGTTTTGACGCCCCGACCATCCGAGAGATCTCCGTGGCGGACAAGGACGCCGGGCCTTACGGCATCGCGGCCGGACCCGACGGAGCCCTGTGGTTCACCCTCAACCAGGCGGACGCGATCGGCCGCATCACTGTCCGCGGGGACGTCCTGGAGCATCGGGGTGTTCACGTGCACGGGGTCGAGTGACGTACTCCGGCAGGCCCCCCGGGAGGGGCTTCGCCCCGTGGCGGGCCGGGGTGCGGCCGGATTTGACGGGCCGTCGGGCGCGGCTCGGGGGAGAGGGCGGGCCGGATGACCGAGATTGGTCTACACCCTTGACTGGTACATACCAATACGGTTGAGTGTGCTCCCACACCCCCCACCACGGCCGCGCCCCCGCAGCAGGCCTTGCCTCACCCTGCCCCGCCGGGGGCGGTCGTGTCGCACGAAGGAGTTGATCCCTGTGTCGAGACGCCGCCTGTCCGCCGTCGTGACCGCGCTCGCCCTCTCGGCCGCCGTGCCGGTGCTGCTGCCGGCCGCGGAGGCCTCCGCCGCCGCGTGTTCCAGCTATCCGAGCTGGGTGGCCGGCAAGCCGTACGTCGCCGGCGACATCGTCCGCTACACCGACGGCAAGGCGTACATCGCCGAGCACGACAACCCGGGTTACGACCCGACCATCAGCACCTGGTACTGGGAGCCGTACGCCTGCGACAGCGGCGGCTCCGGCACGCCCGTCGGCTCGTTCGTCGTCAGCGAGGCCCAGTTCAACCAGATGTTCCCGAACCGGAACCCCTTCTACACCTACAGCGGCCTCACCGCCGCGCTCGGCGCCTACCCCGGCTTCGCCAACACCGGCAGCGACACCACCAGGAAGCAGGAGGCCGCGGCCTTCCTCGCCAACGTCAGCCACGAGACCGGCGGACTGGTGCACGTGGTCGAGCAGAACACCGCCAACTACCCGCACTACTGCGACTGGAGCCGGCCCTACGGCTGCCCGGCCGGCCAGGCGGCCTACTACGGGCGCGGCCCGATCCAGCTCAGCTGGAACTTCAACTACAAGGCCGCGGGCGACGCGCTCGGCATCGACCTGCTGAACAACCCGTGGCTGGTGCAGAACGACGCCGCCGTGGCCTGGAAGACGGCCCTGTGGTACTGGAACACCCAGAGCGGTCCCGGCACCATGACCCCGCACAACGCCATGGTGAACGGCGCCGGCTTCGGCCAGACGATCCGCTCCATCAACGGCTCCCTGGAGTGCGACGGGAAGAACCCGGCCCAGGTGCAGAGCCGGGTGACGAAGTACCAGCAGTTCGCCCAGATCCTCGGCGTCCCGCCGGGCGGCAACCTCTACTGCTGACCCGGACCGGACCGCGTACCCGCCCGCCGGCCGCGCCGGCCGGGCCCGGCGGGCGGGCGGCGCCGTCCTCCGGCCCTCCCGCCCCCGCGCTGCCCGGATCCCGTCCCGCACGAGGGGCCGGCCGGGCGGTTCGCGCTCCCCGCGCCACGCCCGGACCGCCCGCGGGCGTACCCGGAAGGAGGCGTACGCGGCACGGCCGCCGGCGCCCCGCCGACTCGAAGTCGCAGGCCGAAGGGCGGTCCGGCCGGCTCTCGGAGTGCCCACGCCGGCCGGGGCGGCGATCCGCGGAGCGGGCCGTCCGCCGAACCCGTCTTCCGGCCCCGGTCACGGGCCGGGAGGCGACCGCACGACGAGGAGACGGAGCGCATGCTCATGCGCGGGCTGCCCGCCCGTCCGGCGGACGCCCGGGTGAGCGGCCCGCCCCGAGCGGCACCTCCCCTCACCGAATAGTCTGCGTGGTCATGATGCGCGCTTGGATCCTGCCGACGCTGCTCGTGCTCTGCGGCTCGGCCGTCGCGGCCGGACTGGTCCTCGGCGGCAGCCCCGGCGAGGCCGCGGCGGTCCTGCCGGTGTTCGTGCTGCTCGCAGGGGTGAACTCGCCCTTGGTCTTCCCGAGGTCGATCGGTGCGCTGGAGGCGGAACGCCGCAGCGCGGCCGACGGCCGGCCGGTCGTCTACTGGCGGCCGGGCTGCAAGTACTGTCTGCGCCTGCGCATCCGGCTGGGCCGCAGCGCCCGCCGGCTGCACTGGGTCGACATCTGGCGTGACCCGGCTGGAGCGGCGACGGTGAGGGCGGCCAACGGCGGCGATGAGACCGTGCCGACTGTCGTCGTGAAGGGCCGGCCGCACACCAACCCCGATCCCGAATGGGTGCGCGGACAGCTCCCTTCCTCCGCGTGATCGGGAGCGGCGCACCACCGGAGCGACGTCCGCCGGCCCGGGAGGCCATCGACCGGGGATGCCCGCGGCCGGCTGACCGAAGGCCGTTCCGGACCGACTGGCGCCCTGCGGGTTTTACGTATAACCTCTCCCGTCAACCACCCGTCCCGAAAGGCGCCGATGTCACGCATCGCCCTGGTCACCCTCGTCGTCGACGACTACGGCGAGGCGATCCGCTTCTACACCGGGGCCCTCGGCTTCCGGCTCGCCGAGGACACGCCCCGCCCCGACGGCTCCCGCTGGGTCGTCGTGGAGCCGGACGGTCCGGTAGCGGGGGCCGCGCTGCTGCTGGCCCGCGCCAAGAACGAGGCTGAGCGCTCCCGGATCGGCGACCAGACCGGCGGGCGCGTCGGCTTCTTCCTGCACACCGACGACTTCGCCCGCGACCACGCCCGGATGCGCGCCGCCGGCGTGCGGTTCCTGGAGGAGCCGCGGCACGAGCCGTACGGCTCGGTCGCCGTCTTCCAGGACCTGTACGGCAACCGCTGGGACCTGCTCCAGCCCGCCGCCGGCTGACCCCGGCCCACGCCCCGCCGGCGACTTCGGCCGACGCCTTTCCGGGCGACGGCCCCGACCGACGCCTTCCCGACCGACGAAAGACGCCCCACGCATGACCGCGCCCCGCATCGACACCGACACCCTCCGCCGGCTGCCCAAGGCCGTGCTGCACGACCACCTCGACGGCGGCCTGCGCCCCGCCACCGTGGTGGAGCTCGCGGACGCGGTCGGCCACCCCCTGCCCGCCGCCGACCCCGACGGGCTCGCCGCCTGGTACTTCGCGGCCGCCAACTCCGGCGACCTGGTCCGCTACATCGCCACCTTCGAGCACACCCTCGCCGTCCTGCAGACCCGCGAGGGCCTGCTGCGCGCCGCCGAGGAGTACGTCCTCGACCTCGCCGCGGACGGCGTCGTCTACGGCGAGGTGCGCTACGCCCCCGAGCTGATGCTGAAGGGCGGGCTGACCCTGCCCGAGGTCGTGGAGACCGTGCAGGAGGGCCTGGCGGCGGGCATGGCGAAGGCGGCGGCCGCGGGCACCCCGGTCCGGGTCGGCACCCTGCTGTGCGGGATGCGGATGTTCGACCGCAGCCGGGAGATCGCCGACCTCGTCGTCGCCTTCCGGGACGCCGGTGTCGTCGGCTTCGACATCGCCGGCGCCGAGGACGGTTTCCCGCCCGCCGACCACCTCGCCGCCTTCGAGCACCTGCGCCGCGAGAACGTGCCGTTCACCATCCACGCCGGCGAGGCGCACGGCCTGCCCAGCATCCACCAGGCGCTCCAGGTGTGCGGCGCCCAGCGCATCGGACACGGGGTGCGCATCGTCGACGACATCCCCGACCTCGCGGCCGGCAAGCTCGGCCGCCTCGCCGGCTGGGTGCGCGACCGCCGGATCGCCCTGGAGATGTGCCCGACCTCCAACCTGCAGACCGGCGCCGCCGCCTCGATCGCCGAGCACCCGATCACGGCTCTGAAGGACCTCGGTTTCCGCGTCACCCTCAACACCGACAACCGCCTGGTCTCGGGCACCACGATGACCCGCGAGATGTCCCTGCTGGTGGAGCAGGCGGGCTGGACGCTCCAGGACCTGCGCACGGTCACCGTGAACGCCCTCAAGAGCGCCTTCCTCCCCTTCGACGAGCGCAGGGCCCTCATCGAGGACGTCGTCCTGCCGGGCTACGCGGCCGTGCTCTGAAGGAGCCCCCGCACATAGGCGGCCTGTCCGACGTGCTGCAGATCGTCGGACAGGACGCTGACCAGCCGCACGCCCAGGGTGACCGGCGGGTCCCAGTTCTCGTCCACGACGCGCTCCAGGTCCTTCGCGGTCAGCTCCCGCAGCGCCCCGAGGGTCTGCTCGTGCACGGCCTCGTAGTAGCCGGTCAGCAGGTCGGCGGAGTCGACCCGCACCTTGCCGACCTTCGCGGAGCTGTGGCCGTACCCGGTGTCGTGGCGCGGCAGTCCGAGGCCGAAGCGTTCCTCCCAGCCCTGCGCCAGCCACACCTGCTCCAGTCCGAAGGCGTCCGCCACGTGGTCGTCCTGGACGCGGGTCAGGTGCCAGACCAGCCAGGCGATCGAGTTGGCGTCCGCGGCCGGGCGGGCGTTCAGGCCGTCGGGGCCGAGGCCCCCGACGGCGGCGTGGACCTCTTCCCGGATGCGGCCGTAGCCGTCGATGAGGATGTCCTTCGCGTGCATGGGACCACCATGGCGCACTCCCCGCTCATCCGCCCCCCGTTTCCAGCAGCTCCAGCAGCGCCCGCGCCGCCGGGCTGATGGCCTGCGGGGGCGGCAGCAGGGCGACGGTCTCGTACACCGTCTCGCCGGTGCCCTGCACGGGCAGGGCGGTCAGCGAGGCCCGCTTGAGCCGGAAGTGGCGGGGCACGACGGCGATGCCGAGGCCCTCGTCCACCAGGTCGAGCAGGCTGTGCACGTCGTTCACCTCCAGCGCGACGCTGCGCCGCACGCCCGCGGCGGCGAACACGGCGTCGGTGGTGCGGCGCGGCCCCCAGTCCGGGTGGAAGTCGACGAACACCTCGCCGCCCAGGTCCTCCGGCGTGACGGCGGCGCCGGCGGCGGCGAGCCGGTGGCTGGGATGGCACAGCACCGTCATCGGCTCCCCGGCCAGCGGCACCGACCGCAGCTGGTCGCTGTCCTCCCGGGTGCGGACCGCGAACGCCAGGTCCAGGCGCCCGGCGGCGACCTCCTCGGCGAGCGCGCCCGAGCCCGCCTGCCTGAGGGAGATCTCCACGTCCGGGTGGCGCCGCCGGAACGCGGCGAGCAGCCCCGCCACGTTCACCCCCGCGATGCACTGCTCGCTGCCGAGGGCGAGCATGCCGCGCAGCACGCCCTGCACCGCGGCCACCGCCTCGTGCGCGGCCCGCACCTGTGCGAGGATCCGCTCCGCCTCGCCCAGCAGCGCCCGCCCGGCCGGGGTGAGCGTCACCCGGCGGGTGGTCCGCACGAACAGCGGGGTCTGCAGCTCCCGTTCCAGCGCCCGGATCGAGGCGGACAGGCCCGACTGGGACACCATCAGCCGTTCCGCCGCCCGGGTGAAGTGCCGGTCCTCGGCGACCGCGACGAAGTGCTGGAGGTGGCGCAGTTCCATGACTGAGAAGCGTATCCGCTGAATCTCATCGGATTCTTCTGTTGGACCCATGCCCGCAGGTCGCGCCAGAGTGGACCCCGGTTCCTCCGGCGCCGGTCCCGTACACCGGTGCCGCCCGTGCCGACCTCCTGGAGTCGCGTTGTACACCGCACACCCCGACCGCTACGCGGAGATGCCCTACCGGCGCACCGGACGCAGCGGCCTGAAACTTCCCGCGCTCTCGCTCGGCCTGTGGCACAACTTCGGCCCGGACCGCCCCGTCGAGACCCAGCGGGCCATCCTGCGCCGCGCCTTCGACCTCGGCGTCACCCACTTCGACCTGGCCAACAACTACGGTCCGCCGCCCGGCGCCGCCGAGTCGGCGTTCGGCGAGGCGCTGCGGGCGGACTTCGCGCCGTACCGCGACGAGCTGGTCATCTCCACCAAGGCCGGCTACCTGATGTGGCCCGGCCCGTACGGCGAGTGGGGTTCGCGCAAGTACCTGCTGTCCTCGCTCGACCAGAGCCTGAAGCGGATGGGCCTGGACCACGTCGACATCTTCTACTCGCACCGCCCGGACCCGGACACTCCGCTGGAGGAGACGATGGGCGCCCTGCACTCGGCGGTCCAGCAGGGCAAGGCGCTGTACGTCGGCGTCTCCAACTACACCGCGGAGCAGACCCGCGAGGCCGCCCGCATCCTGCGCGAGCTGGGCACCCCGCTCCTCATCCACCAGCCGCGCTACTCGATGCTGGACCGCCGCCCGGAGACGGAGGGCCTGCTGGACACCCTCGACGACCTCCAGGTCGGCTCCATCGCCTACTCGCCGCTGGAGCAGGGCGTGCTGACCGCCCGCTACCTCGACGGCATCCCCGAGGACTCGCGGGCCGCGAGCGACAGCCCCTTCCTGAACTCCGACGCGCTCACCGAGGACCTGGTGGCCCGGCTGCGCGAGCTGAACGACATCGCCGGCTCCCGCGGCCAGTCCCTGGCCCAGATGGCCCTGTCCTGGGTGCTGCGCGGCGGGCGCGTGACCTCGGCCCTGGTGGGCGCGAGCAGCCCGCGGCAGCTGGAGGACAGCGTCGCGGCCATCCGCAACCTCGATTTCGACGCCGAGGAACTGGCCCGGATCGACGCGGTCGTCCAGCCGTAGCGCGCCCGCGGTGACGGAGGCGGCCGCCCGCCTCCGTCACCGCCCGGCCCGCTCCGCCGGGCGGAGGCGGTGACGGCGCGCGGCCCCTCGCCCGGCGGGCCCCGGGGCCGGGAACCCGTCACCGGAGCCGTCGCGTTTCGGCCAGGAATCGGGACGAATATGCCAGGAGACTGGCCGGAAAAATGTGGTGACAGTGTTTCAGTAGTCAACATACTCGACAGCGAGAGCGCTTCACGTCACGCGATGGCGCCCTCACGCACAGCACACGAGCCGCGCGGGAAGCCGGGCCGGGCCGGCGGACGAGCCATGCAGCGGGGGAGGTCGAGGTGCACGACGAGTTCCTGTGCCATGTCACCGCGTACGGGGTCTGCGGCGGCCGGCGCGTCGGCGTCCCCCTGGGAACCTACCGGGCGCCCACGCTCGCCCTCGCCCTGTGGTGGCTGCGGGACCGCGCCTCCTGGATCGCCCAGCGCCTCGACCCGCAGCCCGGCGCCGGGCGCGTGCCCCCGGGAGCGCTCGTCCCGGTCGCCGGCACCGTGCCCGACGTGCCCGCCGTGCTGCGGGCCTGGTGCGGCGACGTCACCCGGCAGGAACAGGTCGCCGACGAACTGGCCGCCGGACGGCTGGTGCGCGTCGCCGTCAACGACGACACCACCGAGTACGAACTGCTCGCCGAGTCGGTGGACGCCCTGCGCATGCAGCGCACCCTCCCCGCGCTGATCGTGCCCGTCGCCTGAGGCCCCGGCCCCACACCAGGCGCACATCTGGGCGAATCGCTAGAATCCTGGCATGGCGGAACGGCCGGTCGCGCCCCCCGCGCCCGAACTCCTCCTGGAGACCGACACCGGCTCCACGGTGATGAGTCCGAACCGCGACTACCACGTCGGGCGCGACCCGTTGAGCGACATCGTCCTCGACGATGCCCGGGTCTCGTGGCACCACGCGGTGCTCCGGCCCGAGGACGGTCACTGGACGATCGAGGACGCCGACAGCACCAACGGCACCTACGCCGACGGCCACCGCGTCCACGCCTGGGACGTGGGCCCCGGCACCGTGATCCGCTTCGGCAACCCCTCCGACGGCCCCCGCGCCGTACTGGCCGCCCCTCCCGCCCCGGCCCCGCAGCGCCCGCCGGCCGCCACCGCGGTCCCGGCACCGGGCCGGACGGGCACCCGCCGGCAGCCCACGACCGTACGGCCGCTGCCCAGCCGCACCGTCCGCATCGGCCGCGCCGCCGACAACGACCTCGTCCTCGACGACCTGGTCGTCTCCCGCCACCACGCCGAACTGCGCGTCCTGCCCGACGGCGCCTACGAGATCGCCGACCTCGGCAGCCACAACGGCACCTACCTCAACGGCCGGCCGGTCACCCGCGCCCCGGTCGGCCGGGAGGACGTCGTCGGCATCGGCCACTCGGCGTTCCGTCTCGTCGGCGACCAGCTCCAGGAATACGTCGACACCGGCGAGATCTCCCTGGAGGTGCAGGACCTCACGGTCACCGTCGACCACGGACGCAGGACGCTGCTGGACCACGTGTCGTTCCCGGTGGGGGAGAAGTGCCTGCTCGCGGTCGTCGGCCCGAGCGGCGCCGGAAAGTCGACCCTGCTGGGCGCCCTCACCGGGCAGCGGCCCGCCGGCCACGGCGCGGTGCTCTACGACGGCCGCGACCTGTACCGCGACTACGCCGAACTGCGCCAGCGCATCGGCCTCGTCCCGCAGGACGACGTCCTGCACGCCCAGCTGACCGTCCGCGCCGCCCTGTCCTACGCGGCCGAGCTGCGCTTCCCGCAGGACACCGTGCAGGCCGAACGGCGGGCCAGGGTCGAGGAGGTGATCCGGGAACTGGGCCTTCAGGAGCGGGCCGACCAGCCCGTGCACAGCCTGTCGGGCGGACAGCGCAAACGGGTCAGCGTGGCCCTGGAACTGCTGACCAGACCGTCGCTGCTCTTCCTCGACGAGCCGACCTCCGGCCTCGACCCGGGCATGGAACGCTCGGTGATGCACATGCTGCGCGGCCTCGCCGACGACGGCCGCACGGTCGTCGTGGTCACCCACAGCGTGCTCAGCCTGGACGTGTGCGACCGGCTCCTCGTCCTCGCGCCCGGCGGGAGGACCGCCTACTACGGGCCGCCCGAGGACGCCCTGCCGTTCCTCGGCTTCACCCAGTGGCCGGAGGCCTTCGAGGCCTTCGAACGCGACCAGGACCGGGACTGGGCGGGGGAGTACCGCGCCTCGCCCCTCCACCGGCGCCACATCGCCGACGCCACCGCCCAGCCCCGCCGGCCCCGCTCCGGCCCGGTCGTCATCGCCCCGCCGCCCCGCCCGCGCAGCCGGACCGCCCAGCTCGGCACGCTGGCGCGCCGGTACACCGCCGCGCTGAGCGCCGACCGCACCTTCCTCGTCATCACGATCGCGCTGCCGTTCGTGATGGGGGTGATGGCGCGGGCCCTGGCCGCCGGCCGGCTGACGTCGGAGACGGCGCTGAACACGCTGCTCGTCCTGTGCGTCGGCGCCGTGCTCACCGGCGCCGCCAACGCCGTGCGGGAACTCGTCAAGGAGCGGGCGATCTACCAGCGGGAGCGGGCGGTGGGCCTGTCCAGAGCGGCGTACCTGATGTCCAAGGTCGTCGTGCTGGGCACGGTCACCGTGCTGCAGGCGGTGGTGCTCACCCTGATCGCCCTGGCGGGCGTGGACCTCGGCGCCCCGGGCGGCGAAGGCGTGCTGATGCCGCCCCTGGCCGAGATCACGGTCGCCGTGGCGCTGCTGGCGTTCACGGCGACGATGCTCGGCCTGCTGGTCTCCGCGCTGGTCCGCAAGGAGGAGGCGACGATGCCGCTGCTGGTGCTGCTCGCCCTCGTCCAGGTGGTCTTCTGCGGCGCCCTGCTCCAGCTCCACGGCGTGCCCGGCCTGGAGCAGCTGTCCTGGCTGGTGCCCGCCCGCTGGGCGCTCGCCGCCATGGCCGGCACCGTCGGGCTGGCCCGGACCGTGCCCGGGAAGCTCACCGATGACCCCTTGTTCGCGCACACGCCGGGCGTCTGGCTGCTCGACACCGGTCTGCTGGTGGCGCTGTCGGCGCTCTTCGGCCTCCTGGTCTCCCGGCTGCTGCGCCGGCACGAACCCGCCGTGATGCGGAAGTAGGCGCCCGCGATGACCACCTCCGGCTTCCGCCCCACCCACGTCGTCCCGCGGCACGGGCTGCCCGCCTGGGAAGGCCCCGACCCCACCCGGCCCACCGTGCCCCTCGACCCGCTGCTGCCGGTCCGGCTCGTCGAGCGGCGCGGCGACTGGGGACACGTGCTGTGCTCCAACGGCTGGTCGGCCTGGGTCGACGGCCGGCTCCTGGTCGCCGTGCCCCAGGACCCGCCCGCCGCCGACGGCCCCGAGGGCCGCGCCGCCGACCCGCGCCCCCTGCTCGCCCGCGCCGAGCGGGCCCTGGCGCGCTACCGGGACGCGGTCGAGGAACTGATGGGCGGCGGCCTGGACGGCGAGTCCTTCCGCGCCCGCACCCGCGGACTGCGCGTCGGCGTCGTCGTCGACGGGGAGTCCGTGTGGCTCTACGACCCCGGGCAGGGGCGATGGGTGTACGGGGACGGGACACGGCTGAGCACGTACGCCGTCGACGACGCGCCCGCCGGGAAGCCCGGCCGCGCCCCCGCGCGCACGGTGACGCCCACCGCCGCGGACCCGGGCTGCGCCCCCACCCGGGTCGTCACCCCCGACGGTGACCGCTGATGCCGCGCGAGAGCAGCCCGTTCTCCGGCACCGCCGGCGACCTGACCGGCCGTACGGTGGCGGGCTACCGCATCGAGGCCGAGCTCGGCCGGGGCGGCATGGCCGTCGTCTACCGCGCCCGCGACCTGCGCCTGGAACGCACCGTGGCGCTGAAGCTGCTCGCCCCCGAACTCGCTCGCAACGACACCTTCCGCCGCCGCTTCACCCACGAGTCCCGGGTGGCCGCCGCCATCGACCACCCGCACATCGTGCCGGTCTTCGAGGCGGGCGAGACGGACGGCGTCCTGTACATCGCCATGCGGTACGTCGCCGGCAGCGACCTGCGCCGCCTCCTGGACCGCGCGGGCCCGCTGCCGCCCGCCCCGGCCCTGCGCATCGCCGCCCAGGTGGCCTCCGCGCTCGACGCGGCCCACGAGCACGGCCTGGTCCACCGGGACGTGAAACCCGGCAACATCCTGGTGGACCGCGGCACCGACAGCGACCACCCGGAGCACGTCTACCTCACCGACTTCGGCCTGACGAAGAAGTCGCTGTCGCTGACCGGCTTCACCACGGTCGGCCAGTTCGTCGGCACCCTCGACTACGTGGCCCCCGAGCAGATCTCCGGCCGCCCGGTCGACGCGCGCTGCGACGTCTACGGCTTCGCCTGCGTCGTCCACGAGATCCTCACCGGCCGCCCGCCCTTCCTCCGGGACGACGACATGGCCCTGCTGTGGGCCCACCAGTACGACGAACCGCCGCCCCTGACCGAGGCCCGCCCCGACCTCCCCCCGCAGGCCGACGCCGTGCTCGCCCGGGCCCTGGCCAAGAGCCCCGACGACCGGTACGACACCTGCCTCGCCTTCGTCGCCGCCCTCCGCGCGGCCGTGCGCGGCGCGCCGGCGAGGACGCACCCGCCGACACGGGTGGACCCGGGGGCCGCACCCCTAGCGGGGGAGCGGCCCCCGTCGCCGCCGCGCTGGGCCGCGCCGGTCCTCACCCCGCCGGCCCGGTGATCCGGGAGAAGCCCCGCGGAGCGCCGGCCGCGGTTCGTCCGCCGGGTCCGGCGGTGCCCGCGCGCGCCGCCGCCCCAGCCCCTCCGGCCGCCGCCGGCGCGGTGGGCGCCCGGCGGGAACCGGCCGGCGCCGTCCGGCCCGGATCGCCGGGCGCCGCCGTCACTCCCGGACCAGGCCGCCCAGCGGCGCGCGGCGCGCGCGGACCCTGCGGTGGCAGATGCGCCAGCCCTCCGCGCCGCGCACCACGGTGTCCTCGTACGTCACGGACCCGCACGAGCCGTCCGCCAGCACGCCCAGCCCTTTGGAGCGGGCCAGGACCCGGCCGTCGGCCACCTCCTCGATCACCACGTTGGTCACGTGGTGCGCCACCGGGTTCGCCGCGCCCAGCGCCACCGCCGCTTCTTTGAGCGCGGCGAGCCCGGTGAGCCGGCCCTGCCCGAAGTCGGACAGGTCGTAGACCACGTCCGGGGTGAACACCTCCGGGCAGCGGTCCAGCCGCCCCTCGTCGACCAGGTGCCCGTGCAGGGCGATCAGTTCGAGGACGGCCAGCCGGTCCGCCACGGACAACGCCCCGTCGAGCCCCTGCCGCGACCCGGTGCGCACATCCCTGTCCGACGTCATCGTTTCCCTTCCTCTCCGGTCGCGCCCCGGCGGCCCGCCGGCCGTGCCAGCAGCGCGCCGAGGAAGCCGGCGACCAGCCCCCACAGCAGCGCCAGGCCGAGCGCGGTCCACACCCGCGGTCTCAGGAACAGCTCCCCGGACAGCGCCCCGCCCAGGTCGCCGATGCCGGGCACCGACAGGCCGTAGGACGCGGAGGCCCGGCCGACCAGGCAGATCATCAGCACCGTCAGCGCGAGCGCGACCGCCATGCGCACGGCGTGCCGCCAGGCCCGGGTCCGGGCCGGTGACCGCGCCGCCATCACGAAGGCCGCGCCCAGCAGCAGCACCGCGTCCACGGCGACGAGCCACCACACCCGGCCGTCGTGCTCCGCCAGGGTGCGCAGGTTCACGGCGGAGACGTCCGGGGCGCGCAGCACCTGCTCCAGCGGGCGCGGCATCGGCGGCCCGAACGCCCCCTCCACCCGGCCGTGCCAGGTGGCGCCCAGGCCGATGGTGAGCGCCGGCCACGCCAGGTTCGGCAGGCCGAGCAGGATCACCGCGGACGTCCCCGCCGGGTGGCCCCGGGTCGCGGCGACGACGAGGGCGACGACGAGCCCCACGACGACGTACGCGAGCAGCAGGACGACCATGGCGTACGCCGCCGGCCGCACCGCCGTCCGGAAGCGCAGCAGCCGCCCCGGCAGCGGGGCGCCGCGCGCCACCAGCAGGGCCAGCACCAGGACGCCCGCCAGCCACAGCAGGCCGAAGAGCAGGGTCGGCCACACCGCGGTGGTGAAGCCGATCCGCGGTGAGAGGCCGAACAGGTCGACGAGGTCCCCCAGGGTGTCGTCGCCGAGGGGGACGCTGAAGGTCTGACGGGCGGCGAGGGCGAGGCCGAGGAGGGCGAGCAGCCACAGGACGGCGATCCGCCCCGCCCAGCCGGCCAGCTCCCCGGCCCCGGCGACCGCCCGGTACCGCAGCGGCCGCAGGAAGCCCCAGGCGGTCACCAGGGCCCCGGTGAGCGTCACCGACAGGGGGATCACGGTCAGCTCCGCCCGGGCGGCGACGAGCCCGCCGGTGTCGTCGGCCGGCTCGACCACGCCGCCGACCGCGGTGACGACGGTCGCCGCGACGATCCGCGGGAAGGCGCCGCCGGGCAGGCCGGCGGCACCGGCCGCCCACAGGCCGAACGCCGCCACCACGCCCATGGCGGCCAGTCCCGCCAGCACCGCGACGAGGGCCTGCACCCAGCCGTGGCGGGCGGCGGCCCGGCCGGAAGGGGTGCGCGCGCTCACGCTGCCACGCTAAGCAGCGTCCCGACGGTGCGCCCGCCGGAGGGCCGTCCGCGTCCGCCGGGAGGGTCGTCCGGGCCGGGTTGCGCACGCCGCGGGGCCGGGGCGCACAATGAGCTGAGGGGGGACAGAGCGGCACACAGTATGCGGAAAGCCGTGCCAACTCCCGCGGGAAGAAGAGTCCGTGAGCGCCGAACCGCCGTCCTCCGGCCACCCCACAGGACCGCCCTCGGGCCCGCTGTCGGGCCCGCCCCGGCCGCCCTCGGGCCCGCCGTCGCAGCCGCCGGCACCGGACGGGGACGCGGGCGCCCCGCGGCCGCGCCGGCCGTGGTGGAAGTCCGTGCCCCGGGTCGCGGTGCTCGCCGCCGTCGTGGCCGTCGCCGTGGCCGTCGCGCTGGTCCTCTCCCGCTTTGGCGGCGGTTCCGGCGAGGACGGCCGGGTCGCGGGGAGCGGCGAGGTGTTCCTGCAGGCGGCGGACAAGGCGGGGCCCGACCCGTTCACCGAGTCCACCGCGAAGGACAGCTCCCTGCCGCCCGTGTCCCCCTCCCCGTCCACCGGGGCCCCGGAGAACGCGGTGCGCGGCGTGGACGGCGGATCGCCCGGCCTGTACGGCGGCACTCGCAACGCCGCCAGCTGCGACGTGGAGCAGCAGATCCGGTACCTGCGGGCGGACCCGGAGAAGAACCGCGCGTTCGCCTCGGTGGCCCGCGTCGACGCCACCGACGTCCCCGGTTACCTGCGCTCGCTCACCCCCGTGCAACTGCGCATGGACACCCGCGTCACCAACCACGGCTACCGCGACCGCCGCGCCTACGCCTACCAGGCCGTCCTGCAGGCGGGCACGGCGGTGCTCGTCGACGACCGCGGCGTCCCCCGTGTGCGCTGCGCCTGCGGCAATCCGCTGACCCCGCCGGTCGCCCAGCAGGCCGGGCTGAGGCGGACCGGCGACTCCTGGCCGTCCTACCACCCCGCGAACGTCGTCGTGGTCGTCCCGGCGCCACGGGCCGTCCACCACTTCGTCCTCTACGACCCCGACCGACGCGAGTGGATCTCCCGTCCCCGGGGCGACACGGGCGCCGGGGACCGCGAGACCCGGCCCCCGGCCGACCGGCCCTCCCCGTCGGTGAGCGTCTCCCCTCCGGCGGAGCCGGACTCGCCGGCTCCGGACACCGGTTCGCCGTCCCCCGGCTCCCCGACGGGCCGGCCCCCGTCGCCGGAGTCGCCCTCCGGGTCCCCGTCGCCCGAGCCGCCGTCCGGATCCGCGCCGGGCGGCTCGGACACGCCGCCCCGGTCGGAGCCCGCGCCCGGCACACCCGGGTCGCCCGGGTCGCCGGGTCCGCCCGAGCCGCCCGGGTCCCCCGCGCCCTCGCCGGAGGGGTGAGTCAGCCCGCCCGGACCACCAGGGCGTGGTCGCCGAGCCCCAGCAGCCGCTCGGCCGGCAGATCGCCCAGCGTCGTGCGGACCGTGGCGATCCGCCCGCTGGCCGGATCGAAGACGACGTCCAGGACCGTTCCGCGCTCGTCGCCCGCCTCGGTGAGGACCCTGCGGCCCAGCACGTCGTGGCGGGGCGGCGGCGCGGCCGGGGCGGCGGCCGGGCCGACCACGACGGCGTCCGGACCGACCGCGTGCACGGCCTCCCAGGCCAGCACGGTCCGCCGGCGCAGACGCCGGCCACGGACCCGGATGTGCGTGACCGTGCCGGACGCGACGTCGACGGCCAGGGACGACAGCACGCCGATCCGGGCGGCCCCGGCCGAGGTGACCACCGGCAGGCCCGTCAGCCGGGAGAACAGCATCACGGCAGCCGGCCCCTCCAGGGGGTGCGGAAGGCGCCGGCCCGGACCGCGAAGGCCGGGACGTCGTCGGTGACGTACCGCAGGGCGTCCGCGGGGGCGACCAGATCCCGGCCGGAGAGGTCGAGGTCCGCGCCGCGCGGCAGGTACACCCTGCGCCGGTGGTGTCTCGAGCCGGACACGATCCCCCTGCTCGCGGCGATCCGGAAGCCGACGACCCGGCCGCTGGTGCCGCCCTCCACCACGACGTCCAGCACCGTGCCGACCTCGGCGCCCGCCTCCGTCACGACCCGTGCCCCCAGCACCCGGCCCCGCCGGGCCTCCTGACGCGCGGCCACCACGGCCGTGCCGGCCAGGGCCCGCCGGTCGCGTACCATGACCGCGTCGTGCCCCAGCGCATGCACCCCCGGCCAGGGCAGGCTCCGGTCCAGCGGGCCCGACAGCAGGCCCGGGCCACTGAGGGTGAAACCGGTGATGCGCCCGGCCCGCGCGTCGAAGACGGTGTCCTTGACGTGGGCGACGGCGTCGCCGCCCAGCGTGACCACGGGCAGGGTCGTCAGGCTCCGCGCGGACATCGGCTCGTTCATCGCACGCCGCCCTTCCGCCGGACCGGCGGAAGCCCGGGCCGGGCCGCTCAGCCGGTCGCACACCTTCCGGGTGCCCCGCCGGGCTGCGACGATGCCCACAGTGCGGGCTCCGGGGGACTGCCGGGCCCGGCTCGGGGTACCAGGACTGGTGCGGCAGCGTCCGGCCGGTCCGGCGCCCGAGAGAGAAAAGCATGATCGAGCACCTGGACGGGGCAGTGATACCGACTGGTTTCGACGTGCCCGTGGAACCGCTGCGGCGGACGGCGCACTACACCGGCGAGCCGGGATGCATCGCCGAGGCACGGTCCTTCGCCGCGCAGTTCCTGGAGCAGCTCAGGACCGAGTGGTGCGCCCCGGTCGACGACCGGGCCGACGGCGCGGTCCTGCTGGTCGTCAGCGAGCTGGTCACCAACGCCGACCGGCACAGCGACGGGCCGTACATCCTGGAGCTGGAGGGCACGGGCGCCTCCGTGAAGGTCTCCGTCTACGACAGCAGCGCCGCCCTGCCCCGGGCGTTTCCCCGCGACCCCGAGCGCATCGGCCGGCACGGCCTGGAGATCGTCAAGGCGCTGGCGCGGGAGGTCACCGTCGAGCGGGTGCCGGTCGGCAAGCGGGTGTGCGCCGTGGTACCGCTGAACGGCGGATGAGCCGCCCGCCCGGTTCTTCGAGGGCACCGGGGCAGGACGTCGGGCCACCGGGACGCTGATGCCGCCCCACGTACGCGGTGGGGCGGCATCAGCGTCCCGGTGCGGGCGGGGGCGGCCGGCGCCGCCGGGCCGCTCAGGCGCAGCCCAGCTCGCCCAGCATCCCCTCGCGCAGCCGAGTGATGATCTTCTTGATCAGACGGGACACGTGCATCTGCGAGCAGCCGAGCTGTTCGCCGATCTCCGCCTGGGTGGCCTCCTCCACGAACCGCATGTGGATGATCCGCCGGTCGCGTTCGCTGAGTTCGGCCATGAGCGGGGCGAGCGAGTGGAAGTCCTCGACGAGCCGCAGCCCTTCCTCCTCCACGCCGATGAAGTCGGCGAGCACGGCCTCGCCGTTCTCCGGCCCGTCACCGGTGAGCGCGGCGTCCAGCGACGAGGAGTTGTACCCGTTGGCGGCGATCTGCGCCTCGACCACCTCGCTCTCGCTGATGTTCATCAGCGTGGCGAGCTCGGCGACCGTCGGCTCCCGGTCCAGTCGGCTCGCCAGCTCCTCGCGGGCCTTGGCCAGCTCCACGCGCAGCTCCTGCAGCCGCCGCGGCACGTGCACCGCCCAGGTGGTGTCACGGAAGAAACGCTTGATCTCACCGACGATGTACGGCAGCGCGAAGGAGGTGAACTCGACCTCGCGGGACAGCTCGAACCGGTCGATGGCCTTGATCAGGCCGATCATGCCGGTCTGGACGATGTCCTCCATGTCGTCGCCGCGGCCCCGGAACCGTCCGGCCGCGAACCGCACGAGCGACATGTTCATCTCGATCAGGGTGTTGCGCGCGTACTGGTACTCGTGGGTGCCTTCCTCGAGCTCCGTCAGGCGCTGGAAGAACTGGCGGGACAGCTCCCGTGCGTCACGCGGGGCCACGCTCCGCGGGTCCACGACTCCCGGCAGTGGCCCGTCTGCCGTCCGGGTGCCGGCGGTCTCCTCGACGACCTGTGCCTCCGACCGGATCACGGCGGTGTCCATTACCTCTCCCACGAAAGTCACGGTACTCGACGTCCTCCCTGATGTCCTTCCCAGTCGCGCTTACCCGGGGAGCGGCCGTGCATTCCTGCCGTTTTCGCGGGAGGCGGAAAACCGGCGGCGGCCCCGTCCGCGGCCGCGGACGCTTCCCGCGACGACGGCTGCCCAGGAGGCGGAGCCCACCTGGCCCGAGTGGCGTTTCCGCTGGCGGGAGAGGTACGGCGGTCCGGAGCGGCGGGCCCGCGCAGCGGCGGCGGTCCCGCCGGCCCCGCCGGGATTCTCCTCAGGGCAGAACACTTGTCCCTTCCCCTGGAGCCCGGGACTTCTAGGCTGAGGGCCGTGACCAACCAAGCGCCGAACGAAGCCCGCGTCATCCCCCTGCGCCCGCCGGCCACGCGTCCGCGGCCCGGTTCGGGGCCCCGGCCCGCCCCCGCCCCCAGGGAGCCCCTGTGGCGCGACCTGGTCGGCGACGTCCTGCGCCGTGAGCGTCTCGCCCAGGAACGCACGCTGAAGGACGTGGCGGAGGCGGCCCGGATCTCCATGCCGTACCTGTCGGAGGTGGAGCGCGGCCGCAAGGAGGCCTCCTCGGAGGTCCTCGCGGCCGCCGCCCACGCCCTCGGCCTGGGCCTGGGCGACCTGCTGTCGCGGGCCCAGGACGAACTCGTCCGCGTCACCGCACGGCACACGGGCCGCGGCCGGGGCGCCTCGACGTCGTCGTACGACGGACTGTGCCTGGTGGCCTGACGGCGGCCGGCCGGCGCCTCAGACCCCGACGAGGCGCCGGGTGAGCACCTCGTCGGCCAGGCCGTACGCCACGGCCTCCCCGGCGGTGAACACCTTGTCGCGGTCCATGTCCGCGCGCAGCGTGGCGACATCGTGGTGCGTGTGCCGCGCCAGCACCTCCTCGACCTGGGAGCGGATCCGCACCATCTCCTTGGCCTGGAGCGTCAGGTCGGAGACCGTGCCCCGGGCGCCGCCGGTGGCCGGCTGCCCCAGCAGCACCCGCGCGTGCTCCAGCACGAACCGCCGCCCGGGGTCCCCGCCGGCCAGCAGCACGGCCGCCGTGGACGCCGCCTGTCCGACGCAGAACGTCGAGATCGGGGCCTGCACGAACGTCATCGTGTCGTAGATCGCCATCAGCGAGGTGAACGAGCCGCCGGGGGAGTTGATGTAGATGGCGATCTCGCTCTCCGGCGCCACCGACTCCAGATGGAGCAGTTGCGCGATGACGACGTTGGCGACGCCGTCGTCGATCTCGGTGCCGAGAAAGACGACCCGTTCGTTCAGCAGCCGGCTGAACACGTCGAAGGACCGCTCGCCCCGCGGGGTGCGTTCGATGACGTTCGGAATCGTGTACGTGCCCATGCCTACAGTCCCATCCGTCGCCGGGTCGCGGCCGGGCGGACGTCCGCGAAGGACTCCACGACCCGGTCCACCATGCCGTACTCCCTGGCCTGTTCGGCCGTGAACCAGCGGTCGCGGTCGCCGTCGCGGGAGATGGTCTCCGGACTCTGCCCGGTGTGCTCGGCCGTGATCCGCTCGATGGTCCGCTTGGTGAACTCCAGGTTCTCCGCCTGGATCTCGATGTCCGCGGTGGTGCCGCCGATGCCCGCCGACGGCTGGTGCATCATGATCCGCGCGTGGGGCAGGGCGTAGCGCTTGCCGGGCGTGCCGACGCTGAGCAGGAACTGCCCCATGCTGGCGGCGAATCCCATGGCGAGCGTGGAGACGTCGTTGGGGATCAGCCGCATCGTGTCGTAGATGGCCAGGCCCGCGTGCACCGAGCCGCCGGGGCTGTTGATGTACAGGCCGATGTCGGTGCGCGGGTCCTCCGCGGACAGGATCAGCAGCTGGGCGCAGACCCGGTTCGCGGAGACCTCGTCGACCTGGGTGCCCAGCAGCACGATCCGCTGCGCGAGCAGCTGGGCGGCCAGGTGGTCGTCGAACCGGGTGGGAGGGGTGTCGCCCTCCTCGGCGCGTGGCAGCAGGGCCGGCCCCGGACCGGCGGTGAATGGGGACATCGGCGCTCCCTGTGGTCGTGTCGTCCGTCGACGCGTGCGTCGTCGCCGGTGCGGCGCGGGCCGCCGCGGTCTCCACTGTCGGCCGGGCACCGGGGCCGTGGGGGATTTCCCGGCTCACAGCAGATTCGCCACGGGCAGAGCGGTCCCCCGGCCCGCTGCTCGCGCACCTGCCGGAGGAACGCCCGTACGCCGCCGGGCAGCCGGTCCGGCCGGCGGGCGCGGCCCGGGCGGACCGCGGAGGCCGTCGAGGCCGCGCCGCGGGACGTCGACGCGGACGGGCCGGACGGCGTCGGCGGGCGGGGACGTCATGACCGGACGCCGGGGACGGGAAGGGGTCCTGCGGAACGATCCGGCCCCTACCGATGAGTTCCGCGGCGCGGGCCGGTCGACAGTGGTGACCGCGTTCCACGCCCAGGAGGCAGCCATGACCACCGACGGATTCACCACGTGTCTCTGGTTCGACGGCCGGGCCGAGGAGGCCGCCCACCACTACGTCTCGGTCTTCGAGAACTCCCGCATCGGACGGATCGGCCGTTGCACCGAGGCCGGTCCCGGCCCCGCGGGCTCCGTCCTGACCGTCGAGTTCACGGCCAACGGGCAGAAGTTCGTCGCGCTGAACGGCGGCCCGGAGTTCACGTTCAACGAGGCGATCTCCTTCCAGATCCTCTGCGCGGACCAGGCGGAGGTCGACCACTACTGGACCAGGCTCACCGAGGGCGGCGGCGAGGAGGGCCCCTGCGGCTGGCTCAAGGACAGGTACGGGGTGTCCTGGCAGGTCGTCCCGGAGCGGCTCGTCGAGATGACCACCGACCCGGACCAGGAGAAGGCGGGGCGCGCCACCCGGGCGATGCTGTCGATGGGCAGGCTCGACATCGCCGCCCTGGAGAAGGCCTACGCGGGCGAGTGACCCCGCCCCGCCCCGCCCCGGCCCGTCCTGCGCCGCCTCCCGCAGGGCCGTCATCGCCGCGGTGTCGATCCGCCCGCCGGCTCGGCGACGGCCACCTCGTCCGCGTGCGTCTTCCCCGGCTCACACCTCCGTCCCGTCCCGGCCGCCCGCGCGCGGTGCGCCGAACGGTTCTCCGCCGCCGGGTGTACGGCGGGCGTCATCCGCCGGCGCGGGCTCGTCGACCGGTGTTCGGACAGCGGTCATCCGGTGTCCCTACGGTACGCGCCATGAGAAGAACTTCGATCATGCTCGGCGCCGCCGTCCTCACCGTCGCGCTGGCCCTCCCCGCGGCGGCCCACGGCGGCCACGAGGGCGGCGGCTTCGGGCGCGCCACCCTCACCGGGTTCGCCTCGCTCCCGGCCGAGACCTTCGTCCCGGACAGCGAGCCGTCCGGCGCGCTCATCGGCGCCGGACCGTTCAACGGCATCGCCGCGCCCTTCGCCGACCAGCCCGTGCAGGGCTTCAGCGGCATCGTCGACCGGCACGACGGCACCTTCGACGTGCTGTCCGACAACGGATACGGCAACAAGGCCAACAGCGCCGACTACCTGCTGCGCGTCCACCGCATCAAGCCGGACACGAGGACGGGGAAGATCGAGGTGCTGGGCGGCTTCCACCTCAGTGACCCCCGCCACGAGGTCCCCTTCGCGCTCACCCGCGCCGACCGGGTGCTGACCGGCGCCGACTTCGACGTCGAGTCGATCGTGCGGGCGGCCGACGGCACCTACTGGGCGGGCGACGAGTTCGGACCGTTCCTGCTGCACTTCGACGCCGAGGGGCGGCTCCTCGAAGCCCCGGTCGCGCTGGACGGCGTGCGGGCGCCGGAGAACCCCCACCTGGACGGCGCCCAGCCGACCATCGGCAGCAGCAAGGGCTTCGAAGGGCTGGCACGCTCCGTCGACGGCCGCCGCCTCTACCCGCTGCTGGAGGGCACGGTCACCGGTGACACGCCCGGCGACCTGCGGTTCAGCGAGTTCGACCTGCGCAAGCGCGCCTACACCGGCAAGCGGTACGTCTACCGCCTGGAGTCGCCCTCCCACGCCATCGGCGACGCCGTCGCCGTCGACCGCCACCGCTTCCTGGTCATCGAACGCGACGGCGGGCAGGGCGACACGGCCAGGTTCAAGCGGATCTACCTCGCCGACACGCGCGACCGCGACGGCGACGGGCTGATGGACAAGACCCTGGTGGCCGACCTGCTGGACATCGCCGACCCCAAGGGCGTCGGCGGTTTCGGCGAGACCTTCCGCTTCCCGTTCCAGACGATCGAGGACGTGGTCCTCCTGGACGACCGCACCCTGGCCGTCCTGAACGACAACAACTTCCCCTTCTCGTCGGGCCGCACGCCGGGCGAGGCCGACGACAACGAGTTCATCACCATCCGGCTGGGCTCCCGCCTGCACGCGGATCCGCGCGCGTTCCGCTGACCCGTCCGACGGGGCCCCGCCGCACCCGGGCGGCCGGGCTCCGCGCTCGGCCGCCCCGGCGCGGGACCGTGACGGCGGGCGGGCGAGGCACCGGTCGGGCCGGGCGGCCCGCGGCGGACGGTTCCCGGCGGGCTCCGCGACGGGCGCCCCGTCCGGCCGTGGCATGATCGGATCCATGCGTGAACGTGTTGTGGCCGCGTGCGACGGGGCTTCGAAGGGAAACCCCGGCCCGGCGGGCTGGGCCTGGGTGGTCGCCGACGGGACGGAGACGCCGGCCCGCTGGGAGGCGGGGCCGCTCGGCCGAGCCACCAACAACGTCGCCGAGCTCACCGCGCTGGAGCGCCTGCTGGCGGCGACCGACCCGGACGTACCGCTGGAGATCCGCATGGACTCGCAGTACGCCATGAAGGCGGTCACCACCTGGCTGCCCGGCTGGAAGCGCAACGGCTGGAAGACGGCCGCCGGCAAGCCGGTCGCCAACCAGGACCTGGTCGTGCGCATCGACGAACTGCTCGACGGCCGCACGGTGGAGTTCCGCTACGTGCCCGCCCACCAGGTCGACGGCGACCGGCTCAACGACTTCGCCGACCGCGCCGCCAGCCAGGCGGCCACCGTCCAGCAGCCCGCGGGCAGCGACCTGGGTTCGCCGGAGCCGCCGCCCGCACCGGACGCCCCGCAGGCCAGGGCCCCGCGCCGCCGGACCGGTGCGTCCCGGCCGCGGGGCGGCGGCTCCGCGCGCACCCTCAAGGCGAAGTTCCCCGGCCGCTGCCGGTGCGGACGCTCCTACGCCGCCGGAGAGCCCATCGCCAGGAACGACCAGGGCTGGGGCCACCCGGAGTGCCGCACGGCGACGGCCGGCTGACCGGGGGCCGGAGCCCCGCCGGTCGGCCGGCCGTCGGAAGCGCCGCGGTCACGTGACCGCCCGGGGCGCGCCGGTCACACGACCGCGCCGCGCCAGCCACCGGTCTCCTGGCCGCGCTCCTCGATGAACTCCTTGAAGCGCTTGAGGTCGCCCTTGGTCTGGCGCTTCACCACCCCCAGCTTGTCGCCGACGGTCTCGGTGATGCCCTCGGGGCTGTAGTCCATCTGCAGCATCACCTTGGTGTGCTGGTCGTCCAGCCGGTGGAAGGTGACGACACCGGCCTGCCGGGACTCGCCGCCGATGGTGGTCCAGGCGACCCGCTCGTCCGGGATCTGCTCGGTGATCTCCGCGTCGAACTCCCGGCGGACGCCGTCCACGTTCGTCACCCAGTGGGTGAGGGTGTCCGTGCGCTGCTCGATGCGCTCCACGCCGCCCATGAACTCCGGGAACGTCTCGAACTGCGTCCACTGGTTGTAGGCGGTGTGCACCGGGACGCCGACCTCGATGGATTCCTCTATCTGCGACACGTGGATCTCCTTCGGTCTTCCGTCTTCGGGTTCGTCGCGCGAGTACCCCCGACGCGCCCGGCGAACCGTCATCTTCCCGGCGAACCGTCACCTTCCCGGCCGCCGCCCGGTGTCGGAGGCACGAGGCGGCATGGCCGATCGGAGCCTTCGGGGCCGTGCCGGTCACGGCTCCACCGCCCCGCCCGGGCGCCGCCCGCGGCCGTGCCGCCGCCCCGGCGGACGACCGCGGGCGGAAGGGGGAACGCCCTCCCCGGGACGGCCCCTTTCCGGCGGTGTTCCCGCCGACCGGCCCGCCGGACCGGCACGCCGCGCGCCGCGGAACCCTCCCGGAGGGGAGCCGCCGGAGCGGGATGACAGACTGACGCCATGGAAGAACGCGCATTCGACAGATGGGGCCGGTCCGCGTCCGTGATCGGCCTGGGCACATGGCAACTGGGTGCCGACTGGGGAGACGTCGACGACAAGGACGCCCTGGCGGTGCTGGAGGCGGCGGCCGAGTCGGGGGTGACCTTCTTCGACACGGCGGACGTCTACGGCGACGGACGCAGCGAGCAGACCATCGCCGCGTTCCTGCGCGGCCGGCCCGATCTGAACGTGCTGGTCGCCACCAAGATGGGCCGCCGCGTCGACCAGATCCCCGAGAACTACGTCCTGGACAACTTCCGGGCCTGGAACGACCGTTCCCGCCGCAACCTCGGCGTGGACCGCATCGACCTGGTGCAGCTGCACTGCCCGCCGACGCCCGTCTACTCCGCGGACGAGGTGTTCGACGCCCTCGACACCCTGGTCGAGGAGGAGCGCATCGCCGCCTACGGCGTCAGCGTGGAGACCTGCCAGGAGGCGCTGACCGCGATCGCCCGGCCGAACGTGGCGAGCGTGCAGATCATCCTCAACCCGTTCCGCATGAAGCCGCTGCGCGAGGTCCTCCCGGCCGCCCGGGAGGCCGGCGTCGGCATCATCGCCCGGGTGCCGCTCGCCTCCGGCCTGCTGTCCGGCAGGTACACCAAGGACACGGTCTTCGCCGCGAACGACCACCGCACCTTCAACCGGCACGGCGAGTCCTTCGACCAGGGCGAGACCTTCTCCGGCGTCGACTACGACACGGGCGTCGAGGCCGCCGCCGAGTTCGCGGCCCTCGCGCCCGAGGGGTACACGCCGGCCCAGCTGGCGCTGCGCTGGATCGTCCAGCAGCCGGGTGTGACCACCGTGATCCCGGGCGCCCGCTCGCCCGAGCAGGCCCGCGCCAACGCGGCCGCCGCCCGGCTGCCCGAGCTGTCCGAGCGGACGCTCACCGCGATCCGCGACCTGTACGACCGGCGGATCAAGGACCAGGTGGAACACCGCTGGTAGCGTCGCGCTCCACCGTCACGGCACCAGGCGCAGCTGCCGCTCCTGCTCCTGGTCGCCGGAGACGGACCCCTCGTCGCGGGTCGTGAAGGCGTGCGCCAGCGTCTCGCTCGCCGCCGCGACGGCCTGCGGGGTGCCCTGGACGGTGACCGTCACCGGTTCGGACAGCCGGTCCGCGCCCGTCCCGGGCTCCGTCGCCGCCGTCGGCTGCGACGGAGAGTTGAAGACGGCCGTGCGCACCGTGGCGTGCTCGTTGGACGGCACCTCCTCCGGCGCGCCGAACACGCCCTCCAGTGTGCGGACGACCGTCCGCACGTCGTCGATGCCACCACCGCTGAGGGTCACGGTGAGCTGCGTGTCGGACATCCTGGGCGACCTCCTCGTCCTCTGGGTCAACGCGGTCCGTGTAACCGGCCGCTGATCGCTCAAACAGCACCCGGTCTGACAGGACGACCCGCGAGGGGGAACCCGCCGCGCGGGGGACAGCCGCAGCCACCGGGAGGCACCGTGCCGAACACGGCGGACGGGACGATGAGGCGCAGAGGGCGCAACGAGACGGAGGAGGAGAGAGCGGACCGGATGTGGCAGGAGCTGATCCAGGAGGTCCGGGTCGCTCAGATGGGCGTGCAGATCCTGTTCGGTTTCCTGCTGACCGTGGTGTTCACACCGAAGTACGACGACCTGACGGACACGGACCGGACGATCTACCTCGCGACGGTCGTCCTGGGCGCCGCCGCGACCGGCGCGCTGATCGGGCCGGTCTCCCTGCACCGGCTGGTCTCCGGGCGGCGGGTCAAACCGCAGGCGGTGCGGTGGGCCTCCCGGCTGACCCTGCTCGGCCTGGTGCTGCTGCTCGCCACCACCACCGCCTCGCTGCTGCTGATCCTCCGGGTCGCGAGCGACGACGGCTTCGTGCCCTGGCTGGTCGTCGGCGTGGTCGGCTGGTACCTGCTGTGCTGGTTCGCGCTCCCGCTGTGGACCCGGCACCGGTACACCTCGCGGTGAGACACCTCCCGGGCCGCCCGGATCAGCCGCTGGCGAGGATCTCGGCCAGGAAGTCGTCGACCCCGACCTCCTCCCGGCCCGGCTCGACGACCGCGTGGGTCTCCCGCAGGAAGGCCGCGATCGCCGGAGCCCACGCGAACACCACGGCGTGGTGACGGCCGCCGTCGGGCCGGACGTCGCCGAACAGCTCGATCCGCAGTTCCCCCCACACGCCCTGCGAGACGGGACGCAGCCGGACGTCGCCCACGCCGACCGGGCCCGTGAGCCCGGCGGCGAGCATCTCCCGGTCCAGCCGCCACCGGGCGAGCACACGGCCGTCGTGGCTGAAGACGACGGTGACGGCGAACGGGTCCGCGGCGTCGTAGCTCAGGTGGGCGAGCACGGGGAACCGGTCCGTGTCGCCCGCCTGGAGCTGCACCACCAGGGTCTTGTGCACGAAGGAGGGGTTCACGAAAAAGCCTCCGGGGAGTACGGACGTAGAGCCCTCTAGTACCCCGTGCGCGCACAAGATGCCCGGTCGGCCGAATGATCTTCGAAGAAGCCGCCGCGGGCGGGGCCCGGATCCGGGTGGGACCCGGATCCGGGGCGGGTCAGCCCAGGGCCTCGCGCAGCGCGGGCAGCAGGGTCTTCTCCGACCAGTCCAGGAACGCGGGCTGGGAGTCGCCGCCGATCTGCACGAGGGCGATCTCGGTGAACCCGGCCTCGGCGTACGGACGCACGGCCTCGACGAAGACCTCCGGGTCGTCGCCGCACGGGATCGACCCGGCCACGTCGTCGGGCGTGACGAACTGCGTGGCGGCCTCGAACGAGTCCGGGTGGGGCAGCTCGGAGTTGACCTTCCAGCCGCTGCCGAACCAGCGGAACTGCGCGTGGGCGCGCTCGACCGCCGCGTCCCGGTCGGGGTCGTAGCACACCGGCAGCTGGCCCACGCGCGGCTTGCCCGCGCCGCCGTGCCGGTCGAACGCCTCCAGGAGTCCCGGCTTGGGCTCGGTGGCGATCACCAGGTCGGCGTGCTCGCCCGCGAGGGCGCAGGAGCGCTCGCCGGAGACGGCGATGCCGATGGGCGGCGGGCTGTCCGGCAGGTCCCACAGCCGGGCCGACTCCACCTCGAAGTGGGTGCCGCGGTGGTTCACGTGGCCGCCCCGGAACAGCGCCCGGATGATCTCGACGGCCTCCTCCAGCATCTCGTGCCGCACGTCCACCGACGGCCAGCCGCCGCCCACCACGTGCTCGTTGAGGTTCTCGCCCGAGCCGAGCCCCAGCCGGAACCGGCCCCCGGACAGCAACTGCATCGTCGCCGCCTTCTGGGCCACGACCGCCGGGTGGTAGCGGAACGTGGGGCACGTCACGTACGTCATCAGCGGAATCCGTGACGTGGCCCGGGCCGCGGCGCCCAGCACACTCCACGCGTACGGCGCGTGCCCCTGCGAGCGCAGCCACGGGAAGTAGTGGTCCGAGGTCACCGAGAAGTCGAAGCCCACCTCCTCGGCCCGCACCAGATGGTCCACGAGGTCACGGGGACCGGCCTGCTCGGTCATCATCGTGTATCCGATCTGCACCATGACCGCCGGGTCCCCGGCTCGCGGGAGCCGAAAACGGTGCGGGCCCGGATACCCGCCGAAAGGACACGGCACAGGGCGGCACCGACGGCGCCGGCCGGGACGGTCACGCCGGGGTCCTCGAGCCGGCTCGCCCCGGCCACGGCGCGCCCCGGGGGCCGGCCCGGGAAAGCCGCGGGAAGGCGCCGGGCGCCCGCTCGGCGGCGGGGCCGTCCCCGCCGCCGACGGCCCGTCAGCGCAGACCGAAGCGGGCCGACCAGGCCATGACGTCGGCCGTGGTCGCGTTGCCCCCGCACACCACCAGCCCGAGCCGGGCCCCGTCACCCACCCGCTCCAGCACCTGCCGGGCCGCGGGCAGCAGACAGCCGGCGGCGGGCTCGGCCCACACCTTCGCGTGGTCGGCGAGGTCGAGCGTGCCGCGCACCGCCTCCCGGTCCGGCACCACGATCACCTCGTGGACCAGGGCGGACACATGGTCGTACGTCAGCTGCGACACGGCCGGGGCGCTGAGCGTGGACACGATCGACGACAGCGCGACCGGCACCGGGCCGCCCGCCGCCAGCGCCTCGGACATGGCCTGGGCGCCCTCGGTCTCCACGCCCCAGATCCGCACGCCCGGGCGGCGGGCCCGCAGCGCCGCCGCGACGCCGGCGATCAGCCCGCCGCCCCCGACGCTGACGAGGACGTCGGTGAGGTCGCCGGCGTCCTCGGCGAACTCCAGCCCCACGGTGCCCTGCCCGGCGATCACCACCGGGTCGTCGAAGGGATGGACCAGGGTCAGCCCTTCCTCCCGCAGCCGCGTCACCAGTGCGAACGCGCTGCTCATGTCGTCGGTGAGCTGCACCGACGCGCCGGCTTCCCGGGCGGTCTCCACGGCACGGGCGGGCGCCGAGCGCGGCATGACCACCGTGGCCTTCACCTCGAGGGCGGCGGCCATCACCGCGACCGATATGCCGTGGTTGCCGCCGCTGACCGCCGCGACCCCGGCGGCCCGCTCGGCCTCGCTCAACGACAGCAGCTTCAGCGCCGCCCCGCGCGCCTTGAACGAGCCGGTGCGCTGCAACAGCTCCAGCTTCGCGGTGACCGGGGCCCCGAGCAGCGCGGACAGGCCGGGGCTCGGCACGGTCGGGGTGCGCACGACGTAGGAGGAGATCCGCTCGGCCGCGGCTTCGATCTCCGTGATCTCGATCAAGGCAGTCATCCTTCCGGCGCGGGGCGGGAGCCGCACGCCTTCGAACCCTGACGTCCCGGAGCGGTACAGGTCAACCCGGTCACGGAGAACGCGCGGAAGGCCTGCGGCAGGCCCTCGGGAGGGGCCCCGGCGACCGGGCCGCGCGGCCCGGCCGCGAGCCGTGTGCCGGACGGTTCCGGGGCGTGCCGCGCGGCGGACGGCCCGGCCGCGGGCAGGGCGCCGCCTGCCGCTGGTCAAGATGCCGGGGGAGCGGGCCGGGCGGCCCGTGCGACGCGGATCACATGACGGGGCGTCAGTGCTGCTGCCCCTTCTGCGGCGTCACCTCGCTCGGCCGTACGACGACGTACCCCTCGCCCTGGAGCATCAGCTGCACGGCCTCCCCGGAGCCGCCGCGCAGCATCGAGCCGAGCGACTGGGAACGGTGCAGCGAGGTCTGCAGGTGCGCGGTCCAGCCGACGACCGCGTCCGTGTCGACGTACACCGGGTACTGCGGGGAGACCGGGATGACCAGCGGACTGCCGTCGCACACCAGACCCAGCCGGCCGTGCCCGCTGAAGACGCTGTTGAACAGGCCGCCGCCGGTGATCCCGGCGCCCTTCACGGTGGCGATGCGGTACGACAGCGTGGCGTCGAAGCACAGGACGTTGCGGCCGTTGACGGTGAACTCGTCACCCGGGTCGACCTCGACGACGAAGACGTTCTGCGCCTCGTGCGCGAACCAGGCCTCGCCCTGCCCGCGCACCGCCATCAGCGGCAGCCCCTCACCGGTGACCGCGCGCTTGAGCATGCCGCCCACGCCCTGGCCCTTGCGCTCGAACTGGAGATTGCCGCGGTAGGCGACCATCGCGCCCTGCCGGGCGAGCATCTCGCCGTCGACGGCGTACCGGATGCATTTGGCGTTCTCGACCGTCATGCCCGGCGCCTGGGCCGGCTGCACGACGTGCTGGCTGGAAAAGAGGTCACCCTTCATGCGGGCATCCTCACCCGGAGGGGCGTGTTCCGCCAAGATCACGTGCGGGCGGCGCACGGCCGGGCGGAGCGCGGCGCGGTCAGCCGCCGAGGAGCCGGTCCCGGCCCGGTACGTGCCCGCCCGGCCGCCGCCGGCGGCCGGGCGGCGCGCTCAACGGTTCAGCGCCCGGGCCCAGTCCGCCGGCACCCGCCCCGCCGGTCCCGGGACCGGCTGGTCCGCGGGATGGCCGGCCGGGGGCGCCAGTTCGGGCCCCGACTCGTACAGCTCGTCGGTCTCGTAGTTCCAGAACCACTCCTCGCCCGGCTCGAAACTGCGCACCACGGGATGGCCGGTGGCCCGGTAGTGGGCGGTGGCGTGCTGCGAGGGCGAACTGTCGCAGCACCCCACGTGCCCGCACAGCGCGCACCTGCGCAGGTGGAACCACCATCCGCCCGCCGCGTCGCACTCGACGCACCCGGCGCCGCTCGGCGGCACGCTCGGGTCGATCACGGTGTCGTTGCTCATGCCGGCTCCTCGAAGACGTCGGGGTCCGCGGTCAGCGGAAGAAAGACCTGGAAACGGGTGTCGCCCGGCTCGGACTCGACCTGGATGCCGCCGTGGTGCTTGTTCACCACGATCCGCCAGGAGATGTCCAGACCGAGGCCGGTGCCCTCGCCCACCGGCTTGGTGGTGAAGAACGGGTCGAAGATGCGCTCCCGGATCTCCGGCGGGATGCCGACGCCCGTGTCGCGGAACTCCACCAGCAGCCGGTCGTGGTGGAGGGCCGTGCGCACGGTCAGCGTGCCCTCCCCGCCCGCGTCGCCGATGGCGGCGACCGCGTTGTCGATCAGGTTGGTCCACACCTGGTTGAGTTCCGCCGGATACGCCGGGATCCGCGGCACCGCGGGGTCGTACTCCTTGACGACCTTGATCCGCGGGCCGATCTTGCCCGACAGCATCAGCAGGGTGCTGTCGAGGAGTTCGTGGACGTCGGCCACCCGGTAGGGGGCGCGGTCGAGCTGCGCGTACTGCTTGGCCGCGTCGACGAGGTGGGAGATGCGGGCGGTGGAGTCCTCGATCTCGTCCATCAGCAGCTCGGTCTCGACCGTGTAGTTGAGCCACCCGATCGCCCCGGGCAGGATCTCCTCGTCCACGGCCGCGGCGACCTGGTCCAGCCAGTCGGTGTCCAGTCCCGCCTGCACGAACGTCGGGGCGAGACTCCAGCCCTCCGCGACGCCGTGGTCGTCGAGCCAGTCGGCGAGGGCGTCCTCCCGGTCCGCCGCCTCCAGCGGACTGAGCGAGGGCGCCTTCGCGACGCGCTCGGCGGTGCGTTCCTGGATCTCGATCAGGTTCGCCAGCGCCTCCCGCGAGTAGGGGCCCGACGAGATCACGCGCAGCTTGTGCCGCATCTTCCCGACCCGCTCCCGCAGCGTCGCCGTGGCCCGCACGGCCGCCGCCGCGGGGTTGTTCAGCTCGTGCGTGAGACCGGCGGACAGCGAGCCGAGCGCGAGGAGCCGTTCGCGCTGCCCGATGGCCCGCTGGGTGTTCTTGGACCCGAAGAACAGCCCCTCCAGCAGGTGGACCGCCATGGGGAACCACTCCTGCATGATGTCCGCGAAGGTGTCCGCGGGCAGCACGAAGAACCGCGTCGGCTCCGTCACGCGCAGGGAGTTGGTGTAGACCTGCGGCACCCGGTCCCCGAGGTAGGCCTGCATGGCGCCGGCGTACACCCCGCGCTGGGAGGTCCGGCTCACCTCCACGTCGTCCCCGCCGACCCGGCGGGACAGCACGACCGTGCCGTCGAGCATCACGTAGAAGCAGGTGGCGGGCTCGCCCTCGGCGTACACCGGACCGGGGTCGAACCGCTCCACCCGGCCCTCGCGGCACAGCCGGTCCCGCTGCCCGGGCGTCAGCTTCTCGAACAGGAACAGCGACCCGATCTCCGCCGGGCTGCACGGCATCGGCCGGCCGCTCACGACTGCTCCAGATACCGGTGGACGAGCATCACGGCCATGGCTCCCTCTCCGACGGCGGACGCGACCCGCTTGGCGGACTCGGCGCGCGCGTCGCCCGCCACGAACACGCCCGGCACGCTGGTCTCCAGGTGGTACGGCGGCCGGTCCAGCTCCCAGCCCGCCGGCGGCCGCCCGTCGGGGGTGAGGTCGGGGCCGGCGAGGATGAAGCCGCCCCGGTCGCGCAGCACCGTGCCGTCCAGCCAGTCGGTGCGCGGGGCCGCGCCGATGAACACGAACAGCCACTGCGCGTCGACGCGTTCGGTGTGCCCGCTCCCGGCGTCGCGCAGCGTCAGCTGCTCCAGGTGGCCGTCGCCGTGCACGGCCTCGACGACCGTGCCGCAGCGCACCGAGATGTTGGGGGCCTCCTCGACCTGCTGGATCAGGTAGTGCGACATCGACGCCGTCAGGGACGGCCCGCGCACCAGCAGCGTGACCGACTTCGCGCCCCGCGCGAGGTGCATCGCCGCCTGCCCGGCGGAGTTGGCGCCGCCGACGATGTACACGTCGTGGCCCTGGCAGGCGGACGCCTCGGTCAGCGCCGAGCCGTAGAACACCCCGCAGCCGGTCAGCCCGTCCGCGCCCGGCGCGCCGAGCTGCCGGTAGGACACGCCGGTCGCGAGGATCACGCTGTGCGCGGAGACCGCGGAGCCGTCGGAGAACCGCACGGTCCGCGCGGCGCCGTTGACCTCCAGGCCGGTCACCTCGCGCGCGGTGAGGATCTCGGCGCCGAACTTCGCCGCCTGCCGCCGGGCCCGGTCGGTCAGCTGCGCGCCCGAGACGCCGTCGGGGAAACCGAGGTAGTTCTCGATCCGGGAGCTCTGCCCGGCCTGCCCGCCGGTCGCCGACCGCTCCACGAGCACCGTGCGCAGCCCCTCGGAGGCCCCGTACACGGCCGCGCCGAGCCCGGCCGGGCCGCCGCCGACCACCACCAGGTCGTAGAAGTCGGCCGCCGGTGTGGTCGCCAGGCCCACGCGGGCGGCCAGCTCGGGCGCCTCCGGCTCGACCAGCGGCGTGCCGTCCGGGGCGATCACCAGCGGCAGCCGCCGCCCGTCCGCGCCCGCCGCGGCCAGCAGCCGCCGCCCCTCGGGCTCGTCGGAGGAGTACCAGCGGTAGGGCACCTGGTTGCGGGCCAGGAACTCCCGTACCTCCGACGAGCGCGCCGACCAGCGGTGCCCGACGACCTTGGTGCTGGGGACCGGCCGGTGGTCACTGCTCCGCCACGCCCGCAGCAGGTCGTCCAGGACGGGGTAGAGCTTCTCCTCCGGCGGGTCCCAGGGCTTGAGCAGGTAGTGGTCCAGGTCGACCACGTTGATCGCGTCGATCGCCGCGTCGGTGTCCGCGTACGCCGTCAGCAGCACCCGCCGCGCACCCGGGTACACGTCCAGGGCCTGCTCGAGGAACTCGATGCCGTTCATCCGCGGCATCCGGTAGTCGGCCAGGATCACGGCCACGAGGTCGCCGCGCAGCTTCAGCTCGCGCAGCGCCTGGAGCGCCGACTCGCCGGACTCCGCGCGCACGATCCGGTACGACGCGCCGTAGCGCCGTCTGAGGTCCCGGGCGACCGCCCGGGAGACCCCGGGGTCGTCGTCGACGGTCATGATGACGGTGCGTACCGCCTCGTCGGGCTGTGTCATGCGTCCCCCACTCGGGCGGTCGGATCCACGGCACGGCGTCGCTCGTCGTCACCGCACCGACCTCCGCCCATCGTAGGGTCGATCACTCCGGTGCGCTCGTCCGTCCGGGTGAACCGCCGTGCCCGGCCCCGGCGCGCGGCGCCCGTCGCCCCCCGGGGCCGCCGGCGCGGCCCGCGTCCGCGGCCGGGGAAGGGGAGTGGTGAAGACTGGCCTCGACGGACACGACCGCGACACGAGGAGGCACCCGCATGACGCGCCCGATCACGGCAGGGGTGGACGGTTCGCAGGAGAGCCTGGCCGGGCTGGCCTGGGCGGCGCGGGAGGCGGTCCGCCGCGGGCTCGCGCTGCGCGTGGTGCAGGCGTGGCGGTACGAGCCGCAGGAGGGCGTCGACGCGGGCGACCGGGACACCCAGGCGCGCTGGGTGCGCGACGCCGTCACCGGGGCCGCCCGGACCGTCACCGGCCTCCATCCCGGGCTGGAGGTGTCCACCGAGGCGCCGGAGGGCGACACCGTCGGCACGCTGGCCGACGCGGCGGCCGGCTCCGAGATGCTGGTCCTCGGTTCCCGCGGCCACGGGCCGGTCGTCGGCTTCCTGCTCGGCTCCGTCGGCCAGCAGGTGATCGCCGAGGCGGCGCGGCCCGTCGTCCTGGTGCGCGCCGGGGACGAGCCCGCCGCCGAGGCCGCCGGCCGGGAGATCGTCGTCGGCCAGCACGGCGGGCCGGAGGACAGCGCCGCCGCGCTGCGGTTCGCGTTCGAGACGGCCGCGGCCCGGGGCGCCACCGTGCGGGCCGTGCGGGCCTGGACCCTGCCGCCGGTGTTCGCCTACAGCCCGGGCTCCCTCAGGCTCCTCGACGAGGCCGGGGGCCTGGAGCCGTACGAGAAGAAGGCGCTGGCGGAGGCGCTGCGGCCGTGGCGGGAGCGCTTCCCGGACGTCCCGGTGGTCGAACACGTGGAGATCGGCAGCGCGGGGCAGGTGCTGCTGTCGGTGGCCGGCCGGGCCCAGCTGATGGTCGTCGGCCGCCGTGCCCGCCGTACGGCCGTCGGCGCGCGCATCGGCTCGGTCGCGCACGGCGTGCTGCACCACGCGAGGTGCCCGGTGGCGGTGATCCCCCCGAAGTGAGGGGCGCGGCGGCTCACTCCGCCGGGGCCTGAGGCGTCCGGCGGACCCCGGGCAGGATGTTCTCGACGTAGTCCTCGATCGCCGTGTCCAGCCCGATGTCGTGCTGGGCCCGCTCGGACAGGTACCAGCGGTGCTCCAGCACCTGGTGGTACAGCTCGGCCGGGTCCATGTCGCCGCGCAGCTCGGGCGGCACCGCGCGCACGGTCGGCCGGAACACCTCCCGCACCCAGCGGTGGGCGAGCACCTCGGGGCGGGCGCCGCGGGGGTCGCCGGGGGCGTGGTCCTCCTGGGTGGCCATCCAGCTCTCCAGGTCGTTCAGCAGCCGCCTGGCCTGGTTCTCCTCGGTGTCCAGCCCGGTCAGGCGCAGCAGCTGGCGCTGGTGGTGGCCCGCGTCGACGACCTTGGGCACGAAGGTGACGGTGTCGCCGTTGGAGGCGCGCTCGATCTGCATCTCGGCCACGTCGAAGCCGAGGTCGTTCAGACGGCGTATCCGGCGCTCTATGTAGTGGTACTTGCCCGCCGGGTAGACGGAGGTGCGGGTCAGCTCCTCCCACAGGCCGCGGTAGCGGGCGCAGATCTCCCTGCCGAAGTCGACCGGGTCCACCGACGGGTGCAGCGCCCCGGACGCCTCCAGGTCCAGCAGCTCGCCGCTGATGTTGACGCGGGCGAGGTCGAGGTCGTACTCGCGCTGTCCGGTGCTCAGCCGCGGGTGCAGCTCGCCGGTCTCGGCGTCCACCAGGTACGCGGCGTACGCGCCCGCGTCGCGCCGGAAGAGCGTGTTGGACAGCGAGCAGTCGCCCCACGCGAACCCGGTCAGGTGCAGGCGCACCAGCAGCACGGCCAGCGCGTCCATCAGACGGTGCATGGTCGCGGGACGCATCGTCGTCTCGAACATCGAGCGGTACGGCATCGAGCCGCGCAGGTGCCGGGTGACCAGGACGCTCTCCAGCGGCGCGCCGTGCGCGTCGGTGCGTCCGGTGACCACGGCGAGCGGGTCCACCGCGGGGATGCCGAGCCGGTCGAGGTCGCGCAGCAGCTCGTACTCGCGCAGGGCGGGCCGCTCGGCGAGCTCCTTGACGGCGATCACCTCGGTGCCGGCGCGGGCGTAGCGCACGACGTGCCGGGAGATGCCGCGCGGCAGCGGCACCAGGTACTCCTCGGGCCACTCCTCCAGGGGCACCTGCCACGGCAGTTCGAGCAGGAGCGCCGGGTGCTCCGGGTTGGTCGCGCTGATCTGCAGAGCCATGGGCCAGGTGTCCTCGGGTCGCCGATGATCGGGACCACCTTAAAGGGCGCCCGCCCCGGCCGGGGAGGGCACTGCGCGGGGCACGCACCCGGGTTCCGGCGGGCCGCGCCCCGGCGCCCGGTGCGCCGCTTCCCGAACCGGGCCCCGCCGCCCGGCCGGTCCCGCCCGCCGGGGCGCGGGCCCGGGGCGTCCGGCGTCGGGCCGGCGTCCGCGCGATCCGGGCGCCGGTTCCCGGTCCCGTGCGGGCCCGTCGTGCCCGGGGCCTTCGGATGCGCCGGTGCACCGGATACATTCGCCTGGCGAACGGAGGGCGGCACAGGCGGGCGCGGGGCACGGCCGGACGTGCGGCCGGGCGCCGGTCCCGCCCGCCCCCTGCCGGGGGCCGCGTGCACGGCGCCCGCGGCCAGGGGGTCCGGCCCCGTGCCGGCGGAGGAGGCCCGCGCGGCGGCCGGCCCGGGCGGGTCGCGCACCGCGCTGCCCGCCGACGGCGGCGGCACCCCGCACGAGAGAAGGGAACGGTCGTCATGGACGCCGACGTCATCGTCGTCGGAGCGGGCCTCGCCGGCCTGGTCGCGGCGCACGAACTGACCAGCCGGGGCCGCCGGGTCGCCCTCGTCGACCAGGAGAACGCCGCCAACCTCGGCGGCCAGGCCTTCTGGTCCCTCGGCGGGCTGTTCCTGGTGGGCACCCCGGAGCAGCGGCGGCTGGGCGTCCGGGACTCCTTCGACCTGGCCTGGAGCGACTGGCAGGGCAGCGCGCAGTTCGACCGGCTCGACGACGAGGACTCCTGGGCCGTGCGCTGGGCGCGCGCCTACGTGGAGTTCGCGGCGGGGGAGAAGCGGTCCTGGCTGGGCGGCCACGGCATCGAGCTGCTGCCGACCGTCGGCTGGGCCGAGCGCGGCGACCTCACCGCCCACGGGCACGGCAACTCCGTGCCCCGCTTCCACATCGCCTGGGGGTCGGGCACGGGGGTGGTGGAGCCGTTCGCCCGCTACGCCGAGCAGGCCGCCCGGGACGGGCTGCTCACCTTCCACCACCGGCACCGGGTCGACGAGCTGGTCGTCGAGCGGGGGGCCGCACGGGGCGTGCGCGGCACGGTCCTCGCCGAGGACCACGCGCCGCGCGGCGTCGCCTCCAGCCGCGACCGCGTCGGCGACTTCGAACTCACCGCGCAGGCCGTCGTCCTCACCACCGGCGGCATCGGGGGCGACCACGACCTGGTGCGCCGCCACTGGCCCGAACGCCTCGGCACGCCGCCGGCCCGGATGGTGACGGGCGTGCCCGCCTACGTCGACGGGCGGATGCTCGGCATCAGCGCCGAGGCGGGCGTACGGCTGGTCAACCGCGACCGCATGTGGCACTACACCGAGGGCCTGCACAACTGGGACCCGGTCTGGCCCGGCCACGGCATCCGCGTCCTGCCCGGCCCGTCCTCCCTGTGGCTCGACGCCCTCGGCCGCCGCCTGCCCGAGCCCTGCCTGCCCGGCTACGACACCCTCGCCACCCTGCGGCACCTGCGCACCACCGAGGACATCGCCGGGTACGACCACTCGTGGTTCGTCCTCACCCGGAAGATCGTCGAGAAGGAGTTCGCGCTGTCCGGCTCCGAGCAGAACCCCGACATCACCGCCGGGGACCGGGCCGCGTTCCTGCGCGAGCGGGTGCTCGGCAAGGGGGCGCCGGGGCCCGTGAACGCCTTCCTGCGCAAGGGCGCGGACTTCGTGACCGCCCCCGACCTGGAACGGCTCGTCGACAGGATGAACCGGCTGACGGACGAGCCGCTGCTGGACGCCGCCGTGATCCGCCGCCAGGTGGAGGCCCGCGACCTGCAGATCGCCCACGCGTACAGCAAGGACGCCCAGGTACAGGGCATCCGCAACGCCCGCCGCTACCTCGGCGACCGCCTCGGCCGCGTCGCCGCCCCGCACCGCCTCCTGGACCCGGACGCCGGGCCGCTGATCGGCGTCAAGCTGCACATCCTCACCCGCAAGACCCTCGGCGGCATCCAGACCGACCTGGACTCCCGCGCCCTGGGCGTCGACGGCGGGCCCGTCGACGGCCTGTACGCGGCCGGGGAGGTCGCCGGGTTCGGCGGCGGCGGTGTCCACGGCTACAACGCGCTGGAGGGCACCTTCCTCGGCGGCTGTCTCTTCTCGGGCCGGGCGGCGGGCCGGGCCGCGGCCCGGCAGACCGCCTGAGCGCGCGCAGCGGCCCGTCCCCGCACCGGCCGCCTCACGGCCGGAGGAGGCGGGCCAGCACCGCGGCGTGGCTCCGCCCGGGCTCCCTGGCGGCGGTCAGCAGCGTCACCGGCCCCCGGCCCGCCGCCTCCCGCACGCGGTCGAGAAGGCCGGCCGCCTCGGGAGCGGTGAGCTCCGCCTCGTACCGGGCGCGGAACTCCTCGTACGAGCCCTCGCCCGCGTGGTACCAGCGGCGCAGCCCGGTCGACGGGGCGAGCGCCTTGAGCCACTCGTCGACGTGGGCCGCGTCCTTGGCGAGACCGCGCGGCCACAGCCGGTCCACCAGGACGCGCACGCCGTCGTCCGGCTGGGGCGGTTCGTACACACGGCGGACGCGCACGCTCACGGCCGGGCCTCCCGGGGCGGTGGACGGTGCCGCGAGCGTACCGCCGGGCCGGCGACGCCGCCGTCCGCGGAGCCCGCGGCACCGGCGTCACGGCCGGGGAGACGACGGAAGGGGAAGCCGGGCGTCCGGTTCTCTCCCCGTCCGTGCGGGTACTCCGTCCGCCTGACGGCGACGAGGGAGGCCAGACATGAGCGCATCGGACGACCTGCCGGTCGTGCGGACACTCGCGGAACTCACCGCCCTGGTCGAGGAGCACCGGGGGCTGTACGTCCGCTGGTCGCGCGGCCCCGGGACCGACCTCGCCGACGTGTCCAGCACCGACGACCTCACGGGCGCGCCGATGCCGGGACTGTCCGCCAACCCGCTCGACGTGGAGAACTGGTGGCGGGACCGGCCCGTGGAGGTGTGGGTGGCCCGCCGGCTGCACGACTACGCGCACCTGCCGCACGAGAAGGGCCCCGGCGTACGGCCCTGGGTCCTGTCCGGCCGGGAGACGGGCCGCGGCCCCGACAACGAGCCGCTGGTCGCCGACGCCCGGCCGCTGTGCTGGATCGACTCCGGGGTCATCGAGGAGGCGCGAACCGAGGTGGAACGGCAGGAGCGCCCCTGGGGCCCGCTGCGCCGCACCGGCCGCTGAAGCCCCCGGCGCCCGCACGACGGAGCCCCGGGCCCCGCGAGGGGGACCCGGGGCTCCCGCGCCGGCCTCATCCGGCCCGCCTGCGCGCGGCCGCGCGCCGCTTGATCGCCCGGCGCTCCGTCTCGCTCGTCCCTCCCCAGACGCCGATGGACTGGTCCGTGTCGAGTGCCCACTGCAGGCACGGCTCCCGGACAGGACAGCGCCGGCAGATCGCTTTCGCCTGCTCGGTCTGCAACAGGGCCGGGCCGGAGGTGCCGATCGGGAAGAAGAGGTCGGGATCCTCGTGGCGGCACGCGGCATGGTTTCGCCAGTTGTCCATCAAAGTCACCTGCGATCGAAGTCGTTCGTGCCCTCGTCGATGCGTTGCTCGTCTCCGGGTCACCGGCCGGTGCGGGGTGAAACAGCGCTGATGCGAGGATTCCGTGACGGACCGGGACGACGCGTCCCGGCGTGCGGGGGCCGCCCGCCGGGGGCGAGCGTGCCCGCCGGGCGCCGTGCCGCCGCGGAGATCCGCCGCAGGGGCCTCAGCTCCGCAGCGCCCCGGCGGCAGCCGCCAGCACGGCCTCGGTCACCGTCGCCAGCGCGGGGAAGTCCAGCCGCCACTGCTGCCAGTACAGCGGTACGTCGACCGCGCGCCCCGGGGCGAGGTGCACGAGCCGGCCGGCCCGCAGCAGGGGACCGGCCTGCACCTCGGGCACCAGGCCCCATCCCAGGCCGGCGGCCACGGCCTCGGCGAACGCCTCCGACGACGGCACGAAGTGCCGCCCGGTCCGCGAGGCGCCGGCCTCGTTCCCGAGACCGCGGACGAACCCGTCCTGGAGGTCGTCCCGCCGGTCGAAGGTCACCACGGGCGCCGTGGCGAGCGCGTCCCGCAGGTCGCCGGTCAGATGCCGCGCGACGAACGCCCCGCTCGCCACCGGCAGGTACCGCATCCGTCCGAGGGCCCGCACGGAGCAGCCCGGCACGGGATCGGACGACGAGGTCACCGCGGCCGTCACCAGGCCGCCCCGCAGCAGCGCCGCCGTGTGGTCCTCGTCCTCGCAGCGCAGTTCGAAGAAGAGCCGCAGTTCCTCGGGCACCCGGGTGAGCGCGGCGAGGAACCAGGTCGCCAGCGAGTCCGCGTTCACCGCCACCGGCACCCGGGTCGCCTCCCCGGCCGCGGTCAGTCCCAGCTCGGTGTACGCGTCCCGTTCCAGCTGCGCCACCTGGCGGGCGAGCCGCACCAGCACCTCGCCCGACTCCGTCGCCCGCACCGGTTTGGTGCGCAGCAGCAGCACCCGGCCCGTGCGCTGCTCCAGCGCCTTCACCCGCTGGCTGACCGCCGACGGGGTCAGATGCAGCGCGGCGGCGGCCGCGTCGAACGTGCCCTCGTCCACCACGGCCAGCAGGGTCCGCACCTGGTCCAGGGGGAGATCCGCCGGCCCGTCCGCGGAGCCGCCCGCCCCGCCCGCCGTCCTGTTCTTCACGAACACTGAGGATACGTAAGAATCTTTAGCTGTACGCGTGGTGATCGGCCGCCTAGCGTCGAAGGCATGACCAGCGCCCTGTCCGCCGCGGCCGCCGGGTTCGGCACCGGCCTCTCGCTCATCGTCGCCATCGGCGCCCAGAACGCCTTCGTCCTGCGCCAGGGGATCCGCCGCGACGCGGTCCTCGCCGTCGTCGGCATCTGCGCCCTGTCCGACGTCGTCCTGATCGCCCTCGGCGTCGCCGGGGTCGGCGCCGTGGTGGCCGCCTGGCCGGACGCGCTGACGGTGGTCGGCTGGATCGGCGGCGCGTTCCTGCTCGGTTACGGAGCCCTCGCCGCCCGGCGGGCGGCGCGGCCGGACGGCGGCGCCCTGCGGACCGACGGCGAGGCCGTGGGTTCGCGCCGGCGGGCGGTGCTCACCTGCCTGGCGCTGACGTGGCTCAACCCGCACGTCTACCTCGACACCGTGTTCCTGCTGGGCTCCGTCGCCGCCGACCGCGGCCCGCTGCGCTGGACGTTCGGCCTGGGCGCCACGCTCGCCAGCCTGTGCTGGTTCGCCGCGCTCGGCTTCGGCGCCCGCTTCCTCGGCCGTTTCCTGGCCAGGCCCGCGGCCTGGCGGGTCCTGGACGGCCTGGTCGCCGCCACCATGGTCGTCCTCGGCGTCACGCTCATCGCCGGGAGCTGAGCGCGGGCGCCGGCGGGCCCCGCCCCGCCGGCGCCCGCGCAACGGCGCCTGCGGGTCCGGGGCGCCCGGCCGGTGCTGCGATAGTGAACCCCGGCCCGAAAGATGTACCGACCAACCAGGAAATCCGTGAACACCAGCGAGAGCAGCACCGAACCGCACGCGTCGGCCCCGGAACCGGGGCCGACGCGTGCGGACGAGCCCCGACCGGCCCGCCGCGGATGGCGCCGGTGGGCGATGGACACCCGCCCCCTGCGCCGCCCGGCCTACCGGCGGCTGTGGGCGTCGACCGTCGTCACGGCCGTCGGCAGCCAGCTGACCGCCGTCGCCGTGCCCAAGCAGATCTACGACATCACGGGCTCCTCCGCGTGGGTCGGCGCCGCCGGCCTCGCCGGCCTGCTGCCCCTGATCGTGTTCGCGCTGTGGGGCGGGGCGGTCGCCGACAGCATGGACCGCCGCAAGCTGCTGCTGATCACCAACAGCGGCATCGCCGTCACCTCGCTGCTGTTCTGGCTGCAGGCCGTGACCGGGCTGGAGTCGGTGGCCGCGCTGATGGTCCTGCTCGCGCTGCAGCAGGCCTTCTGGGGACTGAACGCGCCCGCCCGCAGCGCCTCCGTCGCCCGGCTGGTGCCCGAGGACGAGCTGCCCGCCGCGAACGCCCTCGGCTCCACCGTCATGCAGACCGGCCAGGTCGCCGGCCCGCTGCTCGCGGGCGCCCTCATCCCGGTCGTCGGCCTGCCCGAGCTGTACCTCATCGACGCCCTCGCCCTGTGCGTCACCGTCTGGGCGGTCCACCGGCTGCCCGCCCTGCCGCCCCTGGCCGACACGGCGGCGCGCCGCGCCGGGATACGCGAGATCGTGGCCGGGTTCCGCTACATCGCCGGGCACACGGTGCTGCTGCTGTCCTTCCTCGCCGACATCGTCGCCATGGTCCTCGGCATGCCCCGGGCCCTGTTCCCGCAGCTCGCCGCGGAGACCTACGGGTCGTACGGCGAGGGGCTCGCGCTCGGCCTGCTGTTCGCGGCGATCCCCCTCGGCGCGGTGGTCGGCGGCCTGTTCTCCGGCACGTTCTCCCGGGCCCGCCGGCACGGCTGGATGGTCATCGGCGCGGTCGTCGTCTGGGGCGCCGCCATCGCCGGCTTCGGGCTGAGCGGCAGCCTGTGGCTCGCGGTGGCGTTCCTGGCCGTCGCCGGGGTCGCCGACATGGTCTCGATGGTCTTCCGCGGGGCGATCCTGCTGTCCGCCGCGACCGACGAGATGCGCGGCCGTATGCAGGGCGTCTTCACGGTCGTCGTCGCGGGCGGCCCGCGCCTGGCCGACGTGCTGCACGGCACCGCGGGCTCCGCCTTCGGCGCCCGGACGGCCACCGCGGGCGGCGGCCTGCTCGTCGTCGCCGTGATGCTGGTCCTGGCCCTCGCGGTGCCGGCGCTGCGCCGCTACCGCGTCTGACGGCCTACAGCGCGCCCCGCCGGGGGAGCGTGTACTGCTCCAGCAGCTGGCCCCGGGTCGTCTCCAGCCGGTGCGCGAGGATCTCGGCGACCGAGCGCACCAGTGTCAGGCCCAGCCGCGGGTCCTCCTCGCACAGCGCGAGCACCGCCGCCGCGTCGAACTCGTAGGCGCGCACCGGGCTGAACGCCTCGGCGCCGAAGTCCCACCGGTATGGCGGGAACAGCCAGGACCAGCCGAGCAGATCGCCCGCGCCGAGGCCGGCGACCGTGATCCGCTGCAGCGAGGACACCCGCTGGTCGAGGGAGACCGCGCCGGAGCGGATGACCCAGAAGCGGTCGGCCGTGCCTCCCGTCTCGAAGATCCGGGTGTCCTCGGGGAAGGAGACCTCCCGGGCGAGCTCCATCAGACGTGCGCGCTGCGGCGGCGGAAGGGCGGTCAGCAGCTTGATCGCTTTGGTCATGGCGCGGCTCCTCGCCGGCGACTGGGTTCCGGGTGCTTTCCCTACGCCCATTTCAGCCGCTGCCGACGCCGCGAGCACCTCGGCGGACGGCGCATCCGCGCCGGGTCCCGCGCCCGGCCGGGCACCGGGGCACGGCCGGGCGCACGCGGCACACCGCCGGACAGGAGAAAGCCCTGGCTGGACGGGGGAAACCAGCCAGGGCGGCAAAGGGGGGTACGGGGGCCGGACCGGTCGGCCCCGTCACCACGTGGATGAACGGTAAACCACTCGGGGGAGTTCCGCGAACCGGAAAGCAGGTTAAGTGACCTGTTTCACGTTTCGCCGTCAGGCGCCCTCGGCCAGGACCCGGATCGTGTTCAGCTCCGGGTCGCTGGGATCGGGCAGGTACATGCCGGCGGCGAGCCCGGTGCGCAGGTACTCCACGACGGGCCGGGTGAGCAGCTCCCCGGGCAGGACGGCCGGGATGCCGGGCGGGTACGGCGTGATCATCTCGGCCGCGATCCGGCCGGCCGCCCGGCTCACCGGCACGTTCTCGGTCGGCCCGAAGAACGCGTCCCGCGGCAGCCGCACCTGCTCCGTCCTCAGCTCGTCCGGGGACGGCACCGCCACGCGCGGAGCCGGTCCCAGATCGGCGGCGGCCCCCGCGAGGCCCTTGAGGGCGGCGAGCAGCTCGCCGGTGGTCTCCTCGTCGTCGCCGTAGGTGATCTGCGCGCCGATGCGGCGGTGGTCGGTCAGGTGGGCGTCGATGCCCCGGTGCTCGCGCAGCCAGTCCGAGGCCTGGAAGCCGGTGATGCCGAGCCCGGTGATGTCGATCACGACGGGCAGCGGGTCGAAGTCGTCGGCCAGGTGCGGCCCGCAGAAGTCGGCGCGGTCGTTGACGTGCATGCCGTCGATCTGCTCGACGGCCGCGCGCACGCCGGCCGCGAGCTCCAGCGTGGCGCCGAGGAGCTCCTCGCCCCGCAGGGCCATCTGCCGGCGCCAGCCGTCGAGGCCGGCGTAGATCAGCACCGACGGGCTGGTGGTGCTCAGCAGGTCCGCGCGCATGCCCAGCAGCTCCGGCGGGACCAGATCGCCCTGGAGGTGGAAGACGGAGCCCTGCTCCAGTCCGCTGCCCATCTTGTGGATGCTGGTGACGCAGATGTCGGCGCCCGCGTCCATCGCCCAGGACGGCAGATCGGGATGGAAGGGCAGGTGGGCGCCCCACGCCTCGTCCACGATCAGCGGTACCGAGCGCCGGTGGCAGACCTCGGCGACGGCCCGCAGGTCCGCGCAGGTGCCGTACGGGGTGGGGCTGGTGATCAGGGCGCCCCTGGCGTCGGGGTGCGCGGCGAACGCCGCCTCGTACTCCGCGGCGGACGGGGGGTGGGCGAGGTGCCGCTCGGCGTCCCACCGCGGCTCGACCCAGACGGGTTCGATGCCGGACAGGATCAGGCCGGACACGACGGACTTGTGGGCGTCCCGGCCGATCAGCAGTTTCTCGTGCGGCCCGGCGACGGCCAGCATCGCCGCCTTCACGGACAGGGAGCTGCCGCACGTGGAGAAGAAGGTGTGGTCGGCGTGCACGGCGTCGGCCATCAGCTCCTGGGCGCGTTCCAGCACCCGGCCGCGCTTGAGCCGGTCGTCGAGCCCGCCCGAGGCCAGTACGTCGCCCAGGAACACGGCGTCGCCGAGCACCTCCCGCACCGCCGGGTCGGCGCCGCGGGCCTGCTTGTGCCCGGGCGGCGTGAAGGACAATCGCCCCTTGCCGCGGTACTCGGCCAGAGCCTGGAGAACCGGTGCTTGCGTGTGATCGGCTGCCATGGGGATCCGGATGCCCGGCCCCGGCCCCGCCAATCAACGCCGATCGGCCACCCGGCCGATCGGCCCGGCCCCGGCGGCCCGGCCCCGGCGGCCCGGCCCCGGCGGCCCGGCCCGGCCCCGGTGATCCTGTGGCCCGGTGGCCCGGGCCACGGCGCCTCCCCGGCGGTTCCCGCTCGGCACCGCCCGCGAGCTTCCTCTCGCCCGCGGCCCGGCCCGTCAGGTTCCGTCGGCGTCCGGGTGCCGTCCCGGGGTCAGGACCTCGTCCAGCACCCGCAGGACCACCTCGTACGCCGTCGTGCGCACCGCGGCCTCGCGGGCCGCGTCCGGATCCGTCCGCCTCAGTTCCTCGCCGCGTGCCCGCCACGCCCGCTCCTCCCGCATCGCACGGTCCCTGGCGCGCCGCATCCGCCGCAGCAGTTCGTCGGAGTCCACCACATCGGTCATGCACTGCGCATATCCACACCGCCGCGTCCGACGACCCGCGCCGCGGGAAGGGCGGGAGGTTTGGCCCCCCGGGGAGAGGTGAGCCGGAAGAAGGGACCCGCGAAATCCGCTTTGCGACGGCGGCCCCCACCGTGCCCCGGCGGACGAAGGCGAGCACGAGACCGCCGCGGACGCGGCACGGATCCGCATCACTTCTGCACCCAGGGAGCTGACGGATGTGCGACAAGCACACGACGGACCTCGCCACCGGACGGACCAGTGCCGACCGGGCCCGGCAGCCGCGACCGTGCAAGCCCGCCGAGGCGCGCCAGGCGGTGGAACGCGCGGTCGCCGAACGCTGCCGGGCCACCCACACCTCCTGTGACGCCGACGCCCTGTCGGACGCCCTGCTCGTCGCCTCGGAGCTGACCACCAACGCGATGCTGCACGGCGGCGGCGTCACGGACTTCCAGGTCGACCTCGTCGGCCCGGGCCTGCGCGTCTCGGTGAGCGACCGCAGCGACGAACTGCCCGTGGTGGTGCCGCCGACCGATCCGCAGGGGCGCCGGCGGGTCGGCGGACGCGGCTGGCCCATCGTGTGCCGGCTCGCGCGTGACGTCAGGGTGTCGGACTTGCCGTCGGGCGGCAAGTGCATCACGGTCGTAGTGCCCCTGTCCTGACGGATTTCGCGAAAGCGGAGTTTGCTCCCCGAGGGCCAGGGCAGACGCAGTTTCGTGCTTCGGACCGGAGGCGCGCCCAGCGGGAGCGGTACGGCTGCTCCGGGCCCCTTTCGGTGCACCGGACAGCGACCTTCCCGCGGTAGTCCCTGAAACGACCGTTCAGGAGCGATTCCGCATGCTGATCGAAACGCCGACAGATTCCGGCACGTCCGAGACGCCGACCCCGTCCGCCCGCCGACGTCACGAGGACGCACCCGACACCGCGGCCCTCTTCGCCAAGCTGGCGACCCTGGAGGAGGGGCCCGAACGTGACGCCGTGCGCGACGAACTCGTCACGGCCTGGCTGCCCATGGCCCATCGGATCGCCGGCCGGTTCCGCGACCGCGGAGAGTCCGTCGAGGACCTGCGCCAGGTGGCGGCCCTCGGCCTGGTGAAGGCCATCGACCGCTTCGACCCGGAGCGGGGCGCCTTCGAGAGCTACGCCGTGCCGACCATCACCGGCGAGATCAAGCGGCACTTCCGCGACCGCATGTGGGCCCTGCGGGTGCCGCGCCGGGTGCAGGAACTGCGCAACAAGGTACGGGTGGCGCGGCGCGAACTCACCCAGAACCCGGGCAGTCCCGAACCGTCCGTGGCCGACATCGCCGCGCACACCGGGCTGACCGAGGAGGAGGTCAGCGCCGGGATGGAGGCCCTGGAGAGCTTCAGCACCCTGTCGCTGGACGCCGAGCTGTCGGCCGGCGACGACGGCTACAGCCTCGCGGACACCCTCGGCGCGTCGGACTCCTCGTACGACGTCGTGATCGACCGGGAGTCCGCCAAGGAAGGCCTGCGCCGCCTGCCCGAGCGCGAGCGCGCCATTCTCTACATGCGTTTCTTCGAAGACATGACACAGAGCCGTATCGCCGACCGGCTGGGCATCTCCCAGATGCACGTCTCCCGGCTCATCAGCCGCAGCTGCGCCCGCGTGCGCGACGAGGTGCTGGGCCAGCGGACGGCCCGCCGGGGCCGGGGCGGATCCGCGGCGAGCTGAGGAGGACGACCGACCGATGCCGAAGCCCCGTCCCGCCGTGCCGCGCAGGCTCGTCGACGAGTACGAGACGGTGTCCGCCGCCGAGGCGCCGGACGCCCCGGCCGGGCCGGCCCCGCGCCCGGGCGACACGACGGCCGGACCGGTCCCCGTGCCCGAATGACGTGCCGGCCGGGCCGCCGGCCACCCCCGGACGAGACGCGGAAGTGACACGTGTCCACGGTCCGGGACCGCCCACGAGCGCCGGGGGCGGGCCGCCGGCCCGGCCCCGGTCCGCGCCGCCGGCCCGGCCCCCGAGCCCGCCCGCACGCACGGCGGGCGGGCGACGGCTGAAGGCCCTCGGGAGGCCCGCCGCGAGCAGGCCGCGCGGCGGCGGGCTCGCGG
>NZ_BAAATK010000036.1:0-67342 GCF_039533365.1 Streptomyces glaucus
CAAAACGACGACGATGCCCCCCCTCCAGCAGCGCGCCGCGGCCGGCCGTCCTCCATGCCCTGCGGAGGGCTTGACCCACTGTGACCCGCGGCACGGGCCGGAGGGGAGGGATGGCCGGTGTTGTCACCCTGATGGGCGAAACCGGCCCGATGCTCCGTCAGATGTGGCCGATGCCCGCGCCGGCCTCGGCGTTCTCCCCGCGCTTGGTGAGGAACGCGACCAGCACCGCGACGACGGCGACCCCGGCGGCGACCAGCGACGCCAGGCTCATGCCGGAGACGAAGGTGTCGTGCGCGACGTCCGTGATCTTCTCGACGACGGCGTCGGGGGTGCCCGGCGCCACCGGCGCCACGCCGACCTGGACCGCCTCCGAGGCCTGCTGCTCCTGGGCCGGGGTGAGCGGCGGGAGCCCCGCCTCGGTCCAGTTGCCGGCCAGGTCGCTGTCGACCTTGGAGGCCATCACGGCGCCCAGGACGGCCGTGCCGAGGCTGCCGCCGATCTGCATGGCGGCCTGCTGCAGACCGCCGGCGACGCCGGAGAGCTCCATCGGCGCGTTGCCGACGATGACCTCGGTGGCGCCGACCATGACCGGCGCGAGGCCGAGGCCCAGCAGGGCGAACCACAGGGACATCGGGCCGCTGCCGGTGTTCACGTCCAGGGTGGACATCCCGTACATGGCGATCGCGGTGAGCGCCATGCCGCCGGCCAGCGGGATCCGCGGGCCGAGCTTGGTGATCATCGCGCCCGCCAGCGGGGAGCCGACGATCATCATGCCGGTGAGCGGCAGCAGGTGCAGGCCGGCGTCGACCGGGCTCATGCCGTGCACGTTCTGCAGGTAGAAGGTCACGAAGAACAGGCCGCCCATGAAGGCGATGGCCATCAGGACCATCAGCACGACACCCGCGGACAGCGGGACGGAACGGAACAGCGCCAGCGGGATCAGCGGCTCCCGCACCCTCTTCTCCCAGAGGGCGAAGGCGGCGAAGAGGACCACCGACGCGGCGATGAACAGCCAGGTCCTGCCGTCCCCCCAGCCCCACTCGGGCGCCTTGATCAGGGCCCAGACGAGGCAGAACATCGCGCCCGACAGCAGCGCGATGCCGACGACGTCGAAGGAGCGCGGCGCGTTCTCCGCACGGTGGTCCAGCAGGATCCACCCGCCGAGGACGACCGCGAGGACACCGACCGGCACGTTGATGAAGAACACCGACTGCCAGTTGACGTGCTCGACGAGGACACCGCCGAGGATCGGGCCGCCCGCGGTGGAGGCGCCGATGACCATGCCCCAGATGCCGATGGCCATGTTGAGCTTCTCGGCCGGGAAGGTGGCCCGCAGCAGGCCCAGCGCGGCCGGCATCAGCAGCGCGCCGAACAGGCCCTGGAAGACGCGGAAGGTGACGACCAGCCCGATGCTGCTGGACAGGCCGATGGCCCCGGAGGCGGCGGCGAAGCCGATCACGCCGATGAGGAAGGTCTGGCGGTGGCCGAAGCGGTCACCGAGCTTGCCCGCGGTGATCAGGGAGACCGCGAGGGCGAGGAAGTAGGCGTTGGTGATCCACTGCAGCTGGGCCAGGCTGGCCTTCAGGTCGTCACCGATGGCCGGGTTGGCGATGGCCACGATGGTGCCGTCGAGGGCCACCATCATGACCCCCACTGCGACGGTTATGAGGGTGAACCAGGGGTGGCCGCGCAGCCCCTTGCCCGGCGTCGCGTCCGACGGGGTTGCCGGTGCCTTGTCCCCCGACCCCGTCGTGTCGATGGTGGTCTGACTAGTCATGCGTTCGAGGCTAGTGACAGCGACTGACACATGACAAACCAGTTCACAAGCCGGTAACTGGCGCGCCACTCCCTTATAGCCTGAACAGGGAGAACAGTTTCGTCGGGAGAGCCCATGGACACGCTGGAGACCGTGCGCACGGCGCCCCGGCCGGGGCTGCGCGAGCGCAAGAAGCAGCGCACGCGGGACGCGCTGCTGCGGGCCGCCCTCGGGTTGTTCACGGCCAAGGGGTACGAGCGGACCACCGTCGACGAGATCGCCGAGGCCGTCGGCGTCTCCCAGCGCACCTTCTTCCGCTACTTCGCCAGCAAGGAGGAGGCGGCGTTCTTCGTGGCGCGGCTCGCGGAGTCGCATTTCCTGGCCGCCCTGCGCGAGCGCCCGCCCGGCGAGCCGCCGCTGCAGGCGCTGCGCCGCGCCGTCCTGGACAGCTGGGACACCATCGGCGAGGCCATCGAGCAGCTGGTGCCGCTGGAACTCCACATGCGCCTGTACCGGGTGATCGAGTCGACGCCCGCGCTGCTCGCCGCCCATCTGCGGCGCGCGACGGAGCTGGAGGAGGAGATCGCGCGCGTCATCGCCCGCCGGGAGGGGCTGGACGTGGACGCCGACCCGCGGCCGCGCCTGGTGGTGGCCGTCTTCGGCGCGGTCATGCGGGTCACGGAACGGATCTGGTCGGCGGGGGACGACGTCAGCCTCGCGGCGATCCGCGAGCTGGCCGCCTCGCACCTCGATCAGGTGGGGCCGGCGCTGGTCGGGAACTGGCGCGGGAAGTGAGCCCGTCCCGGCCGCCTCGGGCCGCACGGGAGAGGACTGAACCCCGGATCACGCGAACGAAACGTGATCCGCGTCACTTGATTCACGCGAGACCCTTCCGTTCTCCTAGTGTGTCCTTCCAGTGACTTCCTTCGACACCTCCCCTCACCTGAACGTCTGGCGCGCCCTGCTCGCACTGGCCGTGGTGTTCGTGATGCTGGCGACCACCGGCTGGACCGCACTGCGCGCCCAGCGCGAGACGACGGCCCTGGGGGCCTCGCTCAGCGCCTGGGAGCACGGCCGGATCGACGGGCACCGGCTGCCGGACCCGCAGGCGGCGCCCGGCCGGCTGGCCCGCTTCTTCGCCTCCCTCACCGAACGGCAGCGGCTCACGCTGGCCCGCCGCTATCCCCTCGCGGTGGGCAACATGAACGGCGCCCCCGTCGAGCTGCGCTACCGCGCCAACCGCATCGCGCTCGGCCAGGCCCGCGCCGCCGAGCGCGCACGCCTGCACGACAGCCGCCTCACCCCGGACGGGCAGCGGGCGGCGGGCCGCCGGATGCACCGCTTCGAGTCGCTGATGGGGACCGGCCGGCACATCCTCGCCTTCGACCCGGAGGGCTCCGGGCGCGTCGCCGAGGTCTTCGGCGATCTGCGCCGGGCCGAGCGCGTCTCCGTCGTCGTCCCCGGCGTCGACACCGACCTGCTCACCTTCCAGCGCACCCGGCGCAGGTACGCGGCCCCCGTCGGCATGGCCGAGGCCCTGTACGCCGCCGAGCGGGCGGCCCGCCCCTCGACCCGCACGGCCGTGATCGCCTGGGCCGACTACACGGCGCCCAGCGGGCTCGGCGTGGACGCGGCCACCGCGACGCGCGCCGGGAGCGGGGCCGCCCGGCTGAACGCGCTGGTGCGGGCGCTGCCCGGGACGGCGCCGGTCGCGCTGTTCTGCCACAGCTACGGCTCCGTGGTGTGCGGGCTCGCCGCGCCCGCGCTGCCGCGCCGGGTGGCCGACATCGCGGTGGCCGGCAGCCCCGGCATGCGCGTCCGGAACGCCGCCCAACTGCGCACCACCGCCCGCGTGTGGGCGACGCGGGACGCCGACGACTGGGTGCAGGACGTGCCGTATCTGGAGGTCGGCGGGCTGGGCCACGGGGCCGATCCGGTGTCGGCCGCGTTCGGGGCGCGGGTGTTGTCCGCGCGGGGCGCGCGGGGACACAGCGGCTATTTCGAACCGGGCACGGAGAGCCTGCTGAACTTCGCCGAGATCGGCGTTGGCGCGTACCGCTCGGTGGACTGCGCCGGAGAAGACGACGTCTGCGCGGCGGGTTTGTCCGACGCGGGCACGGCCGGACGCGCGTAGAGACGACAGGAACCGCGGTCTGCACGGGGAGGGGACGGAAGGCCTCATGCCGCATACGATGAGCCGCATGGGTGACGTACTGGCCGGATTTCATGCCGCCTGGGAGTTCGAGTCCGACTCCGTGCTCATCCGTTACGAACGGGGGATTCGAACACCGAAGCTGCTCCAGGTGCTGGGGGAACGCCGGATCCCCCTGGAGGCCGTCGCCGGCGTGACGCTCACCCCCGGCCGGCGCGGCACCGTCGTCCTGCGCATGGAGCCGCGGCCCGGCGCCGATCCGCTGATGGAGGCCGCCGCGGGACAGTTGAAGGAGAGCGGCGACCCGTACCGGCTGGTGCTGCCGGCCGAGCGGGACGTGCTCGCGGAGTACTACGCCGAGGAGGTGCGGGCGCGGCTGACCGCCTCGGGGCCCGCCGAGCGGTACCTGGTGGCGGCGCCCGAGGTGCCGCTGCAGTTCAAGGCGTACGACGGGAAGGCGTCCTTCGACGGCCGCACGGTGCGCTTCCGGTGGTTCTGGACGGGCGCGTCGACGGCGAAGTGGAAGGCCGGCGACCAGAGTTTCGCGGTCGCCGGCCTGAGCGGGGTGGAGTGGCGCTCACCCGAGCTGTTCGAGGGGTACCTGCGGCTGCTGCGGCGCGACGCCGCCGAGGCGCAGCCGGCGTCGCCGGACCAGGACCCGGCGGCCGTGGTGTTCGGGCTCGGGTACGGGGCGGTGCACGAGTCGCTGCCGTTCGCGGCGGCGGTGCTGGCGGCGGTGCGGCAGGCCCAGCCGGTGCCCGCGGTGCCGGCGGCGGTGCGCCGCGACCCCGCGGACATCGCCGAGCGGATCCGCCATCTCGGGGAACTGCACCGGGCCGGGCTGGTGACCGACGAGGAGTTCTCCGTGAAAAAGGCGGAGTTGCTGGCGGAGCTCTAGCCGCCCGGCGGCGTCCCCGCCCTCCCGGCTACTCCCGGCCCGCCGAGGTGAACGCCATGTCCGGATAGCGGTCGCCCGCCACCTTCGCCGCGACGGGCTCCAGCAGCGCCAGTTCCTCCTCGGTGAGCACGATGCGGGTGGCCGCCGCGTTCTCCGCCACCCGGCCCGGCTTGCGGGTGCCCGGGATCGGGACGACCGGCAGGCCGTGCACCGCCGCCCGCTGCTGGGCCCAGGCCAGGGCGACCTGGCCGAGGGAGACGCCGCGGGCCTCGGCGACCGTGCGGACCGGGGCGAGCAGGGCCGCGTTGGCCCGGGCGTTCTCCCCGGTGAAGCGGGGCTGCTGGCGGCGGAAGTCACCGTCCGTCAGGTCCTTCTCGGCGTTGACGAAGGAGCCCGTGAGGAAGCCCCGGCCGAGCGGGGAGTACGGGACCAGGGCCACGCCCAGGTCGCGGGCGGCGGGCACGACCTTCGCCTCGATGTCCCGGCTGAACAGCGACCACTCCGACTGCACGGCGGCGATGGGGTGGACGGCGGCCGCGGCCCGGAGCTCGTCCGCGGTGACCTCGCTCAGGCCCAGGTGCTTCACCTTGCCCTCGCGCACCAGTTCGGCCATCGTGCCGACGGTCTCCTCGATCGGCACGGCCACATCGCGCCGGTGCATGTAGTAGAGGTCGATCACGTCGACGTCGAGGCGCTTCAGGCTGGCCTCGACGGCCTGGCGGATGTACGGCGGGTCGTTGCGGATGATGCGCTTCGTCGGGTCGTCCGGCGGGATCGACAGGGCGAACTTGGTGGCGACGACGACCTCGTCGCGGTGCGCCTTGAAGAACGGCGACAGGAACCGCTCGTTCTCCCCCGCCCCGTACGCGTCCGCCGTGTCGTACAGGGTGATGCCGAGTTCCAGCGCCCGTTCCAGGGTCGCCCGGGACTCCCCGGCGTCCGCCGGGCCGTAGGCGAAGCTCATGCCCATGCAGCCCAGGCCCTGGACGCCCACCTCGGGGCCGTCCGTGCCCAGCCGTACCTTCTCGATCCTGCCGTCCGTCATCGGGACCTCTCCGACGCCAGGGCGCGCCCGGCGTCCGCGTAGAAATCGATCTTCCGGTCGAGCACGGCGAGCGTGCCCTGGAGTTCGGCGATCCTGGCCAGGACGTCCTCCCGGGTCGCCTTCAGCAGCGCGAAGCGCTCGCCGTAGGTGTGGTCGCCCGCGCGCACCAGCTCCGCGTACCGGACCATGTCCGCGACCGGCATGCCGGTCAGCCGGAGCTTGCCGACGAGGTCGAGCCAGTCCAGGTCGCGGTTGCGGTAGCGGCGCTGCCCGGTGTGGGAGCGGTCGATGTGCGGCATCAGCCCGATCCGCTCGTACCAGCGCAGGGTGTGCGCCGTCAGACCGGTGAGGGCGGCGACCTCGCTGATGGTGTACCGGTCCTCGCCGTCCGGGCGCCGGTCGCGCGGCCGCGGCCCCGCGCAGGTGTCGGTACTGGCGCTCGTGGTCTCCGTCACCGTCATGGCCTCCACGCTAGGACCTTGGAGTGCGCTCCAAGCAAGCGGAATCGATCGGAAATCGACGCGCCGGAGCGCGGGCGCACCGGTCGGCGCGCGGGCCACGGGTGCCGTACGCCGCGCCGCGCCCGGGGAGGCGCAGGCGGTGCTGAGGCCGCGTCAGGTGATGGTCGGCGCGCTCGCCGGCACGCCCGGTCCCGCCGACCGGCACGTCCGGTCCCGGCCGGCCCTGCGGGAGCGGCCGGCCCGGCCGGACGGGGACTTCGCCGCGTCCGTCGCCGACCGCCCGGGGCGACCCGGAGCGGCCCGGGGCGCCGGTGGCCCGGGACGCCGGAGTACCGGACCGGGCGGGCGACCCGCACGGGCTGATCGGCGGCGTCCTCAGCGCCGCGGCCGGCCCGGACGCCCGGCGCCGGGGACGCGCGCGCGTGCATGGAGGAGTCGCTGCGCCGGCTCCGGGAGCGGGGCGCCGGGTACGTCATGCTCACCGCCTCCGCCGGGACCGAGCCGCCGTACGCGTCGCCGGGCTCCACCCGGGACACCGACCCCTCGGTGCGACTGCGCCGGTGAGCCGCTTAGGCTCACGGGCATGTCCTTGAAGAGCCTCGCGTTGATCGAGAACTGGCCGGTTCCCACCGCCGCGGCGGGTGTCGTACGGGCCGACGGCACGGTCCTCGGCACCCACGGACCGGTCGACCGGCGCTTCCCCCTGGCCTCGGTCACCAAGCCGCTCGCCGCCTACGCGGCGCTCGTCGCGTACGAGGAGGGGGCGGTCGAGCTGGACGAGCCCGCCGGCCCCGACGGGTCGACGGTGCGGCACCTGCTCGCGCACACCTCGGGCCTCGCCTTCGACGAGCACCGGGTGACGGCCCCGCCCGGGGAGCGGCGGCTGTACTCCAACGCCGGATTCGAACAGCTCGGGGAGCACATCGCGAAGGCCACGGACATCCCGTTCGCCGAGTACCTGCGGCAGGCGGTGCTCCAGCCGCTGGGGATGACGTCGACGACGCTCGACGGCTCCCCGGCCAAGGACGGCGTCTCCACCGTCGGGGACCTGCTGCGGTTCGCCGCCGAGGTGCAGGCCCCGCGGCTGCTGGACCCCCGCACGGTCGCCGGGGCGATGACGGTGCAGTACCCGGGGAGGAAGGGCGTGCTGCCGGGCTACGGGCACCAGAACCCCAACGACTGGGGCCTCGGCTTCGAGATCCGCGACGGCAAGTCCCCGCACTGGACCGGGTCCTCGTCCTCGCCGCGCACCTTCGGGCACTTCGGGCAGTCGGGGACGTTCCTGTGGATCGACCCGGACGCCGGCGCGGCGTGCGTGGCGCTGACGGACCGGGCGTTCGGGCCCTGGGCGGTCGAGGCGTGGCCGCCTTTCACGGACGCGGTGCTGGCGGAGCTGCGCTAGCGGCCTCGTGCGCAGCCGGCCGCCCCACGGCGCGCCCCGCGGCCCCGCGGTCCCCGTCCGGCCCGGCCGGGCGGGGACCGCGCGAAAACCCCTCGCGCCTCCTTGTCCCGCCCGGTACGGTCTCGGGCGTGTCCGCCGCGGGGAGCCGAAGAGCTCCGCGCGCGGCCGCACCGGCAGTTCCCTCACCGGAAGCGGGGTTCGTCCATGGCCTGTCGTATCAGTGAACTCGTGCTCGGCTGCCGGGACCCGGAGGCGCTGGCGCGGTTCTGGTGCGAGGTCCTGGACTTCGTGGTGCTCGACCGCGGGGAGGAGGGCTACGTCGAGATCGGCCCGCGCGAAGGGTTCGGCGGTCCGCAGCCGACGATCATCCTCAGCCGCAGGGACGAGCCGGAGCCGGGCAAGCTGCGGCTGCACATCGACGTCAACCCCACCGACCGCGACCAGGACGCCGAGCTCGAGCGCCTCCTGAAGCTCGGGGCGCGCCCGGCCGACATCGGCCAGACCGGCGAGGAGCAGTGGCACGTCCTGGCCGACCCCGAGGGCAACGAGTTCTGCCTGCTCAAGGCCCGCCTCAACCCGCTCTGACGGCTCCGTGTCCCCGGCGCGGCCGAGGCCTGCGCCGGAAGGGGCCGCCCGGCCCCCCTGGCCGCGCCCGGGCGGGGAGGCGTCCCTCTCCCCCGCGACGCCCGGCACGCGCGCCCGCTGCCTCGGGGCGCCGAAGGCGCCCCCCGTTCGCCGCGCGGGGGCGGGAGCGCGGACGCTCCGGTCCGCCGGCGGGGCCTTCCGCCCCGCGCGCCGGCAGCGGACGCCGGCGGCTCCGCGGCGGACGCGGGATGCGCCCGCCGGGCGGGAACCGCGCCTTCGGCCCGGTCCCTAGCCGCTCATCTCCCACACCAGCAGCTCGGTCGGCGTCACCCCCGCCGCCGTCACGTCCCCGGCCCCGGTGATGCGCGCCGCGTCGCCGGGGCCCAGTTCCGCGCCGTCCAGCCGTATGCGGCCGCGCACCACGTGGACGTACACGTACGCCCCGTCCGGGACCGCCGTCCGCTCCCCCGCCGCCAGGCGCCGCACGTGCAGCGTCGCACCGGCCGCGGGGACGGCGTACGGGGTGGAGTCGGCGAGGGCGGGGACGATCTCGTACGACGGCTCGCCGCCCGGTTCCCGGGGGGCCAGCCACATCTGCACGAAGGTCAGGGGCGCGGTCCCGTCGTTGCGTTCGACGTGCCGCACGCCGTCGGCCGCGCTCAGCCGCTGCACGTCCCCGGGGCGCACCACCGTCTCGCGGCCGGTGGAGTCCCGGTGGGTCAGCTCGCCCTCGACGACCCAGGTGACGATCTCGGTGTGGCTGTGCGGGTGCTCGTCGAAGCCGGCGCCCGGCGCCAGGCGCTCCTCGTTGCAGGCGATCAGCGCGCCGAAGCGGAGGTTGTCGGGATCGTAGTGCGGGCCGAAGGAGAAGGCGTGGAACGACTCGATCCCTGCCGCCGGGTCGCCTCCGGGGTAGCGCTCCGCCGCGCGCCGTACGTCCATCACGCGTCCCACCGTAGACCCGGCGGCGCACTCGGCCGTCCCGATAAGGCAGTCTTGTCCCCGTGCCCGAACCAGAAACCCGTACCGTCGAAGCCACAGCACACGGCCTCCATCCGCACTCCGCGACCCTGAGGCGGCTGGAGAAGTCGTCCGGAAGCCTCGCCGCGCAGGCCATCGCGCGGATGGACGAGACGCTGCCGTGGTACCGGGCCATGCCCCCGGAGAACCGTTCCTGGATCGGGCTGGTCGCCCAGGCCGGCATCGCCGCCTTCACCGAGTGGTTCCGGCACCCGGAGGCTCCGCAGGCCATCTCCACCGACGTCTTCGGGACCGCGCCGCGCGAGCTGACCCGGGCCATCACCCTGCGGCAGACCGTCGAGATGGTGCGCACCACCATCGAGGTCATGGAGTCCGCGATCGACGAGGTCGCGGCCCCCGGCGACGAGAGCGTGCTGCGCGAGGCGCTGCTCGTGTACGCCCGTGAGATCGCCTTCGCCACCGCCCAGGTGTACGCCCAGGCCGCCGAGGCACGCGGCGCCTGGGACGCCCGTCTGGAGTCCCTGGTGGTGAACGCCGTGCTCAGCGGCGAGGCCGACGAGGGGGCCGTCTCCCGGGCCGCCGCCCTGGGCTGGAACTCCCCGGAGCACGTGTGCGTGGTGCTCGGCACCGCCCCCGACGGGGACTCCGAGCTGACCGTGGAGGCCATCCGGCGGGCCGCCCGGCACGCCAAGCTCCAGGTGCTGACCGGGGTCCTCGGGGACCGGCTCGTCGTCATCGCGGGCGGCAGCGACAACCCGCTCGCCGTGGCGAAGTCGCTGATCGGGCCGTTCGCGCCGGGACCGGTGGTGGCCGGCCCGGTGGTGCCGGACCTGCTGGCCGCGACCCGGTCCGCGCAGGCCGCCGCGGCGGGGCTCAAGGCGTGTTCCGCCTGGCAGGACGCCCCGCGTCCGGTGCTGGCCGACGACCTGCTGCCGGAGCGCGCGATCGCCGGAGACCCCTCCGCACGCGAGCAGTTGGTGGAGGAGATCTACAGACCGCTGGAGGAGGCCGGGGCCGCCCTGTTGGAGACGCTGAGCGTCTATCTCGAACAGGCGAGCAGTCTCGAAGGCGCCGCCCGGATGCTCTTCGTCCATCCCAACACCGTGCGCTACCGGCTCCGACGTGTGACTGATGTCACCGGATGGTCACCCTCCGATGTACGGTCGGCTTTCACCCTCCGTATCGCGCTGATCCTGGGGCGTCTGGTCGACGGCGATCCTCAGCCCTAGGGTTTTGTCGGGGGCCCACAAAACCCCCTGCTGTTCTTCGTCCCTGTCCTCACGGGCGGGCGTACCCGTCCCCAAGAGAGAGTGTGAGAGTGCTCGTACTCGTCGCTCCCGGCCAAGGCGCCCAGACGCCCGGCTTCCTGACTGAATGGCTCGAACTGCCCGGCGCCGCCGACCGCGTCGCCGCCTGGTCGGACGCCATCGGACTCGACCTCGTCCACTACGGCACACAGGCCGACGCGGACGCGATCCGCGACACCGCCGTGGCCCAGCCGCTGCTCGTCGCCGCGGGGATCCTCTCGGCCGAGGCGCTCGGCGGCACCCCGCCGGGGGCCGTCGCGGGCCACAGCGTCGGCGAGATCACCGCCGCCGCCTTCGCCGGCGTCCTGGACGACACCGCCGCGCTGACCCTCGTACGCCGGCGGGGCCTGGCGATGGCCGAGGCCGCCGCGATCACCGAGACCGGCATGTCGGCGCTGCTCGGCGGCGCCCCCGAGACGACCGTGCCGCACCTGGAGAAGCTGGGCCTGACCCCGGCGAACATGAACGGCGCGGGCCAGATCGTGGCGGCGGGCACGCTGGAGCAGCTCGCCGCGCTGAACGACGACAAGCCCGAGGGCGTCCGCAAGGTCGTCCCGCTGAAGGTCGCCGGCGCCTTCCACACCCACCACATGGCCCCCGCCGTCGAGAAGCTGGCCGAGGCCGCCGCGGAACTCACGCCGGCCGACCCGAAGGTCCCCTACGTCTCCAACAAGGACGGGCAGACCGTCGCGAGCGGCACCGAGGTGCTCCAGCGGCTGGTCGGCCAGGTCGCCAACCCGGTCCGCTGGGACCTGTGCATGGAGACCTTCAAGGAGCTCGGTGTCACCGCGCTGATCGAGGTGTGCCCCGGCGGTACGCTCACCGGTCTGGCCAAGCGTGCGCTGCCCGGCGTCAAGACGCTGGCCCTGAAGACCCCCGCCGACCTCGACGCGGCTCGCGAGCTCATCGCCGAGCACGCCGCCGAGCACAGCGCCTAGAAGGAGCCCACATGGCGAAGATCAAGCCCAGCAAGGGTGCCCCGTACGCGCGCATCCTCGGCGTGGGCGGCTACCGCCCGACCCGGGTCGTGCCGAACGAGGTGATCCTGGAGCGGATCGACTCGTCCGACGAGTGGATCCGCTCGCGTTCCGGCATCGAGACCCGGCACTGGGCGTCGCCGGAGGAGACCGTCGCGGCGATGTCGATCGAGGCGTCCGGCAAGGCCCTCGCGAGCGCCGGGATCGACGCCGGGCAGATCGGCGCCGTGGTCGTCTCGACCGTCTCCCACTTCAGCCAGACCCCGGCCATCGCCACCGAGATCGCCGACAAGCTGGGCACGGACAAGGCCGCCGCCTTCGACATCTCGGCGGGCTGCGCGGGCTTCGGCTACGGCCTCACCCTCGCCAAGGGCATGATCGTCGAGGGTTCGGCGGAGTACGTCCTCGTCATCGGCGTGGAGCGGCTGAGCGACCTCACCGACCTGGAGGACCGGGCCACGGCCTTCCTGTTCGGCGACGGCGCCGGCGCGGTCGTCGTCGGCCCCTCCCAGGAGCCGGCCATCGGCCCGACCGTGTGGGGCTCGGAGGGCGACAAGGCGGAGACCATCAAGCAGACGGTGCCGTGGGACCGGTTCAGGACCGGTGACGTCTCCGAGCTGCCCCTCGACTCCGCGGGGAACGTCAAGTTCCCCGCGATCACGCAGGAGGGCCAGGCGGTGTTCCGCTGGGCCGTGTTCGAGATGGCGAAGGTCGCCCAGCAGGCGCTGGACGCGGCCGGCATCGCCCCGGACGACCTGGACGTCTTCATCCCGCACCAGGCCAACGTGCGGATCATCGACTCGATGGTGAAGACCCTGAAACTGCCGGAGCACGTCACGGTCGCCCGCGACATCCGCACCACCGGCAACACCTCGGCCGCCTCGATCCCGCTCGCGATGGAGCGGCTCCTGGCGACCGGCGAGGCCAAGAGCGGCGACACCGCCCTCGTCATCGGCTTCGGGGCGGGTCTCGTCTACGCAGCGACGGTCGTTACCCTCCCTTAGGCACTCGGTGCCGGATCATGTTTCCGGTGCGGAGTACTCCACCACCTGCCGCCGACGCGGCGGGCGCCACACCCTCTGGATATCTACGAAGGAGCGCCAACATGGCCGCCACTCAGGAAGAGATCGTCGCCGGTCTCGCCGAGATCGTGAACGAGATCGCCGGCATCCCGGTTGAGGACGTCCAGCTGGACAAGTCCTTCACCGACGACCTGGACGTCGACTCGCTGTCCATGGTCGAGGTCGTCGTCGCCGCCGAGGAGCGCTTCGAGGTCAAGATCCCGGACGAGGAGGTCAAGAGCCTCAAGACCGTCGGCGACGCGACCGAGTACATCCTCAAGCACCAGGCCTGATCGGCCGATCCCAGGCTGAGGGCTTACTGCCCCGCCACCCGGCGGTGGCGCCGTACGAATCCTCGTATCCGTTGGAGAGAAATTCCGTGAGCTCGACCAATCGCACCGTGGTCGTCACCGGTATCGGCGCAACCACACCGCTGGGTGGCGACGCAGCCTCTACCTGGGAGGGTCTGATCGCCGGTCGTTCCGGCGTCACGCCCCTCGAGCAGGAGTGGGCCGCCGAGCAGGCGGTCCGCATCGCGGCCCAGATCGCCGTGGAGCCGACCGAGGTCATTCCCCGGCCGCAGGCCCGCCGCCTGGACCGCTCGGCGCAGTTCGCGCTGATCGCGGCCAAGGAGGCCTGGGCCGACGCGGGCTTCGAGGCCAAGGCCGGTGAGGGCGCCGACGTCGACCCGGACCGGCTCGGCGCGGTCATCGCCTCCGGCATCGGCGGCGTGACCACCCTCCTCGACCAGTACGACGTGCTCAAGGAGAAGGGCGTCCGCCGCGTCTCCCCGCACACCGTCCCCATGCTGATGCCGAACAGCCCCTCGGCCAACGTGGGCCTGGCCGTCGGCGCCCGGGCGGGCGTGCACACGCCGGTCTCCGCCTGCGCGTCGGGCGCCGAGGCCATCGGCTACGCCATCGAGATGATCCGCACCGGCCGCGCCGACGTCGTCGTCGCCGGCGGCACGGAGGCGGCGATCCACCCGCTGCCGATCGCCGCGTTCGGCAACATGATGGCGATGTCCAAGAACAACGACGACCCGCAGGGCGCCTCGCGTCCGTACGACGTCGCCCGCGACGGGTTCGTCCTCGGCGAGGGCGCCGGCGTGATCGTCCTGGAGTCCGCCGAGCACGCCGCCCGGCGCGGTGCGCGGGTGTACGCCGAGGCGGTCGGGCAGGGCATCTCCGCCGACAGCCACGACATCGTGCAGCCGGAGCCGGAGGGGCGGGGCATCTCGCACGCCCTGCAGAACCTGCTGGACCGCAACGACCTGGACCCGGCGGAGATCGTGCACGTCAACGCGCACGCGACGTCGACGCCGGCCGGTGACATCGCCGAGCTGAAGGCGCTGCGGAAGGTGTTCGGCGACGACGCCGACCACATCGCGGTGTCCGCGACCAAGTCGATGACCGGGCATCTGCTCGGCGGCGCGGGCGGCGTGGAGTCCGTCGCGACCGTGCTGGCGCTGTACCACCGGCTGGCTCCGCCGACCATCAACATCGAGAACATCGACCCCGAGGCCGAGGCCCACGCCGACGTGGTGCGGGACGAGGCGCGCAAGCTGCCGGTCGAGGGGCGGATCGCCGCCCTGAACGACTCGTTCGGCTTCGGCGGGCACAACGTGGTGCTGGCGTTCCGGACCGTCTGACCGGCGTCCGCACGCAGCCGAAGGGCTCCCACCGGCCGGTGGGAGCCCTTCGCGCGTCCCGGGACGGCGCCCGCCGCGGGCCGGGCCGGTCAGACCACCTGGTGCAGCCAGCGGACCGGGGCGCCCTCGCCGGCGTACCGGAACGGCTCCAGTTCGTCGTCCCAGGGCTTGCCCAGCAGCTTCGACAGTTCCGCCGCCAGGTCCGCCTCCCCGCGCTGGGAGCGCAGCAGGGCGGCGCGCAGGCGGTCCTCGGGGATGAGGATGTCGCCGTGGATGCCGGTGACGGCGTGGAAGATGCCGAGGTCGGGGGTGCAGCTGTAGCGCTCGCCCTCGGCGGTGGCGCAGGGCTCGGCGGTGACCTCGAAGCGCAGGAGCTGCCAGCCGCGCAGGGCGGAGGCCAGTTGGGAGGCGGTGCCGGGCCTGCCCTGCCAGGAGAACTCCGAGCGCCAGGTGCCGGGGGCGGCGGGCTGCCGGATCCAGTCCAGGCTGACGCGCGTGCCGAGCACCCCGGCGACGGCCCACTCGACGTGCGGGCACAGCGCGCGCGGAGCGGAGTGCACGTACAGAACTCCACGTGTCGTCACCGGAACCTCCGGGCAGAGCGGGACATCTCGGAACGGGCGGGCGGCCGTGACCGGGAGGGTCACGTCGATGGCGAGGCTACCGTGCGGCGGGGTGGGGAGTGTGACGTACCGTCGGTCCCGGTACCCGGAAACATCCGCCATTCACCCGGCAGGACGCTTGTGCGGGTGTGAGACGTCGCATCGACGGGTCCGGGAACCCTCGCGCGGTGTCATGGGTTGAGAACGTGGAGGACCCGGCGGGAGATCAGCGAGGGAATGGGCCAGGATGCGGAAACGACGCCACCGTTCACGGGCCGTCCTCGCCGTCCTGGCCGCGGCCGTCCTGGGCGTCGCCGGCTGCGATGCCGGCGGCGGCGCCTCCTCCGGCCCCCGGAAGGACGGGCCGTCCGCGCGCCCCACGCCGGTCTGGGACGCGAGCCCGGCCTCGATCGCCGCCGTCGGCGACTCCATCACGACCGGCTTCGACGCCTGCACGGTCCTGTCGGACTGCCCCGAGGCGTCCTGGGCGACCGGCAGCAGCCCCGAGGTGGACAGTCTCGCCGTGCGGCTGCTGGGCGCGAAGGCGGCCGGGCGGAGCTGGAACTACGCGGTGACCGGGGCGCGCATGGCGGACCTGCCCGGTCAGCTGGCGCGGGCCGCGGCGCACCGGCCGGAGCTGGTGACGGTGCTGGTGGGGGCGAACGACGCCTGCCGGGACACGGTGTCCGCGATGACCCCGGTGGCCGACTTCCGCGCCGACTTCCAGCGGGCGATGAGCACCCTGCGCAAGACCCTGCCCGAGGCCCAGGTGTACGTGGCGAGCGTGCCGAACCTGAAGCGGCTGTGGGCCCAGGGGCGCACCAGCCCGCTGGGCCGGCAGGTGTGGAAGCTGGGCGTCTGCCCGTCGATGCTGGGTGACGCGCAGGCGACGGACGCGGCGGCGACCCTGCGGCGGAACGCGGTGCAGCAGCGGGTGGAGGACTACAACAGGGTCCTGCGGGAGGTCTGCGAGCGGGACCGGCGGTGCCGGTCCGACGGGGGCGCGGTGCACGCGTACCGGTTCGGGCCGAAGCAGCTGAGCCCGTGGGACTGGTTCCACCCCAGCGTGGACGGGCAGGCCCGGCTGGCGGAGATCGCCTACCGGACCGTCACGGCCCGCACGGCGTGACCCGGCGCCCCGGCGGGCGCGTCCCCCGGCGCCGCGCCCGGCGGGCTCCCCACCGCCGCACGGGTGTGCGGCGGGCGCCGCTCCTCGGCGGGCGGCCGGTGCCTGCCGGGCACTAGAGTTTTCGAACATGAGCGAACTCTTCGGCACATTGTCCGACGGCACCCCTGTCCACCGCTGGACGCTGGAGCGGGCGGGCGTCCGGGTGCGCGTCCTGTCGTACGGCGGGATCGTGCAGTCGGTCGAGGTCCCGGACCGGGACGGGCGGCGGGCGGACGTGGTGCTGGGGTTCACGGACCTCGCCGGCTATCTGACCCACCCGGAGCCCTACTTCGGCGCCCTGGTCGGGCGGTACGCCAACCGGATCGCCCGGGGCCGCTTCGCGCTGGACGGGCGGACGTACGCGCTGGCGCGCAACAACGGGCCCAACTCCCTGCACGGCGGCGAGCGCGGCTTCGACAAGCGCGTGTGGGACGTGGCCGAGGTCGAGCACGGCGTGCGCCTCACCCGGGTCAGCCCGGACGGCGAGGAGGGCTTCCCGGGCCGGCTGGAGGTCGCGGCGACGTACACGCTGGACGAGGCGGGGGCGCTGCGGATCGCCTACGAGGCGGTCACCGACGCGCCGACCGTGGTGAACCTCACCAACCACAGCTACTTCGACCTGGGCGGCTCCGGGCACGCCGGCGGGCACGAGCTGCGGCTGGCCGCCTCGCGCCTCACCCCCGTCGACGCGGACCTGATCCCCACGGGGGCGCTCCAGGACGTGTCCGGCACCCGCTTCGACTTCCGCCGGGCCCGCGCGGTCGGCACGGGCTACGACCACAACTTCGTGCTCGACAAGGGCGTGACGGACACGCCCGTGGAGGTCGCCGAGCTGTACGACCCTGCGTCCGGGCGGGTCCTGACCGTGGCGACCACCGAACCCGGCCTCCAGCTCTACACCGCGGACCACGTCGGTGCGCCCTTCGCGCCCGGCGCCGGCGTCGCGCTGGAGACCCAGCACTTCCCCGACTCCCCGAACCGGCCGGAGTTCCCGAGCACGGTGCTGCGGCCGGGCGAGGTGTTCCGGTCCGAGACGGTGTACGGGTTCGGGACCCGCTAGCCCCGTCGCCGCCTTCCCGCCGTCCGCCCGGGTCCCGGGGACGTCCGAGCCCCGGCCCGGGTGTCAGGTCCCGGGCCGGGGCTGCTCGGTGGGAGGGTCGTCCCGGATCAGACGTTAGTCGTCGCGGTGATCCTGCGGCCCGCGATCGAGCGGCCGGCCCGGAGTTCGTACGAACCCTTCACAGAAGGCCACGAGCCGGTCGATTCGTCCCCACTTCGAAGGCGCGGCGCGCCGGCTCGGCGACGGCCGCGGCGATCGGCTCGCCGGGGTCGCGCCGCGGCCCGCAGCGGGCGAGGGCCTCGCCGCCGACGGGCGCGGGCGGCCGGGCGACGACCGGTCCGGCGCCCCGGCCCGGAGACCTTCCGGCCGCGTCGCGAAAGGCCGCCGCGGCCGCCTCCGGGGCCACGCGCCATGGCGTACGGCACTTCCGTCACCGATACTGCGGCACATGCTTCCCGCCGCAACGGAAGGACCCGAACTCCCTTGACATCTCGACGCGTCGGCCCCTGCGTGCTCGGCCTGGCCCTGCTGGCGGCGCTCGCCGCCCCCACGACGGCCGGCGCCGCGCCGGCGGTCCCCTCCCCCACCGTCGAGGAGCAGCGCCTCGACCGGTCCGTGCCCCAGGAGATCCTGCGCCGCTCCGGGTTCGGCACCGCGACCGGGCGGTTCGCCCGCGCCCTCGGCGCGGCCCGCTCCTACGGCGAGGCCCGCCGGGTCGTGGCCCGGGAGGGCTCGGCGCTGTGGCGGCGGGCCGTGGACCGGGCGCAGGGGCGCGGGCCGGCGGGCGGCGACCTGAGCCGGGACGACGACCGGCCGCTGTACTGGGCGCGGCTCGCGATGACCCGTCAGGTGCGCACCTGGCAGCCGGATTTCGGGCTCACCGACGCGCGACGCGCGCGCCTGCTGGACGAGTTGGAGCGGACCTCGCGCGGCCAGACCTCCCTCCGCCACCCGCGCGGCGGGGGCGTCAAGCGGGTCCTGGTCACCGGCTTCGACCCGTTCACGCTGGACCGGGACATCCGCACCTCCAACCCGTCCGGCGCGGCCGCCCTCGCCCTCGACGGCACGGTGGTCGAGACCCCGGACGGCCCGGCGCGGATCGAGGCCGCCGTGTTCCCGGTGCGCTGGCGGGACTTCACCCCGGGCGCCTCCCGGGCGTTCGGCGCCGGGGAGGGGACGGTGGAGCGCACGCTGCGGCCGCACCTGCCGGAGGTGGACCTGTTCACCACCGTCAGCCAGGGGCGGGTCGGCCGCTTCGACGTCGAGCGGACCAACGGGGCCTGGCGGGGCGGCTTCCCCGACAACGAGAACGTCTCCCGCACCGGGGCGATCCCGGTCGCCGGCCCGGCCACGCGGCCGCAGTGGACGACGACCACCCTGCCGTACGCCGCGATCACGGCCGCGGACACCGGGCGGTTCCCCGTGTACGACAACACCGCCGTGACCGAGATACCGGCGGGCGGCACCGAGCCCGTCGTGCGGCCCGACGGCCCCACCCCCGGGTCGACGGCCCGGGCGGGCGGCGGCGGGGACTACCTCTCCAACGAGATCGCCTACCGGGCGACCCTGCTGCGGGACCGGCTCGGCCTGCGCGGGACGCTGCCGGGCGGGCATGTGCACACGCCGGTGCTCCGGTTCGGCGCCGGGAACACCACCGAGGTCACCGACCCGGAGTTCGTCCGCGACCGGCTGGACATCATCGCGCAGGTGCGGGCGATCGTGGCCGTGGCGCTCGGCGCGGCGGAGCGGCCCCGGCGCTGACCGCCGGGGCCGGCCGGGACGGCGGCCCCGGCGGCCGGCCCGCTCACGGCTTGGCGTCCTCGCCCTCCGGCTCGTCGGCGGTGTCCCCGACGCCGTCCTCGCCCAGCAGCTCACGGGCGAGCAGCGTGGCGCCCGCGACCGCGCCCGGCATCAGGAACACCGCGACGAACGGGACCAGGAAGGCCAGGCCCAGCGGTGTGCCGAAGCCCCAGACCAGGGTCTTGCGGGAGCGCAGCAGGGCGAGGCGGTCGCGCAGCTCCACGCCGCGGCGCTGGAGGGCGACGGCGGTGAGCTCCTCGGTGAGGAAGAACCCGGTGACGAAGAAGCCGATCACCGGGACGACCGTCTGGCCGACGACGGGGATGAAACCGCAGGCGAACAGCAGCACGCCCCAGACGGCGGCGCGCAGCACGATCCGCAGGCTGTCGCGGCCCGAGACCCACAGCTCGCGCCAGAGCGGCAGGCCCGACCGGGGTGCGGTGCCGTCCGGGGAGACGTCCTGGTCGACCCGCTCGGAGAGGCCCTCGTAGAAGGGCTGGCCGATCAGCAGGGTGACCGCGGTGAAGGTGAGGACGGCGAGGAGCAGGCCGAGGGCGAACAGGACGGCGGTGAGCAGGCCGCGGAAGAGACCGAGCCAGGGGCTCGGCCAGCCGTCGGCGAACGGGGTCGCCCAGGCGACCAGGTCCTCGCCCCACAGCGCCAGCGCGACCAGCGCCGCCGCGTAGAGAACGAGGGTGATCAGGCCCGGGAGGAGCCCGAAACCGTAGCTCCTGCCGTGCTGGGCCACCCAGCGCTGGCCCTTCAGAAGGTGGCCGAATCCCGCCCCAAGATCGCGCATGGGGGAACTCTAGCGGGGGCGGCGCGGCGCCGTGGACGCCAGGCCCCGTCGCTCCTTCCCGCCACCCGCCCGGGGGGGGCGGGCCCGACGGCGTGCCGGGCTCCGGGCCTCGTACGGGACGCCCCGGGCCCGGGGCCCGGCACGGCGGGGCTAGCCGTCGGCGCCGACCATCCGCCGCAGCGCGTCCCGCAGCGCCACCCGCTCCCCCTCGGACAGCCCGGCCAGCGGCTCGCGCGCGAACCGCAGGGACTCCCGCAGGCTGCGGGCCACCCGGCGGCCCTCCTGGGTCGCCGCCGCGAGTTTCACCCGGCGGTCGGCGGGGTCCGGCCGGCGCTCCACCAGCCCGCGCGCCTCCAGCCGGTCCACGAGGCCGGTGACGTTGGACGGCTCGCACTTCAGCCGCCGCGCCAGCTTCCGCATCGGCAGCGGCTCCAGCGACAGCAGGCTCAGCAGCCGCGCCTGCGCCCCGGTCAGCGCGTGCTCCGCCGCGGCCTTCTCGTAGTCGGCGTGGAAGCGGGCCACGACCTCCCCGACGAGCTCGACGACCTCCAGGGTGAGGGCGTCGGGCCGGCGGGCGGTCTCGTGCGGGGCGGTCATGGGGTCAGGATACCCGGATGTTTGACAAGCTGAAATGTTCAGCGCATGGTTGTTTCAGTAACTTAAGCAACCTGTGGTAATCGCCCCGGCAGCCGGGCGATCGGCTCAGCGGACCCCGAGGAAAGGCGCCCCCATGACCGACTCCCCCTCCCTTCCCGCCGTCAGCCGCGAATGGCACCTGCTCAGCCGCCCGGTCGGCTGGCCGAAGCCGGAGGACTTCGCCCTGGTCGAGGCCCCGGTCCCGGCGCCCGGCGAGGGACAGGTGCTGGTGCGCAACGAGTACCTCTCCGTCGACCCGTACATGCGCGGCCGGATGAGCGCCGCCAGGTCCTACGTCGCCCCCTTCGAGCTGGGCAAGGTCATGCAGGGCGGCGCCGTCGGCGAGGTCGTCGCCTCCAACGCCGAGGGCATCGCCGTCGGCGACCACGTCCTGCACTTCTTCGGCTGGCGCGAGTACGCCGTCGTGGACGCGGAGAACGCCGTGCGGGTCGACCCCGGAGCCGCGCCGCTGTCGGCGTACCTCGGCGTGCTGGGCATGACCGGGCTGACCGCCTACGCCGGGCTGCTGCGCACCGCCGCCTTCAAGGAGGGCGACGCGGTGTTCGTCTCCGGCGCGGCCGGGGCGGTGGGCAGCCAGGTCGGGCAGATCGCCAAGCTGAAGGGCGCCTCGCGGGTCATCGGGTCGGCCGGGTCCGCCGAGAAGGTCCGGCTGCTGCTGGACGAGTACGGCTTCGACGCCGCCTTCAACTACAAGGACGGGCCGGTGGGCGAGCAGCTGCGCGCCGCCGCGCCGGACGGGATCGACGTCTACTTCGACAACGTCGGCGGCGACCACCTGGAGGCCGCGATCGGCTCCCTCAACCGCGGCGGCCGGATCGCCGTCTGCGGCATGATCTCCGTCTACAACGACACCGAGCCCGCCCCCGGCCCGAAGAACCTGGCCCGGCTCATCCAGACCCGCGGCCGCATCGAGGGCTTCCTCGTCGGCGACCACTACGACCTCCAGCCGCGGTTCGTCGAGGAGGTCGGCCCCTGGGTGCGGTCCGGCCGGCTCAAGTACCGCGAGACGGTCGTCGAGGGCATCGAGAACAACCTGGAGGCCTTCCTCGGCGTCCTGCGCGGCGACAACACCGGGAAGATGATCGTCAAGCTCTGACGCCCTTCCGGCGGCCCGCCGGAGGCGGACGCCGCCGCGGCCCGCGCCCCCGCCGGGTCCGCCCCGCTCCGGAGGGCGGAGCCCGCGGGGGTGTGACCGTGACGCCCGCCCGGGCGTGCTCGTTGCGTACGGCGAAGGCCGCGCCCTTGGACGTGGGGCGCGGCCTTCGCCGTACGCGCGGGGCGGCGGCGGTCCATGGCGCGGGAGGCCGCGTTCCGGCCGGGCCGCGCCCCCGGATCCGGCCGTGCGGGCCCCGTGGGAACCCCCGCTCCGGCACGGGTGGCCGGGCCCTTCCCCGCGAGATCCCGCCGGCCCCGCGGCGGGCGCGTCGAAACCGGTTCCCGAAACTCTCGAAACCGTTGTGCGTTCGACCCATTGACACTCCCCGCGCCCCGTCCTTACTGTCACGCCAGCATTTCGAACGTGTGACGAAATTTCGAACGCTGGGATTTCGCACACACGCCGCAGAGCCGACGAAGTCGAAGAAGCCAACGAAGCCGACGAAGCAGCAAGGGGCAACTGCCGTGCGCATCACCGGAATCAGCACACACGTGGTCGGGACGCCGTGGCGCAACCTGACGTACGTCCAGGTGCACACCGACGAGGGAGTCACCGGAGTCGGCGAGACCCGGATGCTGGGGCACACCGACGCCCTCCTGGGCTATCTGAAGGAGGCCGAGGTCAACCACATTCTCGGCTCCGACCCGTTCGCCGTCGAGGACCTCGTGCGCCGCATGAAGTACGGCGACTACGGCCGGGCCGGCGAGATCGTGATGTCCGGCATCGCCGTGATCGAGATGGCCTGCTGGGACATCAAGGGCAAGGCCCTCGGCGTGCCCGTCTGGCAGCTGCTGGGCGGCAAGGTCACCGACAAGGTCAAGGCCTACGCCAACGGCTGGTACACCACCGAGCGCACCCCGGAGGCCTACCACAAGGCCGCCCAGCAGGTCGTGGCGCGCGGGTACCGGGCGCTGAAGATCGACCCCTTCGGCACCGGGCACTTCGAGTTCGACCACGAGCAGACCTGCTACGCCGTCTCCCTCATCGAGGCGGTCCGGGACGCCATCGGCCCCGAGGCCGAGCTGATGCTGGAGATGCACGGCCGGTTCTCGCCCGCGACCGCGGTGCGGCTGGCCAAGGAGATGGCGCCCTTCAAGCCGGCCTGGCTGGAGGAGCCGGTGCCGCCGGAGAACCTGAAGGCGCTGAAGAAGGTCGCCGAGAAGGTGGACCTGCCGGTCGCCACCGGCGAGCGCATCCACGACCGGATCGAGTTCCGCGAGCTGTTCGAGGACCAGTCCGTCGACATCATCCAGCCGGACGTCGGCCACATCGGCGGCATCTGGGAGACCCGGAAGCTGGCCGCGACCGCCGAGACCCACTACATGCTGGTCGCCCCGCACAACGTGGGCGGGTCGGTGCTCACCGCCGCCTCCCTCCAGGTCGGCTTCACCTCCCCCAACTTCAAGATCCTGGAGCACTTCAACGACTTCGCGGACGCGGAGATCAAGAAGGTCGTCAAGGGCGCCCCGCAGGTCGACCCCGAGGACGGCTGCTTCCACCTCTCCGACGCCCCCGGCCTCGGCGTCGAGCTGGACACCGACGCCGCCGCCGAGTTCCCGCAGCAGCAGGCCCGCTTCGACCTGTGGGCCGAGGGCTGGGAGCAGCGCAAGCCGAAGGCCACGAAGTGAGCCGGCCGCAGGGCCCGTCCCCCCGCGGGAGGAGACCGTGAGCACCGCCGTCGTCATCGAGGCGCCGGGCGCGCACCGGCTCGTGGCGCACGAGCCCCGCGAGCCCGGTCCCGGCGAGGCCCTGGTCCGGGTGCACGCCGCCGGGATCTGCGGCAGCGACCGCGAGGTGTACCAGGGCAACCGGCCCCCGGGGTACGTCCGCTACCCGCTCACGCCCGGCCACGAGTGGTCCGGGACCGTCGAGCGGGTCGGCGCCGGCGTCCCCGGGTCCCTGGTCGGCCGCAAGGTCGTCGGCGAGGGCTTCCGCAACTGCCAGGTCTGCGACCGCTGCCACGCGGGCGAGACGACCCTGTGCCGGGCCGGCTACGAGGAGACCGGGTTCACCCAGCCGGGCGCCATGGCCGCCACGCTCACCCTCCCGGCCCGTCTGCTGCACGTGCTGCGGGACGACTGCGACCTGACGGCGGCGGCCCTGCTGGAGCCCGCCGCCTGCGTCGCCGCCGCCGCGCTCAAGGCGAACGCGCTGCCCGGCGAGAAGGTGGCCGTCGTCGGCACCGGCACGCTGGGGATGTTCGCCGTGCAGTTCCTCAGGGCGAACTCGCCGGCCGAGCTGCTGGTCGTCGGCACCCGGCGGGACCGCGAGGCGCTGTCCCGCGCCTACGGCGCCACCGACTTCCGCACCAAGGACCAGGAGCTCCCCGACGACGTCGACGTGGTGATCGAGACCGCCGGGTCGGCCGACGCCGCGCGGGTCTCCGCGGGGCTGCTGCGGCGCGGCGGGCGCCTGGTGCTGACGGGCATCCCCGCGCCGGGCGCCGACGGGCTCGACCCGACCGACCTCGTCGTACGGCAGCTGGAGGTGCACACCGTCTTCGGGGCGCCGCCGGACGCCTGGGCGCACACGGCGCGGGCCTTCGGGGCCGGGCTGCTCGACCCGCTGCCGCTGGTGACGCACGAGCTGCCGCTCGCCGAGTTCCCGCACGCCATCGAGCTGGTGGGGTCCGGCGACCCGAAGGTCGGCAAGGTGCTGCTCCGCCCCTAGCCGTACGCCGGTACGGGGGCGACCTGACGGCCCCCGTACCGGCGTGCCTCCAGGGCCCCACGGCCCCTTCCCACCCAGAGCCGCGAACTCCGTCCGACATACCGAACACGAAGGACACCTTGTGACCGACGCATCCGCCCCGGCAGCCCGCAGGCCCGGTGAGCACGTGCTCACCCCGCTCGGTCTGGGCGCGCCCGCCCTCGACCCCGCCGACGCCTCGCCGCACTCCTTCCCCGGCGGCGGCCGCTGGCGCACCGAGATCCCCTCGTGCGAGGGTCCCGAGGCGCTGGCGGTGGTCCTGAAGGAGGCCTCGCGGCTGGACGTGCCGATCCACCGGATCAGCCAGGGCAGCGGCGTGTGGATGCTGACCGACGCCGAGATCACCGAGATGGTCGAGGCCACCGGCGAGCGCGACATCGAGCTGTGCCTGTTCACCGGCCCGCGCGGCACCTGGGACATCGGCGGCTCGACCCGGACCGACTCGCGCGGGGCGGGCCTGCGGGCGCGCGGCCACGACGCCGTCGCCGGGTGCGTCGAGGACGCCGTCCGGGCGACGGAGCTGGGCGTCAAGTGCCTGCTCGTGGCCGACGAGGGCGTGCTGTGGACGCTGCACCGGGCGCGCGCGGCCGGCCTCCTGCCGGCCGACACCACGCTGAAGGTCTCGGCGCTCGTCGGGCCCGTCAACCCGGCCTCGTTCGCGGTCTACGAGAACCTCGGTGCCGACTCCATCAACGTGCCCAGCGACCTGACGCTGGATCACCTCACCGAGATCCGGCGGGTGTCGGCCGCCCCCATGGACATGTACATCGAGGCCCCCGACGACCTCGGCGGCTATGTGCGGATGTACGAGGTCGCCGAGCTCATCCGGCGCGGCGCCCCGCTCTACCTGAAGTTCGGCCTGTCCAAGGCGCCCGGGATCTACCCCTACGGCCACCACCTGCGGGAGCTGACCCTGGCCACCGCCCGGGAGCGGGTGCGGCGCGGCCGGCTCGCCCTGGACCTGCTGGCGCGGCACGGGGCGGACGGCGACATGGCGCCGCTCGGCTCCCGACTGCCGGGTGAACTGCGCCGGTTCGAAACGTCGTCATAACGTTCCGGAAACTCGGCTTCACAGAAGCAGACACAGCCGCGCACAATCCCACACACCTGCTCTCGGCCTCTCCCTGCCCCTGCCCCTCCCCCGCAGCGCCGTCGCAGCACCAGCAGCAGCAGCACCAGCACCACGCCGCACCAAGCCGCACCACAGGCCGAGCCCTGCACACACATCAAGGATGATGATCATGCGTAACCGCAGAGCCGCACTCGCCGCCCTGGCCGCAACCGCCTCTCTCGCCCTCACCCTGTCCGCCTGCGGCCAGAACAGCGAGGGCGGCAGCGAGGAGGACTCGGGCGGCGCCAAGGGCGCCACCATCGGCATCGCGATGCCGACCAAGTCCTCCGAGCGCTGGATCGCGGACGGCAACAACGTCAAGAAGGACCTGGAGTCCAAGGGCTACAAGACCAAGCTGGTCTACGGCGAGGACGACCCCGACCAGCAGGTCTCGCAGATCGAGAACCTGATCACGCAGGGCGTGAAGGCGCTGATCGTCGCGGCGATCGACAACAAGTCGCTGAACAACGTGCTCCAGCAGGCCAAGGACGCCGACATCCCGGTGATCTCCTACGACCGGCTGATCCTCGGCACCCAGAACGTCGACTACTACGCCTCCTTCGACAACGAGAAGGTCGGCGAGCTGCAGGGCACGTACATCGTCGAGAAGCTCGGCCTGAAGGACGGCTCGAAGAAGGGCCCGTTCAACATCGAGCTGTTCGCCGGCTCCAACGACGACAACAACACCCACTACTTCTTCCAGGGCGCGATGAACGTCCTGCAGCCGTACATCGACAAGAAGCAGCTCGTCGTCAAGTCCGGGCAGACCCAGCTCAACCAGGTCACCACCCTGCGCTGGGACGGCGGCACCGCGCAGAAGCGCATGGACGACATCCTGACCTCCACCTACAAGACCGACCGGGTCGACGCGGTGCTCTCGCCCTACGACGGCATCTCCATCGGCATCCTGTCGGCGCTGAAGTCGGACGACTACGGCTCCAAGGCCAAGCCGCTGCCGATCGTCACCGGCCAGGACGCCGAGGTCGCCTCGGTGAAGTCGATCGTCGCGGACGAGCAGTCGATGACCGTCTACAAGGACACCCGCGAACTCGCCAAGGTGGCCTCCAACATGGTCGACGCGCTGCTGAACGACAAGAAGCCCGAGGTCAACGACACCAAGACCTACGACAACGGCGCGAAGGTCGTCCCGGCCTACCTGCTGGAGCCGGTGGCCGTCGACAAGTCCAACTACCAGAAGACCGTCGTCGACTCCGGTTACATCAAGGAAAGCGACCTCAAGTAACCGCCGCACCCTAGGGATTGGAAGGCACGACCATGGCGGGACCCGTCCTGGAAATGCGCTCGATCGTCAAGACCTTTCCCGGCGTCAAGGCGCTGTCGGACGTCAACCTGACCGTCCGTCAGGGCGAGGTCCACGCCATCTGCGGGGAGAACGGCGCCGGCAAGTCGACCCTGATGAAGGTCCTCTCCGGCGTCCACCCGTACGGCAGCTACGAGGGCGAGATCCTCTTCGAAGGGGAGGTCTGCCGCTTCAAGGACATCCGGGCCAGCGAGGAGCGCGGCATCGTCATCATCCACCAGGAGCTGGCCCTGGTGCCGTACCTGTCCATCGCGGAGAACATCTTCCTCGGCAACGAACACGCCAGGCGCGGCGTCATCAGCTGGCGGGAGACGCTCCGGCACGCCACCGAGCTGCTGCGGCGGGTCGGCCTGAGCGACCACCCCGACACCCGGGTCGCCGACATCGGCGTGGGCAAGCAGCAGCTCGTGGAGATCGCCAAGGCCCTGGCGAAGAAGGTGAAGCTGCTCATCCTCGACGAGCCGACCGCCGCGCTGAACGACGAGGACAGCGGCAAGCTGCTGGACCTGATCCTGGAGCTGAAGAAGCAGGGCATCACCTCGATCATCATCTCCCACAAGCTCAACGAGATCCGCCGGGTCGCCGACTCGGTGACGATCATCCGCGACGGGCGCACCATCGAGACGCTGGACGTGAAGGACCCGGGGACCACCGAGGACCGGATCATCAGCGGGATGGTCGGCCGCGACCTGGAGCACCGCTTCCCGGAGCGCACCCCGCACGAGCCCGAGGAGGGCGCGGCGCCCGCCCTGGAGATCCGGGGCTGGACCGTGCACCACCCGATCGACCAGCAGCGCAAGGTCGTCGACGACGTCTCCCTGCACGTCCGGCGCGGCGAGATCGTCGGCATCGCGGGCCTGATGGGCGCCGGCCGCACCGAACTGGCGATGAGCGTCTTCGGCCGCACCTACGGCCGGTACGCGGGCGGCACGGTCCTGAAGGACGGCCGGGAGATCCGTACCAGGACCGTCCCGGAGGCGGTCGGGCACGGCATCGCCTACGTCACCGAGGACCGCAAGCACTACGGCCTCAACCTCATCGACACCATCAACCGGAACATCTCGCTGACCGCCCTGCGGAAGGTCGCCCGGCGCGGTGTGGTCGACGAGCACGAGGAGCGGCAGGTCGCCGAGGGCTTCCGCCGGTCCATGAACATCAAGGCGCCGACCGTCTTCGAGCCGGTGGGCAAGCTGTCCGGCGGCAACCAGCAGAAGGTCGTCCTCAGCAAGTGGATCTTCTCGGGTCCGGACGTGCTGATCCTGGACGAGCCGACGCGCGGCATCGACGTCGGCGCCAAGTACGAGATCTACACGGTCATCGACCAGCTGGCCGCCCAGGGCAAGGCGGTCGTCTTCATCTCCTCCGAGCTGCCCGAGCTGCTCGGCATGTGCGACCGCATCTACACGATGGCCGCGGGGCGGCTGACCGGTGAGTTCTCACGGGCCGAGGCCTCACAGGAATCGCTGATGCGTCAGATGACGAAGGACAAAGAGGTAACCCGATGAGCACGGATGTGACCGCCAAGACGCCGGCTCCCGCGCCGGCCGGCAAGGGAGGGGCGGCCACGGGTGACGGCGGCCTGCTCCGGCTGGTGCTGGACGGCATGCGCCGCAACATGCGCCAGTACGGCATGCTGATCGCCCTCGGCCTGATCGTGGCGCTGTTCGCCGTGTGGACCGACGGCGACCTGCTGCTGCCGCGCAACGTCTCCAACCTGGTGCTGCAGAACAGCTACATCCTGATCCTCGCGATCGGCATGATGCTGGTGATCATCGCGGGCCACATCGACCTGTCGGTCGGCTCGCTCACGGCGTTCGTCGGGTCGATGGCCGCCGTGTTCATGGTCAAGAACGACATGCCGTGGCCGCTCGCGGTGGTGCTGTGCCTGGCGGTGGGCGCGCTCGCGGGCGCGGTGCAGGGCTTCTTCATCGCCTACGGCGGCATACCGTCGTTCATCGTGACCCTGGCGGGCATGCTGGTCTTCCGCGGGCTGACCGAGATCTTCCTGGAGGGGCAGACGCTCGGCCCGTTCCCGGAGGGGCTGCAGAAGGTCGCCAACGGCTTCCTGCCGGAGGTCGGCCCGGAGACCAACTACCACAACCTCACGCTGCTGCTCGGCTTCGCGCTGATCGCGTTCGTGGTCCTGCAGGAGATCCGCGACCGCCGCCGCCAGCAGGAGTTCTCCCTGGAGGTCCTGCCGGCCAAGCTGTTCCTGCTGAAGCTGGTCGCGCTCGGCTCCGCCGTCCTCGTCCTCACGCTGCTGCTGGCCAGCTACAAGGGCACCCCGATCGTGCTGCTGGTCCTCGGCGTGCTGCTGGTCGGCTTCGGCTACGTCATGCGCAACGCGATCATCGGCCGCCACATCTACGCCATCGGCGGCAACCTGCCCGCGGCCAAGCTGTCGGGTGTGAAGGACAAGAAGGTCACCTTCCTGGTCTTCCTGAACATGGGCATGCTCGCGGCCCTGGCGGGCCTGGTCTTCGCCGCCCGCTTCAACGCGGCCTCGCCCAAGGCCGGCCTCAACTTCGAGCTGGAGGCGATCGCGGCCTCGTTCATCGGCGGGGCGTCGATGAGCGGCGGTGTCGGCACCGTGCTCGGCGCGATCATCGGCGGTCTGGTCCTGGGCGTGCTGAACAACGGCATGAACCTCGTCGGCATCGGCACCGACTGGCAGCAGGTCATCAAGGGCCTGGTGCTGCTGGCGGCGGTCGGCTTCGACGTGTGGAACAAGCGCAAGGTCGGTTCGTAGGTCCGTCGGGCCCCGCCGGAAGGCGGGGCCCTTCCCCTTCCTGAAGCAGGAGCCGCACATGGACATGAGCAGACGCACGGTCATCGCGGGAGCCGCGGCGGCGGGCATCGCCGCCACCGCCCTCGGCAGCGCCGCGCACGCCACGGGAGGCAGGAAGCCGGTGAGGACGCTCTTCGGCACGCTCGCCGACGGCACGGAGGTCCACCGCTGGTCGCTGGAGAACGGCGGCACCCGCCTGAAGGTCCTCTCCTACGGCGGCATCGTGCAGTCCCTGGAGATCCCCGACCGCCGCGGCCGGTACGCCAACGTCTCCGCGGGCTTCGACGATCTGGCGGACTACGTCGCGAAGTCCCCCTACTTCGGCGCCCTGATCGGCCGCTACGGCAACCGCATCGGCAAGGGCCGCTTCACCCTGGACGGCACGGCGTACCAGCTCTCCGTCAACGACGGCGAGAACAGCCTGCACGGCGGCGCGCAGGGCTTCGACAAGCGGGTGTGGGACGTCGAGCCGTTCACCGCGGGCACGGACGTCGGCCTGCGCCTGTCCTACACCAGCGCCGACGGCGAGCAGGGCTACCCCGGCACGCTGAAGGTGAAGGTCACCTACACCCTCACCCGGCACGGCGACTGGCGCATCGACTACGCGGCCACCACCGACAAGGCCACCGTCGTCAACCTCACCAGTCACGTCTACTGGAACCTGGCCGGCGAGGGCAGCGGCAGCATCGAGGACCACGAGCTGACCATCGCCGCCTCCCGCTACACCCCCACCGACGCGGGCCTGATCCCCACCGGCGAACTGGCGAAGGTCGCCGGCACCCCCTTCGACTTCCGCCGCGCCAAGCCGGTCGGCCGGGACCTGCGCGCCGCCCACCCGCAGCTGATCGCCGCCCAGGGCTTCGACCACAACTGGGTGCTGGACAAGGGCGTCACCGCCCGGCCCGAGCACGCGGCCACCCTGCGCGACCCCGCCTCCGGCCGCACCCTGCGGATCGCCACGAACGAGCCCGGCCTGCAGTTCTACTCCGGCAACTTCCTGGACGGCACGCTGACGGGCACCTCCGGCCGCACCTACCGCCAGGGCGACGCGCTCTGCCTGGAGACCCAGCACTTCCCGGACTCGCCGAACCAGCCGTCGTTCCCGTCGACCGTGCTGCGGCCGGGGCAGACCTGGCGGACGACGACGATCCACTCCTTCGGGAACTGAACCCGCCTCCCGCGCGCGCCGGTTGAACGACACCTCCGCCGTCCCCGTACGAAGGGGCGGCCCGTGCTTCCCCGCGGGCCGCCCGGGCCGGGCGGGTCCGGCCGGCCCTGTCGGCGGGCGTCGTCCCGCCGGGCCCGCCGCCGTGCGTCGGCGCCGTCGGCGGCCGGCCGGGTCAGCAGGCGACGGGCCATCCGCTGCTCCGGTTCAGGAGGTTGATGCCGAGCTTGGGCGTGCCGTTGTCGTTGCCGTCGTAGTAGTGGTGGACGATCAGGTCCCCGTCGGCGTCGCTCATGATCGACTGGCCGCCGGGGCCGATGACGCCGCCGTGCGACTCCAGCACGGGCGTGCCGCCGTTGTCCGTCAGCGCGACGCCGTTCCTGTCGCGGTACGGGCCGGTGGCGCTGGTGGCGCGGCCCGCCTTCACCTTGTACGTGGAGCCGGTGCCCGCGCAGCGGGTGTCGTACGAGGCGAAGAGGCAGACGTCGTTTCTGATGGCGGCATCGTTCGTCGAGCCGCGCATGACGGATCTGATCGAGCGGTTGGTGCCGGACGAGTCGTGGGCGCTGTTTCGACGGGTGGTCCCGCCGACGGAGGTCATACGCCCGCAGGGCGGCGGCCGGCGGTGGGCCGGGGACCGTGAATGCCTGGCGGCGATCGTCTTTGTGGCCACCTCGGGCCGCACCTGGCGGCAGCCGCCGCCGGTGTCCGGGCCGGCCCACGGTCCACCGGCGCTTCGCCCGGTGGAGCCGGGACCGGGTCTGGGCCCGGCTGCACCGGGTCGTCCTCGGCGAACTCGGCGTGCGGGGTGAGCGGGACCGGTCGCGGTGCGCGATCGACTCCGTCAGCGTGCGGGCGGCAAAAGGGGGCCGCTGACCGGACCGGATCCGACCGACCGTGGCAAGCCGGGATCGAAGATCCACCTGATCACCGACCGCAACGGTGTGCCGCTGTCGCTGGGCATCTCCGGCGCCAACCTGCACGGCAGCCTCGGCCTGGAGCCGCTCGTGCGCGGGATCCCGCCCGTTTGCTCCCGCCGCGGGCCCCGCCGCCGGCGTCCGGCCAAGCTCCACGCCGACAAGGGCTACGACAACGACCACCTGCGGACACGGCTTCGCGAGCGTCGCATCCGCCACCGCATCGCCCGCAAGGGCATCGAGTCCTCGACGCGGCTGGGCCGACACCGCCGGGTCGTCGAAAGAACGGTCTCCCGTCCGGCCGGCTGCCGAAGGCTGCACCGCCGCTACGAGCGCAGGGCCGAACACTTCCTGGCCTTCGCCGGCATAGCCGCAGCCCTCATCGGCTACCGCCGACTCACCGACTGAAACGACGTCTTGGCCGCACTCGGGGAAGCGTCGCCGCCACCGGCGGACCTGAGGGACAGAAAGAGCCCCGGTGCAGCGAGGTGACTGCCCGGGGCTGTCGTCGTCTTCCAGGATCACGGCAAGGCAGTCGTACGGCGGACGACGCTTGCGAGCACTCCCGAATTGGAACCATGTGAGCATTCTGCCGGATATCACCTCGCAAAACTGACTACACAGCGACCTCCAAGATCAGCTAGTCTGATCTTGGAGGCCGAAAAGCGGCCTCGGTGGGGGTTTGATTTCATTCCTTTCGCGGATTGAATAAAAATGACACTTCCCCTGCCCGAAAACCGACAAAAGGAAGGTCTGACATGCGCATTCGTTCGGCACTGGTCGCCCTGACTGTGGCCGGCGCGGGAGTCGTCGGCCTCGCCGCCCCGGCAAATGCCGCGACCAACACCTGCAACCCGTCGCACTTCTGCTTGTTCTACAACTCAAACATCCAGAATGCGTACTACCCCTTCTGGGACAACGTCGCAGATTTCTCGGGCTACACGTTCAAGGGTGCCGGGGACGGGGCCGGCCAGGCGGTGAAGAACAACGCCGCCTCCGCGCAGAACCTGCAGACAGGGCTCGTCGCCCGCGTCTACTACAACTCCAACTACGGCGGTGTCTACGACAACGTCCAGCCGACGTCGTGGCGGAATCTCAGCAACACCTACAACAACAACGCGTCGTTCAAGTGGCTCTGGGCCTGAGCAAATCAGCCTCTGACCGAATAGCGAGCTGAGAACCCGGCGCCCTGCCCATCGCAGTTGGGCAGGACGCCGGGTCTTCCTATTGTACACGCGACAGAAGGGACACCCATGTCTCGCGCCCGTCCGCGCGCCCTTTGCAGGAGAACAACGGCCGCGCTCTTCGTCGTGGCGCTGGCTTCCACAGCCATGACCGGATGTTCGGCGGCATCCGGGGAAAAAGCCGGGCCGGAGGATCGAATACCGGTGCCATCGGTCACCGGCATACGCGACATCGACACAGTTGCAGGGCTGAAGCTGCCGCTGGAGCCATATCTCTTCACCGACGGGGAAATGTCGTCGCTCATGCGGGCGCGGGACGCGCTGATCCAGAAGTGCATGCGGGGACTGGGGCTCGATTACACCCCACCGAAACCGCAGAAACATGTCGGCCCAAAAACCATGACGGAGCGCCGATACGGTCTGGCGGACGCGGACCTGGCGGCAGACAGCGGCTACCACATGCCGGGCGCGGAAGTGCGGCCGGAGCCGCCACTGCCGGCCGAGCAGTACCGCGCGCTGACCGGAGAGGGGGCCGGGAAGGACGTGCCGGAAGGAGGCTGCGCGGGACAGGCCGAGCAGACCCTCGCCGGAGAGTCGCCCTTCGGAGTCTCGGACATATCGCAGGATCTCAATTCCAAGTCCTACGAACTGTCCATGCAGGACAAGCGCGTACAGTCGGTTTTCCAATCCTGGTCCTCCTGTATGGACAAGGCTGGATACAAGTACCCGGACCCCATGGCGGCCATGTCCGCTCCCGAGTTCTCCCGGCCCGAGGTCGGCAAGGGAGAAGTAGAGACCGCTGTTGCCGATGTCCGGTGCAAGAAAAATACGAATCTGATCGGTGTCTGGTACGCTGTCGAGTCGGCCTATCAGCAGAAGTTGATCGAGAAGAACTCGAAGAAACTCGACACGATTCACGCAGCGAAGCGTGAACAATTGAAGGCCGCCCAGAAAGTTACAGGCGACACAGAATGAAATCCGCTCACCCTGAGCTTCCCGCCACGCCGCCCGACAGCTCTTCACGATTCTTCGACATCCAGCGTGTGGCACGTTCCGCGCGCACTCCCCATTTCCTGCTGGGCATCCTACTCTTCGGCGCCTACGCGACCCACTCCGTTGCGCGGTACAGCCGTTTCGAGTCCGTGTCGTGGGACCTGGCGATATTCGAACAGGTGGTACGGTCCTACGCCCATCTCCAGCCCCCGATCGCACCCATCAAAGGGCCGGACTTCAATATTCTGGGCGACCATTTCAGTCCTGTTCTGACTCTGCTGGCTCCGCTGTACAGGATTTTCCCGAGCCCGGTGACGCTTCTGCTGGTGCAGGCGGCACTCTTCTCCGTGTCGGCCGTCGTCGTGTCCGAGACGGCCACGCACTTCCTGGGGCAGGCTCGGGGGCTGCTTCTCGGAGCTTCCTACGGCCTTTCATGGGGTGTCCAGCGAGCCGTCGACTTCGACTTCCATGAAATATGCTTCGCGGTCCCTCTGCTGGCCGTCGCCCTGCGCCAGTTCCTGCTGAAGAAATGGCATCACGCCGCCTATTGGTGCATACCTCTGGTATTGGTGAAAGAGGACCTGGGGCTGACCGTGGCAGCCATGGGGGTCTGCCTCTTCATCGCACGTCAGCGAATGCTGGGAATCCGGCTGGCCATCTTCGGCACGGCGGCCGCTGCCACCGTCCTGTTCGTCGTCATCCCGATGTTCAATCCGAGCAGCGGCTACGACTACTGGCAGAAGATCGCGGGCGGCGGAGCGGACTCTCCCGGCTGGCCCGCCGGAGTCCTCGACGAACTCGGCACCAAGGGCGAAACCCTGCTGTGGGTCATCGGGGTGACGGCCTTCCTCGCGCTGCGCTCCCCCCTCGTTCTGGTCGCCGTGCCGACGCTGGGCTGGCGGTTCCTGTCCCACGAGCCGAACTACTGGGGCACGGACTGGCACTACAGCGCCGTACTCATGCCCATCGCCTTCATGGCGCTCATCGACGCCGTGCGTGACGCCCCGCACTCCTCCCGCGTCTGGATCCGCCGCTACGCACGCAATGCGGTGCCGGCCGTCGCGGCCATCGCCGCCACACTCTGCTTCCAATTGCCGCTGCGGGATCTCCTCCAGCCGCGCACCTACGACGGAGGCACGCGGGCCGCGGCGGCACGTACCGCGGTGTCGCACATCCCGGACGGCACGACCGTGGAGGCCAACACCGGCCTGATGAGCCACTTGACCGGCCGAACCACGGTGTACTGGGTAGGCAACACGGGCACGCTGACACCCCAGTACGTCGCCCTCGACCTGGTCTCGGGCTGGTCGACTCCGCTCACTGATCCCGTCGGATACGTGAAGCAACTGCACCCTTCAGCCCAGTACGACCTGGTCTTCCAAGATCAGCAGTACGCCGTGCTGGCTCTCCAGGACTGAGCAAAGTCCGGCCGCTCGAGCCCCGGTGCAGCGCGGCGACTGCCCGGGGCTCTGGCCCGTCACACCCGCCGCAGGGTCGCCGCCGACGAAGAAGTCCAGGTCGGCAAGTAACTGACCTGGGCTCCGTCTGAGCCGCCTTCGGGATTCGGACCCGAGACCCACGCATTACGAGTCAGCACCTGGCCATCCCGCTCCTGATCAACATTGCCTGAATCCAAGACGTCGTTTCAGTTGGTGAGTCGGCGGTAGCCGATGAGGGCTGCGGCGATGCCGACGAGGGCCAGGAAGTGTTCGGCCCTGCGCTCGTAGCGGCGGTGCAGCCTTCGGCAGCCGGCCGGCCGGGAGACCGTTCTTTCGACGACCCGGCGGCGCCGGCCCAGCCGCGTTCCAGGCGGTCGTTCCAGGCGGTCGTTCCAGGCGACCGGTGTCCGTGCTGTTCAGCGGGCGTTTCCGCGTTCCAGCGTCCCGTGCTGCCGGTGGCTGGTGGCGGGCGGGACAGATCACCGCACAGGCTGAGGCCGTCCCGGCAGCCCGCCGGGCGATCCCGATTCCCGTACGGAGATTCCGATGCGTCCACGTCCCGCCTCCCGCTCCGCCCGCCTGGCCCTGACCGTCGCCGCCGCCGCGACCCTGGCCACCACGACCGCCGCGACCGCCCTCGCCGACAGCGGCGCCACCCCGCGCGGGAGCGACGTGGGGCAGGCCTGCGGCACCAACGACCTGTCGTTCACGCTCAGCACGCGGACGCAGGCCGGCGGCTACTTCCTCGTCACCGCCAAGGCCCTGCCCGGCATCACCTGCTACCTGGAGGGCACCTTCCCGTCCGCCGCCTTCGGCTCCGCCGCCGACACCCACGTGACCCCCGTCGAGCAGAGCGTGGGCGAGACCATCAAGCTCTCCGGCTCCACCGCCGCCTACGCCGGGATCAGCCCCAAGAGCACCGACTCCGACGGCGGCAGGGAGTTCGGCCAGCTCTTCGTCGCCGTCGCCGGCTACGAGGCCGACGCCGTCACCTTCCGGCTCGCCGAGCCCGTCCTGGTCGACCGGCCGGTGGCCACCAACTGGCACGCCGACCCCGCCGACGCCGTGCCCTACACCGGCTGACCCCCAGCCCGGCCCCGCCGCGCGGGGCAGGGCCCGGCGTGCGGGGCCGGGCCCTGCCCCGCGGGACCCGCCGGCCGGTCCGGGGCCCGGCCGTACGCGGTTCCGGCCGGACCGGTCAGCCGCCGGCCCGGTCAGCCGCCGGCCCGGGTGCGCCGGTGCCCGGGGCGCGGGTGAGCAGGTCGGCGACCCGGGCGATCATCTGGCTCTCCCGGCCGTCGCGGGCGGTCGTCGGGTGGTACGCGAGGACGAAGCGGAGTCGCCGGTCCCGGGTGGCGAACGCGGCGTTCTTGTAGCCGTACTTCTCCCCGGTCTTGCCCCAGAGGGTGATGCCGTTGACGGTGGCCCGCTGCAACCCGGCGCTGTAGCGGGCCGGGGAGCCGTCCAGCATCCGCACGTCGCCCGGGGGCAGGGTGAACATCAGCCGGAGCAGTCCCGGCGGGAGCAGTTCGCCGGCGAACAGCGCGGCGAGCATCCGGTCGAGATCGCCCGTGGTGGAGATCATGTCGCCCTCGCCCCGGCTGGCGGACTGGTCGTACGCGGTGATGTCCCGCAGGCTGCCGTCGGCCATCGCCAGGTAGCCGTGCACGTGCCGGCCGTGGACGCGCGGGTCGTCGCCCGGCACGACGGTGCGCGCCAGGCCCAGCGGGCGCAGGATGCGGGCCGCGACGGCCTCCCCGTACGGGCGGCCGGTCGCCTTCTCGACGATCAGCGCGGCCAGCGCGTAGTTGATGCCGCGGTACTCCTGCCGGGTGCCCGGGGCGAACTTCAGCGGTCCGTGGGTCGCGGTGGCCACCCACTCCCGCGGCGTCCAGTGGTCGAAGCGGTGGCGGAACACCTCCTCCGCGGTCCGCGGGTCCGGGATGCCGACGTGGTCGGGCAGTCCGCTGGTGTGGTTCAGCAGGTGCGCCACGGTGACGGCCGCGAACCGGCCCGGCAGCAGCCCCGGCAGGTACCGCCGCACCGGCGCGTCCAGGGCGATCCGCCGTTCCGCCACCAGTTGCAGCACCACCGTGGCGACGAAGACCTTGGTGATGCTGCCGATCCGGACCCTGTCGTGTGCCGTCACCGGACGCCGCGTCCACAGGTCGGCCACCCCCGAGGTGCCGCGCCAGCGGCCGCCCGCGCCGCTCACCCGCAGCTGGGCCGCGGTCGACGGCGGGTGTTCCAGGTCGTCGATCGCCGCCTGCAGGGCGGCGGGGTCCAGCGGCGGGAGCGGCGCGGGGGAGGCGGTGGGGTCCAGCGGCACGGGCGAGGCGGTGGCGCGGTGCGCGGGCAGCGCCGCGGTGGCGGCCAGCGCGGCCGTCCCCGCCAGGGCGGCGCCCACAAGGGACCTGCGTGACATGGGTGTCGGGGTCATGCCCCTCACCCTGTCGGCGGGCACGTCCCGCGGGCATCGGGGTTCACCCCGGAAACGGCCCCGGTCGCACCCCGACGCCTCCCGCACCCGGACGACCTCGCCGGCACGGGGTTCTCCCGGGGCCCCGGTGGACGAACGCAGCTCGCCGTCCCGCCACGGGCCCCGGTGACGTCGGGGCGGGCCGGGCATCGCGCCCCGGCCGCACGGTGGCCCCCGCGGCGGCTTCGAAGCGGTTCCCGACGTCACGTACGGAGCCGTCCGTGAGCATCCGCCGGCCACGCCAGGTCGACCTCGGCCCGGACGGTCTTGCCGGGCGGCTCGCGGTCCACCACCGCCCAGCGGTCGGCGAGCGCGTCGACCAGCGGCAGGCCGCGGCCGTGTTCGTCCAGCGGGCGCGGGGGCCGTACGGCGCCGGGGACCGGGGGACGCAGCTCGGTGCGGGTGTCGGTGACCTCGGCGCGGACGCGGGCGCACGTGCCCGCGCCGGCGGCGAGGAGCGTGAGCGTCAGCTCGAAGTCGCGGCCGGGGACGCGGCCGTGGGTCACGGCGTTGGCGGCGAGTTCGGCGACGATCACGGCGATCCGGTCCGAGGCGTCGGTGCCGTGGGGGACGCCCCAGGTGTGCAGTTCGCGCACGGCGAGGTGCCGGGCGAGGCGGGCGCCGCGCGGGGTGGCGCCGAGACGCCGGGTGAACACACGTACGGTGACCGGGCCCGGGTCGGCGGGAGGTGCTGTCATGCGCCCAATCTGACGGGCCGGCAGGGCACTTCTCCAGGTCGGCGGCGCGTACGCCGCCGCGGCGTACACGGTCACGCGCTGGACGGTACCGGTCACCGAACGCGACCATGCCTGCGGGAGGTGACCGACAGTGGTCGATGGCGCGGTGGGAACGGGTGGCGAGCCGGAGCCGTCCGACAGTCTGCGGACGTTCGGGGCGGTGGTCCAGGGCCTGCGCGAACACGCCGGGCTGAGCAGGGAGGAGTTCGGCGAACTGGTCCGTTTCTCCAAGCACACGGTGGCGTCCGTGGAGCTGGGGCGGCGGATGCCGGACCCGGTGTTCGTGGAGCGCGCCGAGGAGGCGCTGGGGATGGCCGGCGTCCTGCGGAAGGCGGCGGGGCGCCTGGAGCGGCAGCCCGGGCTGGCGGCCTGGTTCCGGCGGTGGGCGCGGCTGGAGGCGCTGGCGATCACGCTGTACACGTACGAATGCCGCCTGGTTCCGGGGTTGTTGCAGACGGAGGCGTACGCGCGCCAGTTGTTCGTCGATGAGTTGCCACCGCTGGGCGACGAGCAGATCGAGGCTCAGTGGGCGGCGCGTTCCGAACGGCAGCGGCTGTTACGGGAACGGCCCAACACCACCTTCAGTTTCATCCTCGAGGAGCACCTGTTTCTCAGGCATACCGGTGGTGTGGAAGTCACCCGGGAACTCATCGACCACATACTGGCGATCACGGAGCTGCGGAACATCGAAATCCAGGTCATGCCGCTGGTACGGGAGTCGCATGCCGGGTTGCATGGCCCGCTGCAGTTGCTGGAGACGCCGGAAAACCAGTGGTTCGCCTACCTCGAAGGCCAGCAGAGTGGTCAGTTGATCAATGACCGCAAAGTAGTCAGCGTGCTCCAAAGGAGGTATGCCAGGATGCGTGCACAGGCTCTTTCCCCTGAATGCTCCGTGAGCCTGTTGCGACGGATGCGAGGAGACTTATGAGCACCAGCGGTCTGGCCTGGTTCAAGTCCACCTACAGCAGCAGCGGCTCCGGCGACTGCGTGGAGGTCGCCCTCGCCCCCGCCACCGTCCACGTTCGCGACTCCAAGGACGAGCAGGGCCCCCGCCTCGCCCTCTCCCCCTCCGCCTGGGCCGACTTCCTCACCCACGTCGCCAAGTGACGGCCGGGGCCGGCCGGTGCGGGCCCGGTCTACCGGTTCGCGGCTTCGCGAGAGGCGATCCGGTACGTGCGACCGACCGCGCGGCCCACCGCGTTGCGCACCGCGAGGCCCGGCCGGGTGCGGGGCACCAGGAGCCTGGAGAGCAGACCGACACGTCGCTGCCGCGGACCCACCTCGCGGCGGAGCCGCGACTCGTAGGCGGCGAAGGCGCGGACGTGATCACCGGGATGGGCGGCGAGCTCTTCCGCGAGGGCGTACGCGCCCGCCATCGCCATGCTGGACCCGTCGCCCAGCAGGGCTGTCGCCGCCGCCGCGTCCCCGAGCAGTACGACCCGTCCACGGGACCACGAGGGCACCCGGACGGTGGTCAGGGGGTCGAAGAACGGAGCCGGGTGGTCGAGGAACGCCGCCACGAGTTCCGGTGCCCGCCACGGCACGTCGGCGTAGGCGTCGGCCACGGTCTTCTTGTGAAGGGCGATGTTCCTGCGGTCGTGGGGCGCCGGCTGTGCGGCCCGGAAGGTGAAGATCGCCAGCGGAGTGGTCCGCGAGGGGTGGACGACCAGCATCCGGTTCGGCACGGTCAGCATCGTCATCTCACTCGGGTCCTCGACGGCGTCGGGTTCCAGCGGCACGGTCGCGCCGTACAGGCCCAGGTCGCTCGCGAACTGCCGCTCGGGTCCGAACACCAGGCGCCGTACGGTGGAGTGCACCCCGTCGGCACCGACCACCAGGTCGAAGCGCCGTGGCGCGGACCGCCGGAAGGTGACGTCGACCCCACCTGCGTCCTGGTCGAGAGCGGTGACCGTGTCGTCGAACAAGAACTCGGCCTCGGCCTGCGCCGACCGGTGGAGCACCTCGGACAGGTCGGCTCGGGTCACCTCGACCACCGGCGCCTTGTCGGAGGTGAGCGGCAGTTGCAGGATTCGCCTGCCGCCGGGGTCGAGCAGGGTCAGCGACCGATTGCGGGTGGCGAGCCCGCGAAGCTGCGGGAGGATGCCCATGCGGTCGGCGACCGGGATCGCGGGCCCCTTCACGACGATCGCGCTGCCGCCGGAGCGCAGCTGCCGGGCATGTTCGACGACCGTCGGCCGGTATCCCTTCCGGGAGAGCCAGTACGCGAGTGCGGGCCCTGCAATTCCGGCACCGACTATCAGCACCTCGGGCTTCTTCATGACGATGACCTCTCGGAGTGTCGATGACCAGGTCCCGGCAAGCGCCGGGCCGGGTCCCGGGGAGCGGCGGCACGGGGCAGCGCAACCGGAACAGAGGTACGAGAAATTTCGTACCTCAGTGGAGCACATCCTTCAGGTACGATTCAAGTCGTACCTGAAGGGAGTGCCGCGTGGCCGGGAAGAACCTGGTCGGCCCGGAGGCCGACGCGCTCGATCTGGGTGCGGTGTTCCGCGCCCTCGCCGACGAGCACCGTCGTTCGGTGGTGACGCAGTTGGCCGCCGACCGCAGCGACAACGAGCGGGGCTGCAACTCGTTCGATCTTCCGATCTCCAAGCAGACCCAGACCCACCACTTCCGCGTCCTGCGCGAGGCAGGTCTCATCGACGAGATCGACTACGGCAACCGCAAGGGCATCCGTCTACGACGCGCGGACATCGAGAAGAGATTTCCCGGGCTGCTCGCCCTCCTGGGAGCAGAGCCCCCGGGCGGTGCCGCTCCTCACTGAGCACAGCTGAGCACACCGGAGGACAGTGCGGGTCAGCCCTGGGCCGCGAGCTCGACCGCATCCAGCTCGCGCCCGGCTCGCAGGTGGCCGAGCACGACGCGGGCACGGAGGGGACCGGTGTCGCTTCGGCCACCGTCGCGGCGCCGGACATCGGCGTGGTGCCGATGTCCGGCGAGGCGGACCGCGGCGGACGCGGCGGACGGGCCGGCGCCCACGGTCGGCACCGGCGTGGTGGAGGTCACGCCGCGCAGGCCGCGCCGAGGCCGCGGTCCACGAGCTGGTCCCGAAGCCGCGAGGGCGAGCGGAACCGGCGTGCGCACGGGCAGGTCCCGTCCTTCCCGGGCTTCTCCACCGGTTCGGTGGGGCGGGCGACGGGACGGCACGCCAGGGCATCACCCGGTGGACGGCACGAGGACGCTTCCGGGCACCCGGGCCGCTACGGGTTCTCCCACGCCGCCGGCTCCGCCGCCAGGCGCCGTACCGGCTCGGGCAGGGCGTCCGCCGCGAGGTCGGCGACGGTGACGCCCTCCAGGACGCGGCGGACGCTGGCGCGCAGGGCGATCCACAGCGGCAGCAGCGGCTGCGCGGTGCCGGTGTAGGACAGGCCGGTGGGCCGCTCGCCGCGCACCGACACGATCGGGCCGTCGACGGCGCGGATCACGTCCGCGACGGTGATGTCCGCGGCGGCGCGCGCCAGCCGGTAGCCGCCGTTGCCGCCGCGCCGGCTGTCGACGATCCCGCCCCGCCGCAGATCGCCGAGGATGCCCTCCAGAAACTTGTGCGGGATGTCCTGCGCGGTGGCGACGGCCTCCGCCTTCACGGGGCCCTGGTCCTGCCGTACGGCCAGCTCCAGCACCGCCCGCACCGCGTAGTCCGCCCGCGCCGAGATCCTCATACGACCATTCTGGGGTGCCGGGCCGTACACAATGGCCGGGCACGGGATTCGGCACCCGAGCCGACACGGGGACCCGGCGCATCACCCGGCACATCGCGCGGCACGCGCGGCAGCCGCGAGAGGACAGGCAACAGGAGGCGCTCCCTTGGGGCTCAGCAGACGTACATTCGGCGCCCTCGCCGGCACCACGGTCCTCGGTCTCGCCCTGGGCGGCAGCGGCGGGACGGCGACCGGGCCGGCCGGCGACGGGCGGGTGCGCATCGGCCGCGACCGGTACGCGCTGCTGGTCGACGGCGAGCGGCTGGTGCTGCGGGCGGGCGAGGCGCACCCCTTCCGGCTGCCCAGCCCGTCCCTGTGGCGGGACGTGCTGCAGAAGATGCGCGCCCACGGCTACAACACGGTCCGCGTGCCCGTCCCGTGGCTGCACCACTCCCCCGCGCCCGGCCGCCACGACTTCACCGGCGTGCGTGACCTGGACCTGTTCCTGCGGACGGCCGCCGAGACCGGCCTGTACGTGATCCTGCGGCCGGGCCCCTACCTCGGCGCCGACCTCGACGGCGGCGGCCTGCCCGGCTGGCTGACCGCGTCCGGGGTCCGGGCGCGGACCGCCGACCCGGCGTATCTGCGGCACGCCGACGCGTGGCTGACGGCGGTGAACGACATCGCCGTCCGGCACCTGCGCACCAACGGCGCCGGCCCGGTCCTGCTCTACCAGATAGAGAACCCGGGCGGCCCGGACCCGGCCGCCCGCGCCTACCGGGAGCACCTGCGCCGCAAGGTGCGCGCCGACGGCATCGACGTGCCCCTGTTGCACGACCCGGCCGGCGACGGCCCCGACGGGCGGCCCGACCCGTGGGGCGGGGCGGGCTACGGGCAGGTGCGCCGGGAGCGGGGCGCGGCGCACCGGCGGCGCCTGCTGCTGACCGGCCTGGCCGACGGGGACGCCCTGCCCGAGGCGGACCTGGCGTTCGGCGGCACCTCCTGGGGGTGGCTGCCGGCGCCGTCGACCTACACGTCGTACGACCGGGCCGCGCCGATCGACGAGGCGCGCAGGCCGACCGCCGCGCTGGCCCCGGCGCACCAGCTCGGGCACCTGCTGCGCTCCGTGCCCGGCTTCGCCCGCCTGGAGCGGGCGGCGGACGCGCCGGCCTCGGACGGCCGGATCACGGTGCGCCACCTGGCCGATCCGGACACCGGCGCCCACGCCTACGTGCTGCGCAACGACTCCGCGGAGCGGGTCACCGCCACGCTGCCGGGCACCGGGATCGAGACGCCGGTGACCGTCGCCGCCCGGGACACCCGGCTGCTCGTCGCCGGGCTGCGGCTGGGCGGGCGGAAGCTGCTGTACAGCACCGCGCAGCCCATGCTGTTCCTGAGCGCGGGGCGGCAGGACGTCGCGGTGTTCGCGGGGCGGCGCGGCGAGTCGGCGCAGGTGGCGCTGGAGTGCCCGAGCGAGCCGACGCCGATGCGGCTGGACGTGGAGCCCGCCTGGTCCTACGGCGACGGGCGGCTGCACGTGACGGTGCCGCTGGGGGTCGGCGGGCTGGCCCGGGTGCGGGTCGAGGGCGGCGGGTCCGACCGGCCGCTGCTGCTGCTCTTCGCCGACGACGCGACCTCGCTGCGGCTGTGGCCGTACGACACCCCGTCCGGCCCGGTCCTCGTCTACGGCCCGGCGCTGCTGCGCGGGGTCCGACTGGACGGCGCCACCGCGCACCTCACCGGCGACACGACCGGGCCGACCGGCCTGGAGGTGTGGGGGCCGCGCGGCCTGACCCGCGTCACCTGGAACGGGACCGCGGTGCGCACCCGGATCAGCGCCTCCCAGAGCCTGCTGGCCGAGCGGATGCTGCCCGGGGTGGGCGAGGTGGCGCTGCCCGCGCTGGACGGCTGGCGGCGGCGGACGGAGAACCCCGAGGCGGCGCCGGACTTCGACGACTCGGCGTGGCCGGCCGCCGACCGGACCGCCGCCTCCGGCGGCACGCCGGCGCCGGACGGGCAGCCGGTGCTCCTCGCGGACGAGTACGGCTTCCACCACGGCGACGTCTGGTACCGGGCCCGCCTCACGGACGCGTCCGGCCTGACGAAGGTGTCCCTCGCCTACCGCACCGGCACGCTGGGGCTGCTGATGGCCTGGCTGGACGGCGTACCGCTGGGCACGCACCGGATGCCGGCGCCGGACGACGGCACGGCGGACCGGGGCAGCTGGACGGCGACGGCCGCCTTCCGGGTGCCGAAGAGGCTGCGCGGGCGCGCCGGGCACGTCCTGTCCGTGCTCGTGCGGCCCATGCAGCGCGACGGGGAGGGCACGGCCCGCGGCCTGACCGCCGTCGCCTTCGAAGGCGCTTCCCCGCGGGCGAGCTGGCGGATCCAGGGGCGGGCCGCGCCCGACCCGGTGCGCGGGCCGCTGAACAACGGCGGCCTGTACGGGGAGCGCGCGGGCTGGCACCTGCCCGGGCACGACGACGGCGACTGGGAGCCCGCCGAGCTGCCGCGCGCCGACCGGCGGCAGGGGGTGACCTGGTACCGGACCGCGTTCCGGCTGTCCGTGGACCCGGGCGTCGACGCCTCCGTCGGGCTGGTCCTGGACGACGACCCGGAGCGCGCCTACCGCGTGCAGGTCTTCCTCAACGGCTGGAACCTGGGGCAGTACGTCAACGACGTGGGTCCGCAGCACACCTTCGTCCTGCCCGGCGGCGTCCTGCGCACCCGCGGCGCCAACACCCTGGCCCTGGCGGTCCTGTCCGACGGGACCACCCCCGCGGGGCCCGGGCGGGTCCGGCTGGCGCTGCTGGGGGCGGCGGCCGGCGGGGTGCCGGTGCGGGCGGTGTGACCGGCCCGCCCCGGGCGGCGGGTACGGCGGCGGCGCCGTGCCCGCCGCCCGGGGGCGCGCCGGGGGGCGGGGTCACGCCAGCCGGATCACGTTCCAGGACAGCGGCTCCAGGACGGCGGTCAGCCGGCCGCCGTCCAGGGCGGTGCCCTCGACCGTGTGCGGGGTGACCCGCTCGGGGTCGTCGAGGGTGTTGCGCGCGTCGGGGTCGGCGTCCGCGAGCGCGCTGTGCTCGACGACCGACGTCAGGTCGAGGCCGTGGAGGGCGACGTCGAGCGGCAGCGGCTCGGTGCGGGAGCGGTTGACGGCGAAGACGGTGACCGTGCCGTCCTCGGCGCGCACGGCGGTGGCGTGCAGCAGGTCGGCCTCGCCGTACTTGTCCGTCCGGTACGTCGGCGAGTCCACGCGCACGTCGAGGACCTCGCCGCGGCCGTACCGGGAGGCCTGGGCGAACGGGAAGAACGTCGTCTGCCGCCAGGCGGGGCCGCCGGGCTCGGTCATGATCGGGGCGATGACGTTGACGAGCTGGGCGAGGCAGGCGACGGTGACGCGGTCGGCGTGCCGCAGCAGGGCGATGAGCAGGGAGCCGAAGACGACGGCGTCGGTGACGCTGTAGCTGTCCTCCAGCAGGCGGGGCGCCTCGGGCCAGTCGTCCTGCGCGAACGTCGGCGCCTGCTCCTGCCAGCGGGACAGGTACCAGACGTTCCACTCGTCGAAGGACAGGTTGATCTTCTTCTCGGACTTCAGCCGGGCGCCCACGTGGTCGCAGGTGGCGATCACGTTCTCGATGAAGGACTCCATGTCGACGGCGGAGGCGAGGAAGGAGTCGACGTCGCCGTCGAGCGGCTCGTAGTAGGCGTGCAGCGAGATGTAGTCGACGAGGTCGTACGTCTCCTGGAGGACCGTCGCCTCCCACGCGGCGAAGGTGGGCATCGACTGCCCGGAGCTGCCGCAGGCGACCAGTTCGACGGACGGGTCGGCCTGGCGCATGGCGCGGGCGGTCTCGGCGGCGATGCGGCCGTACTCCTCGGCGGTCTTGTGGCCGGTCTGCCAGGGGCCGTCCATCTCGTTGCCCAGGCACCACAGCCGGATGCCGAAGGGGTCCTTGTCGCCGTGGGAGACGCGCAGGTCGGACAGGGCCGTGCCGGCGGGGTGGTTGGCGTACTCCTGGAGTTCGAGGGCCTCGGCGACGCCGCGGGTGCCGAGGTTGACGGCCAGCATGGGCTCGGCCTGCGGGCCGATCTTCCGCAGGAAGGCGATGTACTCGGACAGGCCGAAGCGGTTGGTCTCGGTGGAGTGCCAGGCGAGGTCGAGGCGGCGCGGGCGGTCCTCGACGGGGCCGACGGAGTCCTCCCACCTGTAGCCGGAGACGAAGTTGCCGCCGGGGTAGCGGACGGCGGTGACGCCGAGTTCGCGGACCAGTTCCAGGACGTCCCGGCGGATGCCCGCCTCGTCCGCGGCGGGGTGGTCCGGTTCGAAGATGCCGGTGTAGACGCAGCGGCCGAGGTGCTCGACGAAGGAGCCGAACAGGCGGGGGTCGACCGTGCCGACGGTGAAGGCGGGGTCGAGGGTGAAGCGGGCGGTTCGCATGGGCGCCTTTCGGGGTGCGTGACGGGTGATGCGCGGGCGGATGCGGGTGCGGGTCGTGCGGGGTCCCCGCGCCCCGGGCGGTGACCGGCCGGGCGTGGGGCGGGCGGCGCCGGCCGGGGGGACCGGCGCGGCGGGCCCGGGGCGCCTCCCGCGGGGTCCGCTCGGGGGCGTCACTGGCCGGCCAGGCCCGTGTGGGCGACGCCCGCCACGATCTGGCGCTGGAAGAAGACGAAGACGACGATCAGCGGCAGGCCCGCCAGGAGACCGCCGGCCATGAGCTGGGCCCACTGGATGCCGTAGGAGTTCATGACGGTCGCGATGCCGTTCGGCATGGTCATCAGGTCGGGGTTGTTGGTCACCATGTAGGGCCACAGGAAGTTGTTCCACGAGGCGATGAAGGTGAAGATGCCGACCGCGGCGAGCGAGGGGCGCGACAGCGGCAGCACGACGGTCAGGAAGACCCGCCAGCGGCCCGCGCCGTCGAGGAAGGCGGCCTCCTCCAGCTCGCGGGGGACGCCCTGGAAGAACTTGTAGAGGATGTAGACCATCGCGGCGGGCGCGCACTGCGGCAGGATCATGCCCCAGTAGGTGTCGACCATGCCCATCTGCTGGACCGTGGTGAACAGCGGGACGCCGAGGACCGCGGGCGACACCATCAGGCCGGCCATGACCAGGCCCAGCAGGGCGCCCTTGCCGCGGAACTCGGTGCGGGCGAAGCCGTATCCGGCCAGGGCGCTGACCGCCAGCACGACGGTGGTGACGCAGACGGAGACGACGAGGGAGTTCACGAACCAGTTGGTGATGTTGCCGCTCTCCAGGAGCGCGGTCCAGGCCTGGCCGGTCCAGTCCTCGGGCAGCCAGTGCGGGGGCGCCTCGACGGCCTCGGTCTCCGACTTCAGGGAGGTGAACAGGGCCCAGGCCAGCGGCGACAGGATCACCGCGGCGACGGCCGCGCCGATCAGGGTGAGCACGGCCTGGCCGGGCGACCAGGCCGCCCGGCGGGGCCTGGTCCGGGTCCGCGGTGCGGCGGCGGTCATCGGGCGTCCTCCTCACGGGTGCGCAGCAGCCACATCCGTGCCAGGGCGACGGCCGCGATGAGCACGAAGAAGATGATGGAGATCGCGGAGGCGTAGCCCACGCGGTAGCTGGTGAAGCCCTCTTCGAGGGTGTACTGCACGAAGGTGCGGGTGGATTCCTCGGGGCCGGGGGTGAAGTCCGTCATCACGACGGCCTGGTCGAAGACCTGGAGCGAGGCGAGGATCTGCAGGGTGACGACGAGGCCGGTGATGGTGCGCAGCATCGGCAGGGTGATGTGCGCCGTGCGGTGCCAGGCGTTGGCGCCGTCCAGCTTGGCGGCCTCGTACAGGTGCGCGGGGATGCCCTGGAGCGCGGCGAGGTAGAGCAGGAAGCTGAAGCCGACCGTCCACCACAGGGTGCAGACGACGACGGCGAGCAGGGCGTAGGACTTGTCGGTCAGCCAGGGCGTCTGCAGGCCGAAGACGTGGTTGATCATGCCGGTGCCGGGGTTGAACAGCCACTGCCACAGGTTGGCGGCGACGGTGGACGGCAGCAGGAACGGCAGGAAGAAGCACAGCCGCCACAGCCACTTCCCGCGCTCGATGTGGTGGGCCAGCATCGCGAGCAGGAAGGCGAGCACGGTGATGCCCGGCACGACGAGCAGGGTGAAGAAGGCGCTGTGGCCGAGCGCGTCCCACATCAGCGGATCGCCCAGGGCCTCGCGGTAGTTGTCCAGGCCGACGAAGCCCGCGCCCTCGCCGGAGATGTTGGCGTCGGTGAAGCTGAGGTAGAGGCCGCGCAGCAGCGGCCAGATCACGAAGAGCGCGAACAGCGCGAGGAACGGGGCGACGAACCAGCCGCCGTGCTGGAACCCCTGGCGGCGGCGGACGGCGGCGCCCGGCGCGGCGGCCTTGGCGCGTGCCGGGCGGACGACGGTCCCGGCGCCGGTCGTCGTCATGCGGCCGCACCTCCCTGCGCGGCGGTCCTGCCGTCCATGGGGTTCTTCGCGGCGAGCAGCTCGGTGAGCACGCGCCTCATGCGGCGGGCGGCGGCGTCCGGCCGGGCGGAGCCCGTCGTCGAGGAGACGACGACGGGGCCGACGCGCTGGGCGAGGATGCCGGTGGACCCGGCGAACCACACCTTCGGCTCGGTGGCCTGGTGCTCCATGGCCGAGACGTACTCGTTCTGCGGCTGGAGCCTTCGGTACGCGGCCGTGGCCAGGGTCGGCGTGTGCGCCGGGATGTGCCCGCCGGCCGACCACTGCCGGGCGTGGGTGACGACGTAGGCGGCGAGCCGGTGCGCGGCCTCGTTGGCGGCGCCGCCGCGGCCCGCCTGGTGTGGCAGGACGAAGGCGTGCGACTCGGCGTGGGTGGCCGGCCGGCCGAAGACGGGGGGCAGCGGGATCGCGCCGTAGTCGACCTCCGCGCTGTCGAAGACCGGCACCGACCAGTTGCCCTCCCAGACGAACGGGGAGCCGTTGACGAACTGTTCGGCGCCCGCGCCGCCCCCGAAGGCCGGGTCGGCGTATCCGTCGGCGAGGTGCCGGCGCAGGAACTCCAGCACCCGGGTGGCCTTGTCGGTGTCGAAGGTGACCTCGGCGCGGGCGTCGTCGAACCAGGTGCCGCCGAGCTGGGTGTAGAAGGCGACGAAGAACCACCACTGGAAGTTCAGGTCGTTGTGCCACAGGCCGATGGTCTGCAGCCCCTTCCGCGTGGCCTTCCTGGCCTCCTTCAGCACGTCGAACCACTCCTCGGCGGAGGTGACCGGCACGATCCGGCCGTCGGCGCCGAGCAGGCCCGCCTTCCTCAGCACGTCCTTGCGGTAGAAGCAGAGCTGGACGTGGATGTCGAGCGGGAGGGCGTAGAGCTCGCCGTCGACGACGGCCCGCCGCCACAGCGCGGGGCTGAAGTCCTCCTCCCGCACGCCGTACTCGGCGAGCAGGCCGACGTCCCAGGGGTCCAGGAGGCGGCCGGGCGAGAAGCCGGTGACCCGGCCCAGGTGCATGACGCCGAGGTCCGGCGCGCGGTTGCCCGCCGCGGCCATGGCGAGCTTGGTGTAGAAGGGGCTGCCCCACTGGAGGGTGGAGTCCTTCACCTCGATGCCGGGGTGGTCCGCGCGGAAGGCGTCCAGCATCGCGATCATGTTGTAGCCGTCGCCGCCGCTGAAGAGGTTCCAGAACCGCACGCGCGTGTCGGCGTCGGAGGCCAGTGCGTCCGCGCCGGTCCCGAGGGCGGCGAAGCCGAAGCTGCCGGCGACGAACAGTCCCCCGATCCCGCCCAGAAGCTGCCTGCGATCCAGGCCAGGTCGTCCCATGCCCTGCCCTTACTGTTCGAGAGTCGGCGTCCGAAAGATCCTTGTTCGAGATATCGGATATTGCCCGTAACTTCGAACGGGACCGTAGGGTTGAAGCGCTTTCCCGTCAATGGGGCGCGCACAAGTTTCCCGCCGCCCCCGCGGCCGCCCCGGGCGGAAGGAACCGCTCCCGTCGCCCCCCGGCCGGCGGACCGCATGACGCGGGCCGAGGCGGGCACGTACCCTCGAACAGGCGTCGAACGACGGCGAGAAGGGGGAGCGATGGGCGACGCGCCCGTGCGGCGGCGAGCGGCCCGGGCCCGCACGGCGCTCCGGCGCCCGCACGGCGGCCCCGCGGGAGCGGCGCGGTGACGCACGCCCCGGCCCCGGAACACCTCCCTCCCCCGGAGCACGTGCCGCACCTGGCGTTCGGCCCGGCGGGGTTCCTCGGCGAGTTCTACCCCTCCTTCTGGTGGATCCCGGCCGGGGTGCTGGCCGCCGCCCTGGCGATCAAGCTGCCGACGATCGTCCGGTTCCGGGGCGACCCGCTGCTGCGCGCGGTCGGCGGCCTGCTGCTGCTCGCCTGCGCGGTGTTCGTGTTCGTCGCGCCGTCGACCATCGCCTGGGTCAACCGGGTCACGGGCGTGCCGAACATCTCGGCGCCGTGGGTGTACTCCCTGCTGACCGCCTTCTGCGGCTCCTGCCTGCTGCTGATCATCGCCTGGCGCAACGGCCTGTCCGACCGCTCGGCCGCCACCCGCCGCGCCACGCGCTGGGTGGTCTCCGTCTACTCGGGCGTGATCGTGGCGCTGTGGGTGCTGTTCGCCCTCGCGGACGTGCCCGTGGAGCGGCTGCGGGACCTGGACACCTACTACGCCACCACCCCGTTCATGCGCGAGGAGATCCTGCTCTACCTGCTCGCGCACACCACGGCCGTGCTGATCACCTCGAAGCTGATCTGGAACTGGGTCCGCACCGACGGACTGGACGCCTGGCTGCGCTGGGGGCTGACGTTCCTCGGTGTCGGCTACGCGATGAACCTGCTCTTCGACGCCGCCAAGCTCACCGCGGTCGTGGCCCGCTGGACGGGCCACGACCTGGACTGGCTCAGCATGACCGTGGCGCCGGCCGTGGCCTGCCTGTCCGCCGTCCTGATCGCGGTCGGCTTCATCCTGCCGCACGCCGGCCAGTACCTGTCCGACCGCCGGCGCGTCCGCCGCGCCCACCGCGAACTGCGCCCCCTGTACCTGCTGATGCGGTCCGTCGGCGGCGGCGGCATCCCGTTCGTGCTGCGCGCCGGGCCCGAGCTGCGCCTGACCCGCCGCGAGACGTTCATCCGCGACGTGCTGCTGCCGCTGGCCCGGCACATCGACGAGGACCTGCGCCGGCGGTCGTACGCCGCCGCCTTGGCCCTCGGGCACCCCCCGGACCGGGCGAAGGCGCTCGCGGCGGCGGTGGCGGTGGCGGACGCCGTGGACGCCCGCCTCGCCGGGCGCGAGCGCGCGGACGGGGACGGCCCGGACACCGCGGAGCTGCTGCGGGAGATCGGCGCGGTCTCCCGGGCCCTGCGCCGCCCCGACGACCTGCGGCGGGTGCGGGCCCGCGCGGGCGTCCCGGACGGCAGTGCGGCGGTCGCCGAGTGACCGCCCGGCTGGCCCGGCCGTCTCGGCCTTGGCATAGTGCACGGGTGTCCGAACGGCACCCGGGCGAACAGGGGGGAGAACGGTGCGCAGGAGCAGGGAGATGCGTCGCCTCGCCGACGCCCTCGTCGACCCGATCCGCATCCCGGTGCCCGCCGATCCGGAGACCCTGTTCGAGGCGCTCGTCGACTCGGTCGGCGCGTGGCGGGGCCGTGAGGTCGTCGTCCACCGCAGGGCCTTCCCGCCGCACACCGCCAGCGGGCTGTGGCTGGAGCACGACACGCACGACGACGTCGTGGTCGACCAGCGGGCCGCCGTGTGGCACCAGATCGTGATCCTCTGTCACGAGGTGTGGCACATGCACCGGCGGCCGGCCGCCCCCGGCGGCCCCCGGCCGGCCGCCGCCCGCACCGACTTCAGCCTGGCCGAGGAGCAGGAGGCCGAACGGTTCGGCATGCTGATGGGCCGTCGGCTGCGCGCCTGGCTGGAGGGCTCGGCGGACCCGGCGCCCCCGGCCCGCCCGGGCGACGCCCAGGACCTCGCCGGACGCATCGGGGCCGCGCTCGGCTACCGCGGGACGCGCCGATGAGCGGCCTGGTCAACTACGTCAGCTGTGCCGTGCTGTGGCTCGGCCTGCTGGTGAAGGCGCCGGACCTGATCCGCCACCGGCACGACCCCTACCTGCGCGCCATCTGCGCGGTGCTGGGCCTGGCCGGTCTGTGCTTCCTCCTCGGGGCGCCGCCGACGGTCGGGGCCGTCAACCACGTGAGCGGCGTCCCCAACCTCGCCGCGCCGCTGACGTACGCCTCGATCACCGCGTACGGCGCCGCCTCCCAGGTGCTGGTCGTCCACTGGCGCGGCGGGCCGCGGGTGCGCCGCGCCGCCCGCCGCTGGATCTGCGCCTACGCGAGCATCGTGCTCGGCATCGCCGTCGCCTTCGTCCTCGGCGACGCCCCGGTGGAGCGCCGCACCGACCTGGACACCTACTACGCGAGCACGCCCTACCTGCGCGAGATGATCGTGCTCTACCTGGCCGGGCACCTCACCGCCGCCGCCGTCACCACCGTGTCCTCGCTGCGCTGGGCCCGGCAGGTGCGGGGCTGGCTGCGGGCGGGGCTGACGCTCCTCGGCGTGGGCACCCTGTGCAACGCCGGGTACAGCGTGAGCAAGCTGGTCGCCGTGGCGGCCCGCTGGTGCGGCCGGGACTGGTCGGCGCTGAGCACGCACCTCTCCCCGGCGGCAGCCGCGCTGGGCGCCCTGATGACGGCCGCCGGGGTGCTGCTGCCGCTGCTGGGGCCCCGGCTGACGGAGAGCCGGCGGGCCTGGCGGGCGTACGTGCGGCTCGAACCGCTGGAGCGGGAGCTGGACGGCGTCCTCACCCGCCGCTCGCTCCGGCTGCCCCGGCCGCGCCCGGCCGCGCCCGCCACCCTGCTGGTGTGGCGCCAGACCAGCATCCACAACGCGCTCAGCCACCTGCACGCCGCCTTCGACCGGGACCTGTACGACCGGGTCCGAAGGACCGTGCTCGAGGAGACGGGCGACGCGGAGCGGGCCGAGGCGACCGCGTGGGCCGCTGTCGTCGTCACGGCCGCGCGGAGGGAGACGGGCGGCCCCGGAGCGCTCCCCGGCGGCGCCGGCCGTTTCCCGGACCGGGTGCCCGGCCCCGCCGCCCTGGTGCGGATCGCCGACGCGCTGGGCCCGGCGGCCCGCGTCGCCGCCCGCCCGTCCGGCGGCCGGGCCACGACGGGCACCGCGTGAACCGGCCGCCGAGCGAACGGAGCCGCGGGACGTGAACCTCGTCGTGTACCTGGCCGCCGGCGTCTTCGGGCTGTCGTCGGTCCTGCTGCTGCGCCGGCCGCGCACCGCCGTGCTCGACCCGCTGACCCTGTCCACCTGCGCGGCGATCGTCCTCGGCGCGCTGGTCTTCGTCTGCTCGGCGCCGCTGACGCTGGCCGCCGTGAACGACCTCACCGGCATCCCCAACTTCGGCGCCCCGCTGACCTACAGCATGATCTCCGCGTACAGCTGCGCGCTGATCGTCCTGCTGATCAACTGGCGGGGCGGCCCCCGCGCGCGGGTCCGGCGCATGGTGCTGCGCAGCGTCGCCGCCTACGGTCTGCTGATCGCCGCCGTCGTCGCGCTGTTCGCCCGCGCGGACGCGGACACCGAGCGGCTCACCGACCTCGACACCTACTACGCGAACACGCCGTACATGCGGGAGATGATCCTGCTGTACCTGCTGGGGCACAGCGCCGCGACGCTGGTGATGTGCGCCGTGTGCGTCAAGTGGGGCCGCGAGGTCACCGGCCCGCTGCGCGCCGGGCTGCGGCTGATCCTGGCCGGTCTGCTGCTGGACGTGGTGGGTTTCCAGCTCGCCAAGTACACGGCGGTCGCGGCCCGTTGGGCGGGCGGCGACCTCGACGCGCTGTCCACCTCCGTCGCCCCGCCGCTGGCCTCGCTGGGCGCGCTGCTGTGCTCCGCCGGTTTCGTGGTGCCGCGGCTGTGGCCGGCCGCCGCCGCCCACTGGCACGGGCTGCGCGACCACCGGCGGCTGGAGCCGCTGTGGTCGCTGGTGCGGTCCGCGTCCACCGCGCCCAGGCCGCCCGCCGCCTGGTGGCAGCCGCCCCGGACGCGGCTGCACTGGCGCGAGGTGTCCATCCACGACGCCCTGCTGGCGCTCGCCCCCTACTTCGACGACCGGGTCCGCGCGCGGGCCCGGGACGCCGCCCTGCGCGGCGGACGCCCGCCCCACCAGGCCCGCCTCGCCGCGGAGGCGGCCATGCTCGCCGACGCCGCCCGCCGCGCCGCCGCCGGCGAGGAGCCCCTGGACGCGCCGAGCGCCCACCGGCTGCACGCCACGGAGGTGTCCGGTACGAGCGCACTGGTCGAACTGGCCCAGGAGCTGGCGCGTTCACCCGGCGCCGGCGCCGTACCCGCACGTGCGGTGCGGGCCGTCCAGGGCCGAGCCCATGGCTGAATCGGAGGAGCCCCATGTCGCGTAGAGCTGTCGTCATCGGTGCCGGGCTGGCCGGCATGCTGGCCGCGGCGGCCCTGTCCACCGCCGTCGACGAGGTGATCGTGCTGGACCGGGACGACCTGCCCGACGGCCCGGAGCACCGCCGCGGCCTGCCGCAGGGCCGCCACGCCCATCTGCTGATGGCGGGGGGCCTGGCCGCCATGGAGGACCTGGTGCCGGGGGGGAGCGTGCGGGAGCGCCTGCTCGCCGTCGGCGCCCGCGAGGTCTCCCTCAGCTCGGGCATGCTGGCCCTCACCCCCGACGGCTGGCTGCGGCGCTGGCGGCGCCCGGGACCGAGCATGATCGCGTGCAGTCGGGCGCTGCTGGACTGGGCGGTCCGGTCCGCGGTGCTGGCCGGCACCCGGACCGAGATCCGCAAGGCCCGGGCGCTGGAGCTGCTGGGCACCGCCCGGCGCGTCCACGGCGTGCGGGCCGCCACGGCCGCCGGGGACACGGACGTCGAGGCGGACCTCGTCGTCGACGCCAGCGGACGCGGATCGCGGGTGGTGACCTGGCTGGCCGGGATCGGGGTGTCCGGCCTGCGGGAGCGGACCGTGGACGCCGGACTCGTCAACGCGACCCGCGTCTACCGGATGCCGAAGGGCGCCGAACGCTTCCCGCTGACGGTCGTGCAGGCCGATCCGTACACCTCCCGGCCGGGCCGGAGCGGGATGGTGCTGCCCATCGAGGGGGGCCGCTGGATGGTCAGCCTGGCCGGCACGCGGGGCGGGGAGCCGCCGGCCGACCCGGACGGCTTCCTGCGCTACACCCTCGACCTGCCCGACCCGCTGGTGGGCCGGCTGATCTCCGGCGCCGAGCCCCTCACCGACGTGCACATCAGCCGCAGCACCCGCAACGTGCGGCGCTATCCGGAGAAGGCCCCGCACTGGCCGGAGGGGTTCGTGGTCCTCGGCGACGCCCTGGCCGCCTTCAACCCCGCCTACGGGCAGGGCATGTCGGTGGCGGCCCTCGGCGCCCGGGTCCTCGCCCGCGAGCTGCGCCGCAGCGGCCCCGACGCCCCCGGGCTCGCCCGGCGCGTGCAGCGCGGGGCGGCGCGGTCGGTCGACATGGCGTGGGCCGTGGCGGTCGGCCAGGACGTCCGCTACCCGGGGGCGGTCGGCGGGGCGCCCGGCCCCGCCGACCGCCTCGTCACGGCGTACACCCGGCGCATGATGAAGGCGGCCACCGGCTCCTACGACGCGGCCCGCGCGGTGTGGGACCTGATGAGCCTGCGGGCGGGCCCGGCCCGCCTGCTGCACCCGGCCACGGTCCTGGCCACCCTCGCCGGCTCGCCCCTGCCGCCGTCCGCCCGGCCGCCGTTGACGGAGAGCGAGCGGAAGGTGGTGCGGGCGCTGGACCGGACCGGAAGGTGAGCGGGGCCGGGCGCCCGGGCCCCGGGGGAGCCGGTGTCAGCCCGCGAACGCCGGCTGCTCCAGGCCCCTGCCCGCGCCCGGCACCACCAGCAGCGCGCCCGCCAGCGGGTGCGGTGCCGCGAGGCCGGTGCGGGCCGTGGTGAGGTACAGGTCGGTCAGGTCCGCGCCGCCAAAAGCACATGCCGTCACCCGCGGGACCGGCAGCTCGACGACCCGGTCGAGTTCGCCGTCCGGGGTGTAGCGGCGGACCGCCGCGCCGTCCCACAGGGCCACCCACACGCAGCCGTCGGCGTCGACCGTGAGGCCGTCGGGGAAACCGGCGCCCTCCTCGATCTCCGCCAGGGTGCGCCGGCCGGTGACCTCGCCGGCCTCGTGGTCGAAGACGTCGATGCGGCGGGTCGGCGTGTCGACGTAGTACATCAGCCGTCCGTCGGGGCTCCAGCCGGTGCCGTTGCTCACCGTCACGTCGTCCAGGACCGTGGTCACGGTGCCGTCGGCGGTGATCCGGGACAGCGTGCCGCCGCCGGACGCCTCGTCGTAGCGCATGGTGCCGGCCCACAGCGAGCCGTCGGGGGCGACGGCGGCGTCGTTGCCCCGGCGGCCGGGGACGGGCTCGCGGTGCAGCCAGCGGAAGTCCCCGCCGGCGTCCAGCAGGCCCACCCCGTCGCGCAGGTTGAGGACCAGGCCGCCGCCCGCGCGCGGCTTGGCGGCGCCCACGTGCTGCTCCGTGGCGCGGACCGTGCGCCGTCCGGAGACCGGGTCGTAGGTGTGCACCCGGCAGCCGAGGATGTCGACCCAGACCAGCCGGCCGGCCGCCGCGTCCCACGTCGGGCCCTCGCCGAGGGCCGCCTCGGCGCGGACCGCCACCTCGTACGCCGTCGTTGTCGTCGTCTTCGTCATGCCGCACTCCGGTGTCCGAGTCGCTCCGACAGGTCCGCCGCGCCCTTGGCGGCGAGCTGCTCCAGTTCCACGCGCCGCTCCTCGCTCCAGCGGATCATGGGCACGGAGATGGACAGCGCGGCGACCACCTGGCCGGTGCGGTCGCGGACCGGGGCGGCCACGCAGGACACGTCCGGGTTGGACTCGCGGCTCTCCACCGCGATGCCGCGCTGCCGTATCTCCGCCAGGGCCTCGCGCAGGGCGGCCGGGTCGGTGATGCTGTTCGGGGTCATCGCGGCCAGCTCGGCGCCGTCGGGGACGCGGGCGGCGAGTTCCCGCTCGGGGAGGGAGGCCAGCAGCATCTTGCCGACGGAGGTGCAGTGCGCGGGCAGCCGCCGGCCGGCCGCCGACACCATGCGCACCGCGTGCGTGGAGTCCACCTTCGCGATGTAGATGACGTCGGTGTCCTCCAGGATCGCCACGTGCACGGTCTCGTCGCAGGTCTCGGCGACGGACCGGGCGACCTGCTGGCCCTCGGCGGCCAGGTCGAGCTGCTCGGCGTAGCGCGCACCGAGCTGGTACGGGCGCACCCCGAGGCGGTAGCGCCCGGGCTGGCCCTGCACGGGGACGATGTACTTGCGGGCGGCGAGCGTGGTGACCAGCTCGTGCACGGTGGTGCGCGGCAGCTGGAGCCGGCGCACGATGTCCGGTGCGGAGAGCGTCCCGTCCCCGTCGAGGAAGAGCTCGAGAATGTCGAGAGCCCGGGTCACGGCTGGTACGAGGCGTCCCACGACCGGCCCCCTCCCTATGTGTCTCAGGCGCCTGCGGCTCAGGCACCTACGTTCGAAATTTCAACAGGCGATCGGCATGACGAACACAGGCTAGCCACAGCGGTTCGTCCCGGGCAATGGGCCGCCCGCCGGCGGCACCCGGCCCGGGGCCGCCGGCGGGTCCGCCCGGGGCCGGTCCTCCCCGGACCGCGGTCAGCGGCCGGCGGCCCCGAGCACCGCCTCGACGACATGCGGCACCGAGCCGGGGTGCAGGAACAGGAACAGGTGGGGCTCCACCAGCTCCAGCTCCATCACCCACGGCCGGCCGTCGTCCCCGGTCACCAGGTCGACCCGCGCGTACAGCAGCTCGTGGTCCCCCGGCACGGCGCCCAGCGCCCGCTCGGCCACGGCGCGTTCGGCCCCGGTCGGCGTCCAGGGCTCCAGGTCCGGGTGGGCCACCTTGTCGGCGTCGTACGCCGTGCCCGGCGCCAGCACCGCGCCCTTGCGGCTGGCGTGCAGCAACCGGCCCCCGAAGAACTGCAGGGCCCGCTCGCCGTCGGTGTCGACGGACCGCACGTACGGCTGCACCAGGGCGGTGATCCCCTCGGCGTGCATCCGCTCCAGCTGCCGCAGGGCCGCGTCGCGCTCGCCGGGCGCGTAGCGGGCGGTGAACCGGGCGCCCGCGCCGAAGACGGGCTTGACGACGTACTCCCGGTCGGCGGACAGATCGGCCGGCTCGCCCGGGGCGATGTAGCGGGTGGGGACGACGGGCACTCCGGCCGCGGCGAGGTCCGCGAGGTACCGCTTGTCGGTGTTCCACCGCACGACCGGCGCCGGATTGGCCAGCCGCGTCGCCTTCCCGCACCGCTCGGCCCACGCGGTGAACTCCGCCGCCCGCCGGGTGTAGTCCCACGTGGACCGGATCACCACGAGATCGAATCCGCCCCAGTCGGTCCCGGCGTCGTCCCAGGCCACGCCGACGGCGTCGGCCCCCGCCTCCCGCAACGCCTCCACCAGTACCGGAAGGTCGCTGTCCAGGTGCGTCCCGGAGCCTGAGTCGTAGGTGGCGAGCGCTATTCGGGGCACGGCGGGCTTTCCTCCAGGGCGGCGACGGACCGGCCCGCAGGCTAGCAACCGCGCCCGCCACCGGGACACCCCGTCTCCCGCGCGGGCGCGGACCGCGCGGGAGACGGCGGCCCGGGCGTTTCCCGCGGCGGCCGGCGGTGTACGGAGGGAGCGTGGGGGCACCGCCGCCCACGGGCGCGGCCTGGGACAGGCGGCCGGGCCCCGGCGCGGCGCCCGGTGGCGACGACCAAGGAGTACGCACGCGTGTCTTCCCTCTTCCCGGCCCTGACCGGCGCCCCGACCGAGACCGGCACCCCGGCGCAGGCCGGTCCCCCGCCCGGGGCCGAACGGCCCGCCCTGCGCTTCGGTGAGCGGTCCCTGACGTACGCGGAGCTGGCCGCCGCGGCCGGGGCCGTGGCGGACCGGGTCCGGGCCGCGCGCCGGGTCGCGGTCTGGGCGGCCCCGGCGCCGGAGACGGCCGTCGGCGTCGTCGGCGCGCTCCTCGCCGGGGTGCCCGCGGTGCCGCTGAACCCGAAGTCGGGCGCGAAGGAGCTCGGGCACATCCTGTCCGACAGCGCGCCGGACCTGGTGCTCACCGCCCCCGGCGCCAAACTCCCGCCCGCGCTGCGGGGGACGGCGCGCGTCGACGTCGACGTGCGCGCGGCCGGGGCCGTCCCGGACGACCGCGCCGGCGACGGCGACCCCGCCCTGATCGTCTACACCTCCGGCACCACCGGCCCGCCCAAGGGCGCCGTCCTCCCCCGCCGGGCCGTCGCCGCCACCCTGGACGCGCTCGCCGACGCCTGGCGGTGGACCGGCGACGACGTGCTGGTGCACGGGCTGCCGCTGTTCCACGTGCACGGGCTGGTGCTGGGCGTCCTCGGTCCGCTGCGCCGCGGCGGGTCCGTGCGGCACCTGGGCAAGTTCACCACCGAGGGCGTGACGCGGGAGCTGAACGCGGGCGCCACCATGCTGTTCGGGGTGCCGACGATGTACCACCGCATCGCGGAAGCGCTGCCCGCCGACCCCGAGCTGGCGAAGGCCCTGCGCCGGGCGCGGCTGCTGGTGTCCGGCTCGGCCGCGCTGCCCGTGCACGACCACGAGCGGATCGCCGCCGCGACCGGCCGCCGGGTGATCGAGCGGTACGGCATGACGGAGACGCTGATGAACACCAGCGTGCGGGTGGACGGAAAGGCGCGGCCGGGCACCGTCGGCGTCCCGCTGCCCGGCGTCGGGCTGCGGCTGGTGGCGGAGGACGGGGCGCCGATCACCGCGTGCGACGGCGAGACGGTGGGCGAGATCCAGGTGCGCGGCCCGAACCTGTTCACCGGGTACCTGAACCGGCCCGACGCCACCGCCGCCGCCTTCACCGCCGACGGCTGGTTCCGCACCGGCGACGTGGCGGTGCGCGACCCCGACGGCTGCGTCCGGATCGTCGGCCGCAAGGCCACCGACCTGATCAAGAGCGGCGGGTACCGGATCGGGGCCGGCGAGATCGAGAACGCGCTGCTGGAGCATCCGGGGGTACGGGAGGCGGCCGTCACCGGCGAGCCCGACCCCGACCTGGGCGAGCGGATCGTCGCCTGGATCGTCCCCGCCGACCCGCAGGCCCCGCCCGGGCTCGACGAGCTGGCCGGCCACGTCGCCCGCCGGCTCGCCCCGCACAAGCGGCCCCGCGTCGTGCGCCACCTCGACGCCCTGCCCCGCAACGACATGGGGAAGGTCGTGAAGCGGGCGCTGGCCGACGGCTGACCGCCCGTCCGCCCGCGAGGTCCGGGCCCCGGCCGCCGACGACCACCCCGAACCGCCGCCGGTGCGCGGGCCCGGACCCGGCGGGCCGCGGCGCTCGGCGGGCCGGCGGGCGGATTCCCCCGTCCGGCGGCCACTCGCCCGGTCCCCTCCAGGAGGCGCTCCCGCCCCACCGCCCGCACGATGCCAGGGAGGTCCGCCGCCCGGCGGTCCCCCATGGTCCGCGCTCTCGGGAGGAACCGCCATGACCGCCAGTCTGGAGCAGTTGCGCCGCTGTCATCTCGCCGTCGACCTGGGGGCGGCCCGGACCCGCGTCTATGTGAAGGGGGCCGGCCTCGTCGTCGACCAGCCGTCCGTCGCCGCCGTGAACACCCGCACCGGCGCCCTCATCGCGGTCGGCGAGTTCGCGGAGAGGATGACGGGCCGCACGCCCGGCTACATCCGCGTCGTGCGGCCCGTCTCCGGCGGCACGGTCGTCGACATCGAGATGGCCCAGCGGATGCTGCGGCACCTGCTCGACGACAAGGTCCGCCGCTCCCTGCGCCGCAAGCCCCGCCTGCGCGCCGCCGCCTGCACCCCGCACGACGCCGACCCGCTGGCCCGGCGCGCCACCGTCGAGACCCTGGTCGGCCTGGGCGCCCGCCGGGTGGAACTCGTCGACACCCTGATCGCCGCGGCCGTCGGCTGCGGACTGCCCGTCGAGCGGCCCGAAGCCAGCATGATCATGGTGTGCGGGGCGGCGGCCACGCAGGTCGCCGTGCTCTCCCTCGGCGCGATCGTGACCGCCGAGCGGATCCCGGTCGGTGGCGAGGCCGTCGACCACGCGATCGTGCAGCACCTGCGCCACCGGCACGAGCTGATGCTGCCCGGCCAGTCGGTGCGCCCCCTGCAGCTCGCCCTGTCCGGCAACGGGCTCACCCCGCACGGGCCGGCGTCGACGGAGGTCCACGGCCGGGACGTCGCCACCGGCCTCGCCCGGTCCGTGCGGGTCGACACCGCCGCCGTGCGGGACGCCATCCAGACCCCGCTGACCGCCGTCCTCGACGGCATCGGCAAGGTGCTGCGGGACTGCCCGCCCGACCTGGTCGCCGACCTCGTCGACCGCGGGGTCACGATGGTCGGCGGCAGCGCGCTGCTGCCCGGCCTCGACGAGATGCTGCGGCAGGCCACCGGGATGCCGGTGCACGTCGCCGAACGCCCCGACGTGTGCGCCGTGCAGGGCCTGGGCGCCATGGTGGAGGGCCGGGTCGAGCCGCTGGCCCTGGACCCGCTGGCGTCCTGAACCCGCGCCGGCGGACCGGCCGGGCGGACGGGCGGGGGTGCCGCCCGTCCGTCACCGCCCGAACCAGCACCGTACGGTCGTGCCGTCCCGCGCGGTGTGCAGCCGCACCAGGTCCGAGACGAGGTTGACCAGCAGCAGCCCGCGCCCGCCGCGCTGGTCGCGCGGGGCGGGCCGGCGCCCGGCCAGCGGGTCGTCGAGCCGCCCCCTGTCGCGGACCTCGCACACCACGTACCCGCCCTCGGCCCACACCCGCAGCACGCCCGTGCCCCCGCCGTGCACCACGCTGTTGGTGGCCAGCTCGGCGGTGACGAGCGTGAGGTCCTCCAGCCGGACGCCCCGCAGGCCGAGCCGCTCGCCCTGGCCGGCGGCGACGTGCCGGGCGTGGGGCAGGGAGTCCCGGTCGAAGGAGAGGGCCGGCGCGTCCGGCGCCGGCGGCAGCGGCTCGTTGTAGCGGGCGACGACGTCGGCGGGCGCGTACGCGGCGCTGTCCCGCTCCCGCCCGGAGCCGGCGGCGATGACGGTGGGGTGGGTGGCGCACGCGTCGGCGAGGACCCGCTCGTCGAGGCGCGCGGTGTCGTACGGGCACAGGATGGTCGCCTCGCGGCCCCGGAAGGCCGCGTTGATCAGCGCCTCGTGCTGGGCGCAGGCCGGGTACTCGGCGGCCGAGCGGCCGGCCCAGATCGGTTCGCCGACGATCCGCACCCGCCGGCCGGGCGGCTGGGCGTCGGCGAAGGCGCGCAGCACCCCGGGGATGATCCGCCCGGGGTTGCGTCCGGCCTCCCGCATGTCGAGGAACGTCACGGCGTCGGCGCCCTCGCCCAGCGCGTCCCGGATCAGCGTGAGGTTCTCCGCGGGCACCGCCACGGCGACCGGCTCGCCGGCCCGGAGCGCCGCCCGGACGAAGGGGAGCGTGCCCGCGAGGTACTCGCGTTCGTCCCGGTAGAACAGGGCGGGGTGGGCGAAGGGCCCGAGCCGCTCGGACGGCGGGAAGGATGCGGCCACGGCACTCATGACATCGGCACCTCGATCACCGGCGGGTCGGGCCGGAACAGGTCCAGCAGCCGGCGCGGCGCGGACGGCGGCCGGTGCGGCACGGGCCGCCGCCCCCGGGAGCCGCTGCGCGGCGGCCACGAGCGCACCGGCGCCGGCCACGTCCACGAACGTCAGGTCGGACAGCTCCAGGTCGTACACCTCCTCGGCCGCGCGCACCGCCTGCGCCGGCACGCGTTCCCACGTCTCGTGCGTCGCCGGGACGGCCTCGCCCGCACCCCGCACGCCTGCGCGCCCGGCCGGCGGGGACACCGCCGGGCCGGTGCCGAGTGCCCACCCTGGTCTCCCGTAGTCGCGGACGAGGCGGCCCCTACCCACCCGGTCCCGGGTCATACCCCGGCGCCGGGTGTACCCGCCCGTACGGCGGGCAGGCGCACTGGAAGCACCGCCGGGCCCCGCGGGGCCGGGCCCACGGCTTCCGCGGCCGGCGCCCGGCGACGACGGGGCACGTGACGCCGTGAAATCCGTCGAGGACCCGACAGGACCGACGAGGACCGACAAGGCGGTGACATGACCTCAGCGGCACCATCCCTGGCAGGGAGGCTGAACACCCTGGTCATCGACAGTCATGTGGACGCGGACCAGGCCCGGCTCGTCCCACGCGGGGAGCTCGTGCACGGCTGCACGGACGTGCTGGCCGGGACACTGGGCCGGCTGCCGGCCGGCGTCCGCCGGGTCGACCTGGACATGGGCGGCGTGGTGTTCATGGACACGGCCGGACTGCAGTTCCTGGACGTGCTGGGCGACTACGGCCGGCGGCGGTCGGTCCCGGTGACGGCCACGAACTGGAACGGCCAGCCGCGCCGCATCCTGGAACTGGCCGGCCTGGACACCACCGATCCCCTGCGCTGCGCCGCCCGCCGCGCGGCCCCGGACACGGACCACGGGCCCGGCCCGGCGGCCCCGGACACGGGCCACGGGCCCGGCCCGGCGGCTTCGGCCCTGTCCGCGGTGGCGCGGGAACGCGCGGAACGGCTGCTGCGCCTCCAGGAACTCCAGCAGGAGGTGGAACAGCTGCGCCAGGCGATCACCTCACGCCCGGTGATCGACCAGGCCCGCGGCATCCTCATGGCCGTCCACGGCTGCACCTCCGACGAGGCCTGGCACATCCTGCGGGAGGCCTCCCAGCTCTCCAACACCAAGCTCCGCCGGGTCGCCGAGGCGGTCACCGCCAGCGCCGTCGCCACCGCCCCGCCCCCGCCCCCGGCCCTGCGCAGGGCCCTGCGCACGGCGATATCCCGCCTGCGCGCCTGACCCCGCCCGCACCTGCGGTCCCCGTCGCCCCGCGCCCTGGTGTCACCGTGCCCAGCGGGGTACCCGCCAGGCGAGAAACCGCCCCACAGGAGGCACCACGATGACCGAGCACACTCCGTCCCAGGCCCGGAGCGACCGCGACAAGCCGGTCCTCGACCACCCGACCCCGTCCCAGGCCGAGGGCGACCGCGACGACGAGCAGCCGGCCTTCGACTATCCGACCCCGTCCCAGGCCGAGGGCGACCGCGACGACGACACCGTCGACGCCCCGGGCGCCGGCTGACGCGGCCGTGGCAGGCGGTCCCGGCACGGCGGGCGGAACGGTGGTGGGCGGCACACCGGTCCCGGTGCGGCGGTCCGGCACGGCGGCATCCGGTGCGGTGCCGCCCGCGCCGCGGGGCACGGCGGAGGAGCCGGAAGCCGCGCACCGGCAGTGAGCGGAACGCGTCCCGGAAGCGGGCCCGCGGGGTCAGGAGACCGTCGTGGCCGCCGGTGCGGGGGCCACGGCACGGGAGGCGAGACACCCCTCGAAGAACGCCAGGGCACGCAGGTGGTAGGAGCGGGCGGCCCAGCCGAGGCTGATGTCGTGCCCGGCGTCGGGCTGGCGGTCGACGATCACGCGCGGGGCGGCCGTGAAGTGCGCGGCGAGGTCGGCGAGGGTCTCCTCGTCGTGCCGCCACCACGCCTCGTACTCGGCGAAGGTCAGCCGTACGGGCACGCGGACGCGGGGCGCGGTGGCCCGGAAGGTCAGCGGCCAGCGGGCGAGCTCTGCCCGCTCCCGCGCGGGCACGGGCTCCACGAGGGAACCGCTCGCGGCGAAGGTGCCCGGCGGGTAGAGACGCAGCGGCCCCCATCTGCGGCGCAGCAGCCCGCGCTGGTCGAACATCTCCATGGCGCGGGTGGCCAAACCGATTCCCCGGGATTCTCCGGTACGTTTCGGCAGGCTTTCCAGCACTGTCACGTCGATTCCCGCGAGACGTGATTCCCCGGCGAGCATGAGCCCTGCGGGCCCGGCTCCGGCAATGACCACCGAAGTGTCCATTCGCATCCCCTGGCGTACCCGCTGCGGAAATCCTGGGCGCGCCTGCGGCAGAAACCCGGAAAACCTCCTGCCGCCGTCATTCAGGAAACCCGGAACCCGCTTCAAACGGCTCCGCCCCGGAGCAGTCACAGGAAACGTCAGGTGAATGAAAACCCGCGGGCGCCACGGCGCCCGCGGACCGGTCACTTCTGGTTGAGCAGCTCCCGGTAGGAGTCGAGGAAGAAGGTCCCCTTGATGTCCGCCGTCACGGACGCGCCGAGCACGCCCGCCTCGGGGGCGTAGGTGACGCCCCACTCGGGGCCGAGCGGCAGCACGATGGAGTCCGCGCCCTCCGGCTGGTACGCGGTCAGTTCGGTACCGCCTTCGATCAGCGTCCTGATGTTGCCGGCGACGACCTCGGCGTGCTTCTGCGCCAGACGGGCCATCTTCAGCTCGGGGAGGGCGGTGAGGTCGCCGACGGCGAACACGGTCCGCAGGCCCTGGACCCGCAGCTCGGGAGTGACGGCGACGCGCCGGTCGGGCCGCAGCGCGGCGCCGAGGTCCGCGCCCAGGATGTCGCTGTTGGCGGTGGTTCCGTAGCAGCGGAACCAGATGTCGGCGGCGATGTCGTCGCCGGAGTCCGTGGTGACGGTGAACGCGCCGACCGCTCCCGGCTGCACGGAGGGCAGCTCGCGCAGCGCGGTGCCGAGCAGCACCACCACGCCCAGCCGGTCGAGCTGCGCGCGCAGCTCGGTGTGGAACTCCTCCGGGAAGGAGGCGCCGGAGAGCAGCCGGGGCTGGGGGTCGACGACCGTGACGGCCTTGTCGGGCCAGGACGCCTTGATCTCACCGGCGAACTCGAGACCCACCGGGCCGGCGCCCAGCAGCAGGACGTGCGAGGCCAGTTCCAGCTCCGCGCGCGTGGCGTCGAGCTTCTTCTTGCCGGTCTCGCGGTCGAGGGCGTCGATGTTCGCCGGGTAGGGCGCGGTCGAGCCGGTGGCCAGGACGATGTAGTCGGCTTCGACCGTCTCGCCGGAGGCGAGCCGGACCGTGGTCGCCGTGACCTCGACCGCGCGGTCCCGCTTGACCGTGCCGCGGGTCAGGAGTTTGTCGTACGGGATGAAGAGCCGCTCGGCCCAGTCCTGATCCGTGACGCCGCGCAGCGCGGCGACGTTGTGGACGAACGCGTCGCGCGGCTCGATCAGGACGACGTCGGCGACGTCGTCCAGGGCCTTCGCCGCGGTGACGCCGCCGTATCCGCCGCCGACGACGGCCACGGTCGCGGTCATGGCACCCTCCCGAGGATTGGTTAACATCACGAACTGTTCATATCACGCACTTCTTCGGAGGGAAAGACACCCCGATTCGGAGGGAAGGACACCCCGATTGACAACGCGGGTCACGGGCGGGGCACACTGCGGAGGGCTGTGGACGGGAGGATGCCGTGGATGTGGTCGATGAGCGCGGGGAAGCCCTGGCCCCGGCGCTGGTAGCCCTGTCCCACCTCGTCCTGCGCCTGTTCGCGGACGCCGGGCGTGCCCACGACCTCACGCAGCAGCAGACCGAGCTGCTGTGCACCGTGATCGTCCGGGAAAGGGTCCGGATGAACGAGCTGGGCAGGCTGCTCCACCTGGAGAAGTCGAGCCTGAGCGGCCTGCTGGACCGGGCCGAGCGGCGCGGTCTGATCACCCGCACCCGGGACGCCAGGGACCGCCGCGCCTACTGGGTCGAGCTGACCGACGAGGGCACCCGGCTGGCCCTGCAGACCCACAGCGACGTGACGGCCCGGATCGCCGGTCTGGTCAGGCGGATCTCCCCGCAGGACCAGAAGCACCTCGCGGACGTCGCCGAGCAGATCATGGCGGCGGAGGCCGGACCGGCCGAGTGACCGGCCGCCCGGCGTCGCTCCGCCGTCGCCCGAAGGGCGGCGTGCCTCGCTGCGACGGGCGTGTCACCATCACCGCCGCAGAGCACACCGGGAGCGCCGGCCGGCGGGCCGCGCCGACCAGGGCCCGGTCGGCAACGACGAGCGCGAGCCGGGTCATCCGGCCGGCCTGCGGAAGCGGCCTGCCGGGCAGCAGGTCCTCGGCGAGAAGCCGGGCACCTCGCCGGCAGCCGATGGCGCAGGTCCGGGACGACGCCTGGTCGCTCCGGGGACGCACCATCGACACCCTGTCAGCAGCCTGCGGGGCAAACTCGGGTCGAGCAGTTGGACCGTCACGGTCCGGGGGGTCGGTCTCCGCCTCGGCCATCCGTGACCTGGCGGGGGATCACGGATGACCGGGCGCCGTCCCGCGGCTCCCGGCCGCCGGTTCCGGCGCCCTCGTCGGCCCGGAGCGCGAGGACGCGGGTGTCCGCCGGCCCGGCCGGCCCCTCGGCAGTCCCCGGGGAAGCCCCGCTCCGGCTCCCGCTCCCCCACCGGGTACGTCCGGCTCCGTCCGCCCGGCCCCGTCCGGCACCGCCACCGACGGCCCGC